>NZ_JACJKP010000052.1 GCF_016901605.1 Gemmiger formicilis
CGCCGACAGTTTTTTGGTTTTCCAAACAGCGGTATCTTTGGCAGCAGCCGGTGGCGTGTATGATTTGCTGCGCCGCCATACCGGGTGCAAGCAAAGCGTTGCATTCCTTGGCGCCCTGGCTTTCGGGTGCAGCCCCATGTATTTGGGGATGGTTTCCTATCCCAGTCTGGAAGTGGGGCTGTCTTCCTTTTTTATTTGTGTGATTTGGGCGTACAGCCGCCGTTATTACCTGTTGATGCTTTTTACCTGTGTGCTGACTGTCACCAGTAAAGAATTTGGCATCGTACTGGTTTTTGGCTTTTTTGTGGGGGCGCTGGTGGGAGAATTCCGTGCCCGCAGCGAAAACGGCGCAGGCAAACGGTTGTGGGCTGTGCTGAAAACCCCTCGGATTGGCCTGTTCTGCGTGACTGGACTGTGCATGGGCCTGGGAATCATTGCCTATCTGTTCAACCCGGCGCTGTCCTGGTTTGACCTGCGTACGGTTTTCCAAAACCATTCCGCTACACACCTGGGGTATGTGGGATGGTCATGGTCTTACAGCCTGTACAAGCTGGAAGAACTGGTCTTTGTCAATTTTGACTGGCTGTTGCTGCTGATTGTACTGATTTGCCTGGTATGGCGCCGTGTGCGCCGGATGCCCGCATTGGACCCGGAATCGGTGATTCTGATGCTGGGAGCCGTAGCAGGCGGTATTATGTATCTGTTTTTCTCCTGCCTGGCCGTTACCTATACGCTGCCGCGCTACAGCATGGTAACTGAACTGATTCTGGCTTTCTGTGCGGTGATGTTGCTGGCGCAGACGTTTCATGCGCGGGTTCAGCAGGTTGGAAATACAATCCTGGCTCTTTTGCTCGCAGTGCAGGGATATTTCTGCATTGATCCTGTCATGAAGTGGTGGTTCCCGGATGTGGATACCGGCGGGATCACGATGGCGCGTGTCAGTCAGGTGGATGGCCGGCATATGGGCGATTATATGGTGTACAACTACCAGTACAGCTACCTGCGCCGCGGACTGCAGACGATCTTTACGCAATATGACCCCGCCAACTATGATTTTGTGGTGCTGGACCGTGATGGCTGGTTCTATCTGACAAATCTGCACTGGGATTATGAGGAACGGATTTTCCGCCCGCAGGCGGGGGATACAACAGTTCCTGTCCGGGAGTACGAAACTTCCACAGGACAGGGCAATTCTGTGGAAGCAGCACAGGCGGCCGGCGTACTGCGAGAGCAGGCTGTGATTACCTGGTCCCCTACCTATGAGGAGGATACTCCGACGCTGGAACAGGCCCGCGAGATGATTCCTGACTGCTATACCAATGTGGAACAGCACGAATGGGATGGTGGACTGGCTGGGAAAATGATCTATTTTACGGCTGATCTTGTTCAGGAGTGAGGAAATACCCATGGATTTGCGTTTTTATCAAAGAAAACGGATTTTTGTGACCGGACACACAGGCTTCAAGGGAAGCTGGCTTTGCAGGATGCTGATTGGCGCCGGTGCAATCGTAACGGGCTACAGCCTGGACCCGCCGACTGCGCCCGACCTGTTTTCCCATGCCGATCTGGCCCCCCATATGACCGATGTGCGCGGCGATATCCGAGATTTTGCCACTTTGTGGCAGGCTTTTTCCCAGGCAAGACCGGAGATCGTGCTGCATCTGGCGGCACAGCCCATCGTGCGGGAGAGCTATCGAGATCCCCTGGGGACCTACGAAACCAATGTCATGGGGACAGTGCACCTGCTGGAATGTGTGCGCCGCGCCAAGGCAGAGGGCTGGGCACCCCGCTCGGTGCTGAATGTGACCACCGATAAAGTCTACCAGAACCGGGAATGGTGCTGGGGCTACCGGGAAGATGAGCCCCTGGATGGGTTCGACCCCTATTCCAACAGCAAGAGCTGTTCGGAACTTGTGACTCACAGTTACAAGAGCAGCTTCTTTGCGGACGGCAGCGTGGCAATCTCCACGGCGCGTGCCGGCAATGTGATCGGCGGTGGTGATTTTGCGGTGGACCGCATCATTCCCGACTGCCTGCGGGCGGTGGAAAAGGGACAGCCCATTGCGGTGCGCAACCCTCATTCCACTCGGCCTTACCAGCATGTATTGGAGCCGCTGGCGGTTTATCTGATGATTGCCCAAAAACAGTACGAGGACGGACGCTTCCAGGGGTACTACAATGTGGGCCCCGACGAGTGTGACTGCCTGACCACCGGGGAACTGGTGGATCTGTTTTGCCGCACCTGGGGAGAGGACGCCCGGTGGGAAAACCGCGCCGAGGCGAATGCCCCGCATGAGGCAAACTTTCTGAAGCTGGATTGCAGCCTATTGAAATCCACCTTCGGCTGGAAGCCACGTTGGCATATGGCAGAGTGCATGGCCATGACCTGCCGGTTCGGCAAGGTGTGGCTGGCCGGCGGGGATATTGCTGGAGAGATGGATGAAGAAATCCGGAATTTTCTGGCAGAACAAAGTGAAAAGTAAAAGGTGAAAAAGCACTGCGGCAATAGTCGCAGTGCCTTTTTGTTTGTAAAAAATCATGCGGTATTTTTTGGCAGAGTGGAGGGAGTTTTTACTATTGTCAAAGCCTGAAACGCGCCGGGTAAATCATGCAAAACAATCTAAAAAAGGGCAAATGTATTTGAAAATACGACGCTCGTGTGCTATAGTATTATCGAGTTATAGCGCTATGGGGTATGACGATACAGAAAAGCCTATAAAAAATGCTTGAAGAATCGTAAATGTGACGCTATAAAGTGAAAAAAGAGAAGGGGCTGGCGAACGAAGAATCATGCTGCCGGAGACCTTGATTTCCTGAAAAATGAGTTGATACATGCAGTTGCAGAAAATTTGCGAGGCGTGTGGGAAAGGACTTAATTATGGTACGCGTTTGGGCGCATCGCGGGTGTTGTACCCGTTATCCGGAGAATACACTGCTGGCTTTTGAAGAAGCCTGCCGCTATGATATTGCAGGGATTGAACTGGATATTCAGCTGACCGCGGACGGAGAACTGGTGGTGATCCATGATGAGTGGGTAAACCGCACCACCGACGGTCGTGGTATGGTCAAGGATTTTACGCTGGAACAGCTGAAAGCACTGCGTATTGCAGGGCCTGAGGGATGGACTGAACAGATCCCTACCATGGCGGAAGTGTTTGATCTGTTGGCACCCGTTTGCCGTGAGCGTGGGTTGCTCATTAATATCGAGCTGAAAAACAGCAACGTACCCTATGAAGGAATGGAAGAAAAAATTCTGGCATTGGCTGCTGAAAAAGGTCTGTCGGATTATATTGTCTATTCTTCTTTTAACCCTGATTCTGTCCGCAGGATCAAGCAACTGGACCCGACCGTCCAGACAGGGATTCTGGCCAGTAAACTGACAGACTGCTGCGGTCTGGAAGCGTCTACCCAGGCAGACGCACTTCACTGCAATGTGGATTATCTGGATGAGGATAAACTGCGTTATTGGACCCAGGCTCCTATCCGTGCGTGGAACAGTGCGGAACCGTTTTATCCTTATCCGCCGCGGGGAACGCCTTATGATCTGGCGGAACTGGAAAAGCATTTTGTAACCGACATCATTGTCAACCAGCCGGAACTGTATTGCCCGTTATACGAAAATAAGAATAAGCGTCAGCCCCTTTTTCTGCAGGCAGAAACCGCCATTGATATGCGCAATGGTGGTTACGGTACCGGTCACCCGGCACGTATGACTACTCTCATCGTCAGCCGAGCACCAGCAGGAAGCACCCTGACGCTGTTGGATCGGCGCTATGCCTTTGCGGTGGCTACTTACAATGATGCGGTTCCGCCGGAACTGATCTATTCCTACAGCTATGACCGGGATGCAGCGTGGGTTACCTATAACCGGGACTATGACGAAGCGAACTTCTCTCAGGAAACGTACACGTTTGAGAAAGATTGCTTCTTCCGCGTCTGCCTGCGCCGCTTGGATGGCAAAGACATCCCGGCCAGTGAGGCAGCCCGTGCAGATGGAATCCTGCGTTTCTTGGCACCGGAGCAGGCCACGGCCAAAGTGCGCCGTTGCTTTGCCTATGAGATTGCCAATACGGCGTGGAAGGTGCGTGCAGCAACCGGCTGCGTCAAGTTGGCGCTCATGGCGGACAGCCATTACACCACCAATAGTTTCTGGCGGGATACGGTGACCAACCTGACTGCGGTAAACCATAAGGCGCCGCTGGACGGCGTTGTCCATTTGGGCGATTTGACGGATGGCGTGTTGCCTGCCAGAGAAACGGCGATTATGACCCGCCGTTGCCTGCAGGACCTGCAGGCACTGGGGAAACCGTTGCTGGTGGTGCCTGGTAACCATGATTCTGCGTATTTCAGCGGGAATCGCAATCCTATGACGCCGGAGCAGGAGCAGGATGTTCTGTATAAAGATGTGCTGCCCCCGTCTGCAGTGCGTCAGCCGGATACATTCTGGTATTATTATGATGTACCGGAACATAATCTGCGCATGCTGGTTTTGTTCAGCCATGATTATCGGGCTAATCCGCGGTATGGGTATCCCGATGAAGAACTGACCTGGGTACGGCAGACACTGGAGGCAACTCCGGCCGGGTGGCGGGTGCTGGTGTTCAGCCATTGCCCGGCATTGCCCGAAATGCATTATTGGAGTAAGGATATCAGGAATGGTACGAAACTGGTAGAGTTGTTGGTGGAATATCGGGGCAGCCAGGCAAACTGTAAGGTATTGGCCCTGATTCATGGTCATAACCATTGCGACCAGGTAGATACCAACCATGGTATTCCCATTGTATCCATCGGCTGTGCCAAGATGGAATATTTCCCCGATAAAAAGCCCGACAACAGTGTCACATCGCCGCGCCTGCAAAACCATGTGACGCAGGAACTGTGGGATGTGCTGCTGGTGAACACCAAGAAGGACACACTACAGTTTGTACGTTTCGGTGCCGGTAAAGACCGTACAGTGCAGTGCTGATTATGGATGAGATACGTTTTGGGAAAGGGGAAAAGCGATGGAAAAGCCACTGATCAGTATTATTGTACCGGTTTATAACGTGGAGCCTTACTTGGCAGAATGCATCGACAGTCTGGTGAACCAGACATATCCGCATCTGGAAATTTTGCTTGTGGACGATGGTTCTACCGACGGTTCTGGGCAAATTTGCGACGATTATGCTCAAAAGGATGCCCGCATTAAGGTGATTCACAAGAAAAACGGCGGTAACACCAGTGCGCGAAAGGCCGGTCTGCGGGTGGCCACCGGGGCGTATGTTCAGTTTGTGGACAGCGATGACTGGGTGGAGCCGGATATGTGCGAGTCTTTGATGGCGTTGGCGCAGGAGCATGGTGCAGATGTTGTTCGGTGCGGCTACTGGAAAGAAAGTGGAGAAAAATCCGTCCGGCAATGCGATGCGATGCCCAAGGGTGTATATCGCACCGAGGAAGAACAGCGTTTTCTGCGGGATAACCTAATCTTTTTGCAGGATAACGGAGAAGCCGCATTGTTTGGGTCACTTTGCATACAGCTTACCACAAGCGATTTGTTGAAAAGAGTTTTGATGAAAGAACCGGATGAAGTACAATATGCGGAAGATCGCGCCTGTGTCTTTCTTACAATTTTACATTCGCGGTGTGTATGCTTTACAGAAGGTTGCTTTTATCATTATCGTCAGCATGCAGGCTCGATCATGCATAGTGCTAATCGGCGATACTATGCACAAATCAATGCGTGGTATCTTTTTTTGTACGAAGAAGTTGGAATCTTCGCCGAGGCGGAAACTCTGCGCAAGCAATTATTGGCCTTTACCGATCGGATGATTTTGTATGGTCTGAACCGTAAAATTGTTGCCAATTGCCCCGTTGTTGTTCCGGTGTTTTATTTCCGGATGGATCAAATTCCTGTGGGCTCTCGCATCGTACTGTATGGTGCCGGGGAGGTAGGACGCTCTTATCAACAATTGATCCGTTTGACGGCATGTTACGACATTGTAGTCTGGGTGGATCAGAATGACCAGGCTTGTCGGGCCTGTGGGGATCTGGTCCGACCAGTGGAAGATTTACGGTGCTGTGAGTTTGACTATATCGTGGTAGCGGTACTGAATGAAAAAACCTATCAGACCATTCGTACAGATCTGTGTAAACGGTTTGGCCTGGCAGAAAATACCATTGTTTGGTTACGGCCCGTGCGTGCAGAGCGAATGCGGTGATACAGTTAAGAAAGGAAAAGAAATGTTTTATCTGTTTGCGGCTCTGCTCGGGGGGATTTGCGGCGCTGCGTTTTGCTTTTGGGCAATGTGGAAATTTGCCTTGCAGGTAGCGAAAAACAAAGAGCGGCGCATCACGATGTTCAGCAGTTATTTTTATACGTTGGACCGCTGGCTGATTCTGTGTCGGAAAGGAAAGGCGCTGGGAGACTGGCTGGCAACCAAAAAAAATGTGAAGACAGTGGCGATCTACGGAATGGGAGTGATGGGCCGTCAGTTTGCCG
Organism: Gemmiger formicilis; assembly: GCF_016901605.1. GTDB lineage: Bacteria > Bacillota > Clostridia > Oscillospirales > Ruminococcaceae > Gemmiger > Gemmiger formicilis_B. The sequence goes on from NZ_JACJKP010000052.1 coordinate 6,479, forward strand.
CGGAACTCACAGAAGGCCCTGTCACAATCGCTTATGCCATCGACCAGGCTGTGGCAAACAATATGTATCCCTTTCCCGTTTATTCCATGAAAGAATCACTGCCACCGGCGGACCTGGTTGTAGTTACCCCTACCTATGCATATCAGGCGATTGCTGCGCAGTTGACATCACGCACCGATAACCCCATTGTATCGGCTGAAGATCTGGTGAAGGAGTGGTATGACGATGCAGAAAAAGGCTAAAGTCGCCATTGTGGTCCTCAACTATCTCAATGATGCAGATACGGTGGAATGTGTGCAGAGCATCCGTGAACTGGAAGGCGGACCCTACGATGTAGTTGTTGTGGATAACGGTTCCCCCGATGATGTGTACGCGCGCTTACAGCAGCATTTTGAGGCGGAGCCAGGGATTACGCTGCTGCGTTCTCCAAAAAATGTGGGGTTTGCGCGGGGTAATAATCTGGGAATTACCTATGCAAGGAGAACTCAAAAGGCGGATTTTGTACTGGTCGTCAACAATGATACCATTTTGACTGATCCGGGCTACATCACCAAACTGCTCGAAGCTTATGAGCCAGGGGTGGGAATCTTGGGCAGCAAAATTTTGCTGCCGGGCAATAAGGAGCAGAATCGGTTCGGGGAATATCTGGACTGGAAAAATTGCTTTATAAATTTCGTCAATTTCCGCTCCCGCCTGGACGGTGCCTGTTTTGATTTTGAGCTGGACAAAAGCAAACGAATCAAGATGCTGAATGGCTGTTCATTGCTCTTTACCCCGGATTTTTTCCGACATTATAAAGGCTTTTTTGAAAAAACCTTTTTGTATTACGAGGAAACCATCCTGTATTTGATGTGTATGCGCCATGGCTTGCGGCAGAAATATCTGGAAACGACGGAAATTTTTCATAAGGAAAGCCAGGCGTCCGAAATCAGTTTTTCTGATTTGAGTCGGGCTCGAGCCCAATATTATGCGCAGTCCTATAAATGGGTTCTGTGGTGGCGGCTCAAGGTTCAGCTGCTGGGAAAAATGCATTGTGAAATCGAATGATTTGTGATTTAAAGGAGGAATTTGCTTTGGTAGAAAAAAAGCATTCTCTCGTAAACTGGATTCTTTTGCTTCTGGTGGTCGTCTGTGTCGCGGACCTGGTTCACATGACCTATCGGAAAATCGTGTCCCAGTCGTCGGCTGCGGCCGTCGAACAGACTGGAATGGAAGCACTGCAGCTGACGTCCGATAATGTGCAGGCGGGGACTGCTTTTGTGGAACAGCAGGACCGGCTGACCTTTGAAGGCCAGCTCGCTGTAGACAAGCAGGAGATTCCCTGGCAAACTAACTGCGGTGTGGTACAGGACGAAGCGACGGGCACCAGTATTTTCCTGACGCCCAACACAGCGCTTGCGTTTGCATGTAAGCCTTCAGCTGGGCAGTCACTGGTTTTTGCAGCAGAAATCTTCGCGGCAGTGCAGCCTGTTTCGGACGGATGCAGCCTGCGAGTACAGATTTTTGATGCCAATACGCAGACGCAACTGACGGAATCTACCCTGCAGATTCCCAGCAGTGAGCAGTCTCAGAACTTCTCGGTTGATCTGTCGGAGTATGAGGACCAGGCTATCTGGGTTCGCTTGGCCTGTGGGAATGGTCAGAATAACAACGATGACGGAGACTGGCTGTTCCTGACGAGTTGCAGCATTCAATGACATGGTTCCCTGCCGTGTGTCCGTTGAAATAATAAACTTGGAGGTTTCAAATATGACAGAAAAGGAATATCGTGTGCAGAATTTTGCACAATGGGCCCCGGCGTTGGCAAATCGCCGCATTGCTCTGTATGGCGTGGCGGCCAATGCAAAAGCAATTCTGGAAACCTACCCGGATTATCCGGTTCTCTGTCTGATTGATGACAAGCGGGCGGGATGCTATATCGATGGAAAGCTGGTCCTTACGCTGGAGGATGCAGCTAACTTTGGTATTGACACCATCATCATTGCAGCGCAGATGACTTCCACTCAGGCTATTTTTCAACGTATTCGCTCTTTCTGCTCAGCACAGCGGATTGAAGTGTATGATTTTTACGGTAAGTCGATGTCGGCCATGCAGCAGGCTGTCTTTGCTCAAAAGGCAGATTACCTGCATACCACATTGGGAAAGCTGGAACAGCGTGCAGCCGCATATGATGTGATCTCCTTCGATTATATGAATACGCTTGTGGCTTGCAGACTGCCGGATTCGCCGTCTTTTTACCGTGAACTGGGCAAGGCGGCACAAGAACGCGGCATTGTACCGGAAGATATAAGTGATCTGCGTTGTTATGGAAATCTGCAGCAGATCCGCATAGACCTTGTGTACGAAAAGATTGCGGCGCGCCTCAATTTGAAGGAAGAGCAGAAAAATGCTCTCAAGAACCTGGAAGTGGAACTGTCGGAAAAATTAACCGTTGGGCGCCACACAATGATCGATCTGCTCAATCGGCTGGTAGCACAGGGCAAGAAAGTATACATTGTTTCAGATGTAGCGCTTTTGTCTGAACAGATCGAAGAAATTCTGTACCGGGAAGGCTATCGGGGGGGGGCTACCATCCTGGCACGCGATGCAAGCCGTGGTAAGATGGATATGATCTTGCGTCATGTGCGGGAAGTGGAAGGCGACAAGAGGATCCTGCACATCGGCGATGACGAACTGGAAGACGCCTTTGCGCCCCTGCGCTATGACATGGACTTCGCCCTGGTGGCAACGCCTTTTACTATGCTGCAAGATATGTCCAAGTATCGTGTTACTTCGGAACAGATGGCCAAGACCGAAAATGTTACACTGGTCGGCTCCTTTATTGCGGAAGTTTTCAATGATCCGTTCTGCATGGCACTTGGTGCTCCTGCGTTGGAGCTGACATCGGCGCAGGCTTTCAGCATTCGTAAGGTGATGGCTCAAAATCTCGAACAGGCGGTTGTCATTACCCAAAAGCCTATGTTGCTGCCTGCGGTAGCCGATGGTGCTGAAGTCGACGTACTGACAGTACCGGTTTTTGAAAAGCCGATCGTTTCTGTCGTCATCCCGGTTTACAACCAGTTTGGCTATACTTACAACTGCATCAAGTCCATTGTCCAGAATTCCGGCGATGTGCCGTATGAGATCCTGATTGCCGATGACTGCTCGACTGATCGAGTGCACGAGCTGGAAAAGTATGTCACCGGCATTACGGTGATTCATAACGAAAAGAACCTGCGGTTCCTGCGCAACTGTAACCATGCAGCAGAGCAGGCCCGCGGTGACTACATCCTCTTCCTCAATAACGATACCCAGGTACAGCCTGATTGGCTGGCACCGCTGGTGGCGCTGATGGAGCGTGAGCCCGAAGCCGGTATGGTGGGGTCCAAGCTGATCTACCCTGACGGTTACCTGCAGGAAGCCGGTGGCATCGTCTGGAATGATGCCAGCGCCTGGAACTACGGCCACCGCAAAGACCCGCTGGACTGCGAGTACAACTATGTCCGCGAAGTGGACTATATCTCCGGTGCTGCCATCATGATCCGTGCCGACCTCTGGAGGGAAATCGGCGGCTTTGACGAACGGTTTGCTCCGGCCTACTATGAGGATACCGACCTAGCCTTTGAGGTGCGTAAGCACGGCAAGAAGGTACTGTATCAGCCGCTGTCCGTCGTGGTGCACTTTGAGGGGGTTTCCAACGGCACCGACCTCTCCTCGGGCCAGAAAGCCTATCAGGTAGCCAACCGGGAAAAATTCTGCGAAAAGTGGAAGGATGTCCTTGAAAAGGAAAACTATCCCAACGGAACCCATGTATTCCAGGCCAAGGGCCGCAGCCGCTTCCGCAAGCACATTCTGGTCGTAGACCATTATGTGCCCAACTACGATAAGGACGCGGGCGGCAAGTGCACCTATATGTACATGAAAACCTTTGTGAAGATGGGGCTGGAAGTCACCTTCATCGGGGACAACTTCGCCAGCCCGCAGCCCTATACCACTGAGCTGCAGCAGTTGGGCATCCATGTATTGTACGGAGATTTCTACTACCTGAACAAAGAATACTGGTTGATGGAAAATTTGCCTAACTTTGAATATGTCTACCTGCAGCGACCCCATATTTCTATCAAGTACATTGATCTTGTACGTCAGTACAGTCGTGCACAGATATTCTACTTTGCCCATGACCTGGCGCACATCCGAGAAATGCGCGAATATAAGATCACCGGCGATCCCGCCATGCTGGAGTCTTCTCAAAAGTGGAAGAAGATCGAGTACGAACTGTTCGACAAATGTGATGTGGGCCATGTGGTAGGTTCTTATGAGCAGGGCATCATGCAGAAAGCCTTCCCCAATAAGCCTATCCGCAATATCCCGGTCTATGTCTATGACGACCTGCCTACCGGGATCAACAAGGACTTCTCCACCCGCAAGGACCTGATGTTTGTTGGTGGATTTGCACACCGCCCCAACGGCGATGCTGTGCGGTGGTTTGCCAAGGAAGTGTTCCCCACGGTACTGCAGCGGTATCCCGATATCAAATGGTATGTGATCGGTTCCCGTGTTCCGGATGATATTCTAGCCCTGGCTAACGAGCATATCATTGTGACCGGGTTCATGCCGGACGAAGACCTGGAAAAGATGTATCGTACCTGCCGCATGGCGGTGGTTCCGCTGCGCTACGGTGCTGGTGTCAAGGGCAAGGTCATCGAGTCTGCCTATTACCAGATTCCGCTGGTTACCACCCCTATCGGTGCTGAGGGCCTTGTGTGCGACAATGGCGTCTTTGCCATTGAAGAGGATGCCCAGGCTATGGCCAAACGCATCTGCGATTTGTATGAGGATTTCGATGCGCTGCGCGAAATGTCCGATAAAGGCAAGCAGTTCATCGAGTCCGGATTTACCACGGCAGCGGCAGAAAAACTGCTGCGCCAGGATATGAGAGAATAAGAGTATAGGAGGCATTATGCCGACAGATCACCTGATGGAACCTGCAGTGTATCACGCAGGCGTGGAAGCAGAAGATGCACTGCATCTGGCAGCAGAAAACTTTTTCACGCCGGAGGAACGCGAACCCCGGGAATGCAGCCTGAAAAGCAAGGAAGATTTTGAAAGGGTTTATCACGAATGGCTCCCGTTGCGTAACTTTGAGTGGTTTGCCAAAGAGATTGTCCGTCGTGCACCCAACCAGTTGGTGCGCTTGCACGGGCGCTGTGTCCTCTGCGATAAGGAGCAGGATTTCCTGATTCAGATGCAGGACGGAGATGTCAACTGGCTGGAGCAGGTGGTCTGCCCGGACTGCCAGGGCAATGCCCGGGTGCGGTTTTGGGTGGGCCGTCTGGCGCAGGAAGGACGCGACGGCAAAAGCCTGGTCTTGGAACGCGGTCCCAATGAGCGAAACTGGCTGTTCCATCTGCTGGGAGAACGGGTTAATCTGTACTGGCAGCGCACCGCAGGGCAGAGCAACAAAGAAAACGGCAAACTCAACACAGAACATTTGCCCTATGGCGATGCCAGTCTGCGGATGGTAGCCTCCTATGATTTCCTGGAGACGTTGGAAGACCCGATTCCGGCCTTGAAAGAGGCGGCGCGTGTGCTGCAACCCGGCGGAAAACTGTTGCTGCACACGCTGTTCGATGCCAACGCCCTGCAGACCGTGGATCGCACGGTCCGACGAGATGGTGAGCCTTTCTCGGAAAGCGGGCTGTGGTATCGTGATCCCGATATACAGGAACGCGAGCTTTCGCTGGTATGGAAAGTTTTCGGCTGGGATGTGCTGGATACCATCCGAGCCTGCGGTTTTCGCGAAGCCTGCTGCCGTACCCACTATAGCATCAACTACGGCTATATGGGCTATCTTCCGCTCTGGATCGAAGCCATCCGTTGATGATTGATAACCGTGTTAGGAAAAGTATGAGTGTATTAGAGACATTTTTAGCACAGCACCCGGCCGCGCCCATCGCGGTCGTAGGGGAGGGGCCCCTGGCAATATGGCAGGTACGTTACCCGCAGGCGACCCTGTTGGGTTTGTGTGACCCCGTGGGAGATCGGCCGCAAGGGGAGTGCCTGTCGGTCGACCAACTGCGTACCGGCGGCTGTCGCGGCCTGATCATTGCACGGCAGCTCATCGCATACCGGGCGGAGTTTGCGGCACTGCGCAAACTTTGTACTCAGGCAGGCTGGGAGCTTTGGACCCCGGAAGGGGTGGACCTGGCCGCGGCGCTCGACCGCGCAGAAGCGCAGCGGGAAGCGTCTTTTGCGTTGACTGCCGCGGAACTGCGTGAGGCCATCGATGCACACGATACCATCAGTTTTGATATTTTTGATACCCTGTTGCAGCGCTGCACGCTGACGCCGGGGGACGTATTTGCCATGGTCGAGCGAAAGGCCTTACAACGCGGGCTGCCGGGGGAGGATTTCCCGACCTGCCGGCAGGCGGCGCAGCTGGATAGCGGTCTGGACAATCCGGACCTGGACGAAATCTACCGAATGTACCGGGACCGTTACCATCTGGCCCCTGAACAGGCCGAGGCGCTTAAAGCGCTGGAGCTCGAAGTGGAATCTCAGGTGTTGAGGGCACGTGCCGATATGGCGGAAATCTTCCGCTATGCCATTGACCAGGGCAAGAGGGTCATCCTGACCACCGATATGTATCTGCCCGGTTCGGTGCTGGCGCCGTTGTTGGCACGCGAAGGTTTTACCGGCTACGATGCGCTGCTCGTGTCCTGCGAGAAAAAATGTCTCAAACTGAACGGCCTTTTTGCCGAGTTGCGCAAGCAGGCGACCGGCCGGATTTTGCACATTGGTGATCACCACATCTACGATGGCGTCTGCGCCGAACTGGCCGGGATTGATTACGGACTGGTGGCATCCCAGGAACTGTGCCTGCAGCGCTGCGGCCTGCAGGAGACGATGACTGGACTGCAGAACCTTAATGAACGCGGCCTGCTGGGTATGGGCATCGCCAAGGCGTTTTCCTCTCCGTTCCGGCTGCATATAGATGCTGGCGGGTTCCACCCGGATGCGGTTCAGCTGTCGGCACTTTACTTTGCCCCGCTGGTCGCCGGGTTCCTGCATTGGTTCACGGACGCGTTGACCCGGAATCCCTGTGATGGCATCTTGTTTGCCGCGCGGGATGGGGCTCCGATGTTGCGCTGGTATGAGGATTTTTGTGCGGCTTTCCCAAATTTGTCGCTGCCGGAAGGCAAGTACTTTTATACGTCCCGCCGAGCCGCAACGCTGTGCAATATGGATAACGAAGCGGCCATCAATGCTATTGTTGACAGTAGCCGGATGCTGCCGCCGGATGTCATGATGCAGCAAAAATTCGATTTGCCCGCCCAGGAGATTCAGCCGCCGACAGCTCAGGATTCACAGGAAATCTACCGCTATGTGTGGCGCCACCAACAGGCAATCTTCGACCGTGCCAAGCTGGCCCGGCAGGGGTACTACCACTATATGGGGCAGCTGGGGCTGCAGATGGGGGGGCGGTATGCCTTTTATGATTTTGTTTCTTCGGGAACCAGCCAGAAGGGGCTGAGCAGCTTTACGCCCTTTACACTCCAGGGACTGTATTTTGCCAGCACGGCAACGGCTGACCGCGCTGCCGTACCAATCGAGTCGTTCCTCGGGGCAGATGCCGATTATTTCCAGCATCAGTTCAAACGACTGGAATTGTTCATGACCTCCGATGAGGGATCGCTGGCCGCGTTAGATGAAAACGGGATGCCGCTGTTTGCGCCCGATCACCGCAGTCAAGCGGTGATAGAGTATGCCCACACCTGCCAGCAGCAGATCACCGATTGGTTGCAGCGGTATTTCCGGGTACTGTACGACCCAAATCTTCCGCTGCGGACCGAGACGGCCGGTGCCATCTTTGAAGAGATGCGCCGCGCCGATCTCAGTGGCTTTGATGCGTTGGAGCTCTCTGATGACTGGAACGGCTCACAGGAAACATTGTCTACCTACTGCGAAACCCCGGTGCGAGCCAGACAGCACGCTGCCAATGAAGCGGCGGTCCGGGATGCCTGGCGGGAATTCTGCCTTCATACCCCTATGCGCAGCTCTCTGCTGAATTGGTATGACTTCGGTCCGGACTGCACAGTGGTACTGCTGGGGGCTTCTCCGCTGGCGGAACTGCTGTGCCAGCGCTGTGCCCGAGTCATTGTCATCGAACAAAATCCCCTGCACGGGGAGAGCCTGGCCCAGAACTGTGCAGCATACGATAATTTTACGTTGCAGATCGGTCATTTTCCGGCCTTCCGGCCGGAGGTGCAGGCCGATGTGGTTGTGGTGCCACAGCTGCAGATCAGTGCTGGCAAACGGGTCGGCCCCTTCCTGCAAGCAGCACGGGAACTGTTGGCACCGGGCGGTAAAATGCTGCTGGTGGTTCAGAATCGTTTTGGATTGAAATATTTTTGTGGTGTGCCGGCAGAAAAGACGCAGGCTCCCTTTGCAGGGCTGGAGGATCCCACCGGGTTCAGCCGCGCCGGAATACAGGCTCTGCTGGAAAATGTGGGGCTGTCGTCTATGAAATTCTATTATCCCATGCCGGATGCGCGCCTGCCCCAGGCCATTTACACCGATGCCTATCAACCCACCGATGGTCTGCGTGACCGGGTGATTCCGTACTATGACAGCACTAAAACATTGGTGGCTGCCGAGGACAAGCTTTGGGACGAGATTCTGCGCAACAGGATGTTGCCGTTTTTTGCCAATGACTTTTTGGTGGAGGCTCACAAGGGGGACGCCGTGTTTGACGACACCCTGTTTGCGGCACTCTCCACCGACCGAGGTTCCAAAGATGGCTTTGTCACGGCGATTCATGAGAATCATCGGGTGACCAAGACCCCCATTGCGCCCGAAGGGCAGGAAACCCTGCAGCATCTGTGCGAGACCCAGCAGGCGCTGCAAGCTTGCGGTGTCCGGACGGTGCCGTGCACGTACGCGGATGGCCGGTTGACCATGCCCTTTGTGGAGGGCAAAAACCTTGTTTCGCAGCTTTCGGAACTGGCCCATGCAGGCCAGCCCGAGCGCTTTGCGCAGCTGCTGGAGGGACTGTGGCAGCAGATTCTGAAATCTTCGCCAACCGTACCTTCCGAAGCTTGCGCTTTGCCGC
>NZ_JACJKP010000510.1 GCF_016901605.1 Gemmiger formicilis
TGGATCTGGAACTGCCTATTGTACTGGGTGCCAATGAAGAACACCTGAAACAGGGCGCTGCACACCTGACCCAGACCTCATACCCCATCGGCGGTGAAAACACCAACTGCGTACTGGCAGCCCACCGGGGCTATTATAAAGCCCCCATGCTGCGGGAGGTTGAACGCCTGCAGATCGGCGATACCGTATATGTGCAAAATTTCCGGGAAACACTGACCTATACCGTAGAGGAACTGCGCATTATCGATCCTACCGACGTGGATGCACTGCTGATTCAGCCCGGGCGCGATCTGCTGACCCTGGTAACCTGCCACCCGCTGGGCGGCAACAGCCAGCGTTATGTGGTGTACTGTGTACGCAGTT
>NZ_JACJKP010000511.1 GCF_016901605.1 Gemmiger formicilis
CTGAATATGCCGTTGGCATAGACCACCAAATCCTCCAGCCCAACATAGCCAAGCAGCGATCTAAGCCTGTAAGCAATGTTCCGCACGGATTTCATCGGGATCTCACAGGACTCATCCGGCCACAGGATCAGTGCAAGCTGATTTGCCGTTGCCCGGTTCCCAGCCGTCACCGCAAGATACGACAGCAGCGTATAGCAGCGGGAAGAAATGAAATCCTTTTCGGACAGCGTTCCCTTGCTGCCATGTATCGTGAGCCCATTAAAGCAGTTGATCCGCACTTCCCCCTGCAGTAAGCTTCAGCGCTTGCTTTGCGGCCGCCAGGCTCTTATTCAGTTTAATTTCATTTAATTCCTGGGCGACAG
>NZ_JACJKP010000512.1 GCF_016901605.1 Gemmiger formicilis
TTTTTATTGGATTTTTTCGGATCTTCCTCGCAAAAAGGGGCGGCCCACGCTGCTGCCATCTTACGGGGTAAAAGGTTGAGCTTTCTTTGCCTTGTTTTTTTGGTAACGGCAAGGAATGGAAATTCCCCCCATTGCTGCTTCCCGGGGGAAAGGTTGGAGTTTCTTTGCCTTGTTTCTTTGGTAACGGCAAGGAATGGAAATTCCCTCCATTGCTGCTTTCCGGGTGAAAGGTTGGAGTTTCTTTGCCTTGCCGTTACCAAAAAAACAAGGCAAAGAAAGCTCAACCTTTTACCCCGTAAGATGGCAGCAGCGTGGGCCGCCCCTTTTTGCGAGGAAGATCCGAAAAAATCCAATAAAAA
>NZ_JACJKP010000513.1 GCF_016901605.1 Gemmiger formicilis
CAGGTCAACCCCCGCTTTTGCCAATGCCAGGCAAATAGCCCGGCCAATACCGCGCCCGCCGCCGGTCACAAGTGCCGCGGGACGGGTGTTCTGCTGTTCACTCATGCCTGGGCCTCCTTCAGTGCTGCAACGGTCTTTTCAAAATCCGCCATGGTTTCGATATTCATGCAGGTTACGGCGCTGCCCACCGTCTTTTTGACAAAGCCGCTGATGGCGTGACCGGGACCAATCTCCACAATGGTATCCACGCCCAGGTCGGCCAACCGGCGGATGGTATCTTCCAGATAAACGCTGCTCTGTACCTGACGCACCAGAAGGTCCGCAATGGAATCAGCGGGAGCTTTTTCGTGGCCCAGGCA
>NZ_JACJKP010000514.1 GCF_016901605.1 Gemmiger formicilis
TGGCAAGCGGTACGGCTTTACACTGGACACGCCCATCAAAGACTTCAGCAAAGAGGCCTTGCATGCGCTGTTGTACGGTACCGGTGAAGAGCGTATAGAAATGCAGCGCGAAAGTATGTTTGGTTCCGGCACGTATTACAATCAGTTCGAAGGTCTTATTCCCAACCTGGAGCGCCGCTTCCGGGAGACCAGCAGTGAATGGGTAAAGGAAGAAATCGCCCAGGTTATGTCCAGTGAAGAATGCCCCGCTTGCCATGGCCGCAGACTGAAACCGACCAGCCTGGCGGTGACTGTCGGCGGAATCAATATTGCGGATTTCTGCGATAAAAGTGTCAGCGAGGAACTGGAATTCATCAAGA
>NZ_JACJKP010000515.1 GCF_016901605.1 Gemmiger formicilis
CGTACTGCCTGCGAACAACGCCGTACACAGCAATATGTGCAGGCAGCGGCGCAGCAAACCCATGGTGTCCACCTCCGTTCCTCTCAATTTATGTGATTTTTGCGGCTTTCATGAATATTTTTTTGAAAAAACACTTGCAAGGGCTGAGAAAATGTGGTAGGATAATTTGTACTGTTATGGGGAACCAAGGAGGTGGAACGAATGCCTAACATCAAATCTCAGAAGGACCGCGTTGTCCAGGCCAAGAAAGAGGCCATGCACAACAAGGCCATCAAGTCCAACCTGAAAACAGTGATCAAAAAGGCAGACGCTGCCATCGACAGCAATGCTGCTGACAAAGACGCCGTCATGAAAGCCGC
>NZ_JACJKP010000516.1 GCF_016901605.1 Gemmiger formicilis
ATCAGCGGTCAGGTCACCGGTGGGCTCCGGATAGGTTACATCGGACTGAGAGAAAACGAACAAATTATCCACGACGCCCAGAAATTGCACTCCCTGAGCTGGTGCGTTTTCCAATAGATTGGTGACGGTGCCATTTTCCAGCTCGATGCGGAATAGAGCACTTTCACCATTGGAGGCATTGGTATAGCCGAAGCAGTACAGGGATTGTTCATCGGTGTAAGGGGAGGAAAAAGAATCGCCGCCCATCATGGACAAGAAACAACTGTTCGGTATTGTGGCTACCACCCGGCGATTTTGGCAATCGCGGTCCAACAAAATAACCTGACTGTCTTCGGTTTCGGGAAATTGATTGTTGG
>NZ_JACJKP010000517.1 GCF_016901605.1 Gemmiger formicilis
GGGCACCACGATCATGGAGACCACGGCGGGGCAGATCTTGCGGAAGAATTTTTCCAGATAGACCAGAGTGAAGGCGGCCAGAATGGCGGGAATGACCTGGGCCTGGTAGCCGATCATGTTCACCTGGATGAAGCCGAAGTCCCACTTGGGAATCTCTGCGGCGGGGGTGGAAGCCACCGAGTAGGCGTTGAGCAGCTGACCGGAAACCAGCGTCAGGCCCAGAACGATGCCCAGCATCTGGGTGGTGCCCATCTTTTTGGTCACCGACCAGCAGATACCCACCGGCAGCATGTGGAAGACGGCCTCGCCGATCAGCCAGAGGAAGCTGTCCATGCCGGCCCAGAACTGGCTGATG
>NZ_JACJKP010000518.1 GCF_016901605.1 Gemmiger formicilis
GCACTGGGGCACCGGCGGCTGGCCATTATTGACCTGGACGGCGGTCCCCAGCCCATGTTCAACGAGGATGGCCGTCTGGCGGTTGTGTTCAACGGGGAGATCTACAATTACCCGGCCCTGACGGCAGAATTGCAGGCCGCCGGGCACACCTTTGCCACCCGCTCCGACACCGAAGTGCTGCTGCACGGCTGGGAGGAATGGGGCCGGGCGCTGCTGCCACGGCTGCGAGGTATGTTTGCCTTTGCGCTGTGGGACCGGCAGACCGGGACCCTTTTCTGTGCACGGGACGCCTTTGGCATCAAACCGCTGTACTATTACCAGGCAGCGGACGGCACCCTGTTGTTTGCCAGCGAG
>NZ_JACJKP010000519.1 GCF_016901605.1 Gemmiger formicilis
CGTTCTATGCCCTCAATTCCAGCTACTATGCCCGGTGGTATTATATGCCGGTGCTGGTCTTGTGCGGTGCAACCGCTTATACGCTGGAACGGCCCCACCTGGCTGAACGCCAGATTCCCCGTGCCTGGCGTCTGGTGGCGCTGGTGACCCTCAGTGCCGCTGCTTTTGCACTGGTCCCCAATACCGATGAGGAAGGCAATTTCCAGCTGGGCGTGGTGGATTTGCAGCCCCGTTTCTGGGGTATCTTTGCGGTCAGCGTGTTGGGCGTGCTGCTGTTCTGGGCGCTGTGGCGGCTTTGCCGTAATCACCGCAACTGGGGCCAGACGCTGCTGGCCGGTATTCTGGCGTTCAGC
>NZ_JACJKP010000053.1 GCF_016901605.1 Gemmiger formicilis
AATTTGCAAAGCTATAATTTTCAGGGGTTTTTACTAGAATTTGTCGGTTGTGTAAAACATTTTTAGTATATATACTTAAATCGGAAAAGCCTGCAAGGGGCGAAAAATCTATTTACAGGAGGCTAATTATGAAAGTAAAATTGTGGCGGCGCGTATTTGCGGCAAGTATGTCCGCGGCCATGCTGCTGGGCTTAACGGCATGTGGCGGCGGCTCTGATTCCACCGCATCGTCCGCATCGTCCGAATCGGCCGATGGGATCAAAACATTTACGATGTTTACCGCAATGCCCGGTTCCGAAATCAATGATGACAACGAAATTATGAACATCATTGCCGAAAAGACCGGTGCCAAACTGAAAGAGACCTGGCTGACCGGCCAGACCGACGCAGAAGCCATCGGCACAATCATCGCCGGCGGCGAGTATCCGGATTTCATCAATGGCGGCGATGCCATGATGTCTCTTTACGATGCAGGCGTCCTGGTGCCCTGGGATGATTACCTGGAAAAGTATCCCAACCTGAAAGAGATGTACACTGACGAAGAGTGGGACAAGTTCCGCCAGGAGGACGGCAAAATCTATTGGGCCAACGTATTCCAGAACACCTATGGCGAAGATCGTGCCACCACCCATAACGATGAAGCCTTCTGGATTCAGGCGCGTGTTCTGGAATGGGCCGGTTACCCCGAAATCAAAACCCTGGACCAGTATTTCGATCTGCTGGAAAGCTATGCCGATGCCAACCCCACCATGGCAAACGGTACCAAGAACATTCCCTACACGGCACTTTGCGAAGACTGGCGCTATTTCTGCATCGAGAATGCACCCCAGTTCCTTGATGGGTATCCCAACGACGGCTCTGTCATTGTAGACACGGATACGATGCAGGTGGTTGACTACAATACCACGCCTACTGCCAAGAAGTATTTCCAGAAATTGAACGAAGAATACCAGAAAGGCTACGTGGACGTAGAATTCGCCACCCAGACCTACGATGAATACATCGCCAAGCTTTCCACCGGCGCTGTGCTGGGCATGTGCGACCAGTGGTGGAACTTCGCGTACAATGTCAATGATGTTTTCAAACAGCAGGGTTTGGACGAGCAGGGCTGCAACTACGTTCCGCTGGGCCTGACCATTGAAGAAGGAATGGAAAACCGCTGGCACAACTACGCCGACACGTTGAACAACTCCAGCGGTGTGGCGGTTACTACCAGTTGCTCCGACATTGATGCAGCCTTTAAGTTCATGAATGACCTCTTGGACCAGGAGATTCACGATCTTCGCTACTGGGGTGTTGAAGGAGTAGACTATCTGGTGGATGAAAACGGTCTGTATTACCGCACCGAAGAAATGCGGATGCAGTGTTCGGATCCCGCCTACCAGGCCTCTCACATGTGCAACTATTCCTACATGCCGCAGTGGCTGGGCACCAGCCGGGACGGCAAGAACGCCATGCAGCCCGACCAGCAGGCAAGCGAATTCCTGGACAGCCTGTCCACCCCCCTGCAGAAACTGTTTGCTGCCTACGACGTAGACAGCTACGTCGATTTGATCGGTTCTGTGAAAGAAGAACCGGGCCCCTGGTTCCCGATGTATTCTTACTCCGGTTCAATGACTACCGAAACCCCCGGTGGTGTTGCCTGGGTCAAGATGGGCGAAGTCAAACACGAATGGCTGCCCAAAGTTGTTATGGAGCCTGATTTTGAAAGCACCTGGAATGAATACATGACTGCGTACAACGCAGCCAATCCGCAGGATTTCTTGGCAGAAATGCAAACTGAGCTTGAGCGCCGTGCCGGTCTTTGATGCCCGTTATTGCAGGCGACACAGACGTTGACACATACAAGTGGCCACGGCTGCACGGTGTAGCCGTGGCCACTTTTTTTATGAAATGCATTCAACCCGCAAGCTCCTTAAACGTTAGTTTGCAACACATGATTCGCCATACACGTTCCTTAGGAGGACTCGCCAATGAAAAATCCATCAAAGCGTATTACATGGAAAGAGATTTCACGCCAGAAATTTCTGATGGTCTGTGCGGCTATCTTTTTTGTATACGGCATCGTATTTTATTACGTTCCACTGGCAGGCTGGGTAATGGCCTTTCAGAACTACAAACCCAAAGACGGCCTCTTCGGATCTGAATTCGTAGGACTGGAAAAGTTTAAATTCCTGTTCTCTGACGAAGTCTTTTTGCGTGATATCCGTAACACTCTGGCCATGGGCGTTCTCAATCTGGTGACCACCTTTTTAATGGCCATTATCTTCGCCATCCTGCTGAACGAAGTACGCAACATGTTCGGCAAAAAGCTTGTTCAAACGATTTCCTATATGCCCCACTTCCTTTCCTGGATCATTGTCACCGGTATTCTGCACGATGCGCTGTCTTCCACCGGTATCGTCAATGAGCTGCTGGTGAACCTGGGCATTCTGGATTCGCCCATCAACTTCTTCGCCAATCCGAGTTATTTTTGGCCAATCGTTGCATTTGCCAATGTTTGGAAGGAAACCGGCTGGAATGCCATTGTCTACCTGGCCGCTATTACCTCCATCGATCCCAGCCTGTATGAGGCAGCCACTTTGGATGGTGCCGGCCGGTGGGGCAAAATCTGGCACGTCACGCTTCCTGGCATCAAGTCCACCATTATGATTCTGCTGATCATGAATGTTGGCAACGTATTGAATGCAGGCTTTGAAGTCCAGTATCTGCTTGGCAACGGCCTGGTCAAGAGTGTTTCGGAAACCATTGATATCTACACCTTGACCTGGGGCATCAGCCAGAACGATTATTCTTTGGGTACTGCAGCCGGTATCTTCAAGAGCGTCGTTGCAATTATTCTGATTCTCGGCGCAAACTGGATTGCCAAACGTGCCGGTGAAGACAGATTGTTCTAAGGGGAGGGTACACATGAAAATCAAATCATCCACCATGGACAAAGTCTTTGTTACCTGCAATACCATTTTCCTGGTTTTGTTCGTCACCATTACGCTGTATCCTGTTCTGAACACGCTGGCGATTTCTTTCAACGACGGTATCGACGCCGTACGCGGTGGCATCCATCTGTGGCCGCGCATCTTTACGCTCTCGAACTATAAAACGGTTCTGAATCAGCAGAACATCATCACCGGTGCTATCGTTTCTGTGGCCAGAACGGTATTGGGAACGATTTTTGCCTTGGTGACGAACGCCCTTTTGGCCTACGTTGTCAGCCGCAAGCGCTTTTTGTTCCGCTCCCAGTTGTCTTTGTTCTGGGTCATCACCATGTATGTGAACGGCGGTATGATCCCCACCTTGATTTTGTACCGCAACCTGAACCTGACCAACTCTTTCTGGGTATACGTCATTCCGGGCATGATCAGCGCATTTAACGTTCTGGTTCTGCGCACTTTCATGGAAGGTCTGCCCAGCGCGCTGGAAGAATCCGCCATGATTGACGGTGCCAACGATTTCACCATCTTTACCCGTATCATCTCGCCCCTGTGCAAGCCGGTGTATGCCACCGTCGCCCTGTTCGTAGCTGTCGGACAGTGGAACTCCTGGTTCGATGCTATGTTGTACAACCGGATGAACGCCCAGTATACGACCCTGCAATATGAGTTGATGAAGCTTCTTTCCTCTGTCATGCAGCAAAGCGGCAGTGCCACCACCGGCGGCAACACCGCTGCCGCAGCCGTCACGCCGGTTACCGTGCGTGCCGCCGCTACTGTGGTGACGATGCTTCCCATCATTCTGCTTTATCCCTTCCTGCAAAGATACTTTGTATCCGGCATGACCATTGGCAGTGTAAAAGAGTAAAATCCTTTTCCTGCCATCCGCCCCTGTTTTCCAGTGCCTGTAATCCGAAAAGTCAGTTCGGCGGCACCTTTCAATAGCTATGGCCGCTGCATCTGTTTTTCCTCCTGGATACAGCGGCCATAGCTCTATATTTTTGCATGCAGAATATCACCCCTTTATACCTGGAGGTTTTCTATGCTTTCCGTTAAAAATCCTATCATGACAGGCTTCTTTCCCGACCCTTCGATTTGCCGGGTAGGGAACAAATTCTATACGGTTCATTCGACATTTGCGTATTTTCCCGGTGTGCCGGTTTTTGAGAGCGAAGATCTTGTCCACTGGAATTTGATCAGTAATGTGCTCGATCGTGATTCTCAGGTTCCTTTGTCCGGCTGTCAGCATTCCGAGGGGATTTTTGCCCCTACCATTCGTTACCATAAGGGCACCTGGTATATGATTACCACCAACGTGTCCGACCAAGGAAATTTTATCGTCACTGCAAAAGATCCGCGCGGCCCCTGGTCCGAGCCTTACTATTTGGGTGAGTCTACCGGCGGCATTGATCCCAGTCTCTTTTTTGACGATGACGGTACCTGCTATTATATCGGCCAACGGCCGCGTTCTGCCGGGTACCGCTACAATGGCGACTGCGAAATTTGGGTTCAAACTCTGGATCTGGACACGATGCAGTTAAAGCCCGATGCCACCATTGTACTTACCGGATTCCAGCGCAAAGCCATTTGGCCGGAGGGACCTCACCTGTACAAAAAGGATGGTTACTATTACATTTTGCATGCGGAAAGCGGTACTTCCATCCACCACAGCGTCATGATCGCGCGCAGCAAAAATGTGTTTGGTCCCTACGAGTACTGCCCCTGCAACCCCATTCTGACGCATCGCCATTTGGGGGCCCAATATCCTGTTACCTGCGTCGGTCATGCCGACTTAGTGGATGACGGAAACGGCAACTGGTATATGGTTGTATTGGCTTGCCGGCCGAACCAAGGGTACACGTTGTTGGGGCGTGAAACCTTTTTGGCAAAGGTCACCTGGGAAGATGGCTGGCCGGTTGTAAATGCAGGGGTCGGTCATCTTGAAGAAGTGGTCACGCTGCCTTACGAGGGACAGATTTCTGACGACGCCCCCCAATGTAAAACCTATACGTTCGATACCCCTTCTTTGCCGCCGGAATTGCTGACTTTGCGCAATCACCGCGATCATGAGCTGGAACTGCACGCAGAAGGGCATTTTGTCCGTCTTTTCCATCGTTGCGACAGCTTGAAGGACCGAGGTGAGCCTGCTTACTTGGCTCTGCGTCAGCAACATTGGAATTGCGAATTTGAAACCAGCTTTATGCCGCATTTCTGCAAAGAGAGTGATTGCGCCGGCATTGCAATGGTTCAAAGCAATGAAAATCATCTGCGGGCAGAATGCTATCCCCATGATTCGGGCGTTAAACTTGTTGTTTTTCTGTGCAAAGACAGCAAAGACAACCCTCTGGCGCAAATCAATATGCAGCCCCAGGCTGCCATCCGGCTGAAACTGCGGGTAGAAGGGCTTGTTGCCAGCGTACTTTACCAAAGCGGTACCGAATGGAAAACAGCTGCCTCTGGTATCGACCTGCGCTCTTTAAGCACGGAACATGCCGGTGGTTTTGTCGGCTGTACACTGGGGTTATACGCTTCGGGCAATGGGGAAGACGCTGGTGGATATTCTGATTTTGAAACGATGACCTATCGCGAGCTTCCCACGGAGTAATCTATTACTTTCATGTATTAAACATGCGCATGAGCCTCCTTCTTTTGAAAAAAGAAGGAGGCTCATGCAATATATGGAATCCGAGCGAATCAAAAACAACTTACGAGGTTTTGCATGTGGACGATATTGATGACTTGCAAGCCTTTGTTTAGGTAGCGAATAGAACAGCATAACGAATGTTGTATATGCTCGAACTTCCTAAAATGTCTATTCGCCTACGCGCCGTTTCCGAATTTCACTGTTCCTACGGGTACAATGCCACGCATAGCGGCTCGCATCGCTTCATCCCGCGGATGAACATAGAAATGGGTAGTAGTAGTCACATCGGCGTGGCCCAGCAGGCCCGATACCGTTGCGACATCGATGCCGTTTTCGATAGCGCGTGTCGCAAACGTGTGTCGCATGGCGTGAAATTTGACATGTTCCAGGTGCAGTTGCCGCAGAATCCGCGAAAAGTAATGGCTGAGGTTGTCCGGGTCCATCACACGGCCGCAACGATTAAAAACGATAAAATCTTCGTCACAGGCTTCCCGACCGAACTCTTTTGCAAAGCGCTCCCGCTGCAGCTTCAACAACTGCTGTACCACGTCTGGCATATATAACTCTCGTTCCGAGGAAGTTGTCTTTACAGAACCGAATACCAACTGCGTCTTTGATGCCATCGGGTTTGAGTCGATATCACTGATGCGGCGCACGGTACTTTCAACGGAGAGCATCCCGGTGGATTCCTGATAATTTTTCCACCGCAGGGCGCAGATCTCGCCCAAACGCATACCCGTGTACAGTGCCAGTAGAATGCTGGCTTCTTTGTGACCGAAATGTTCGAACAGATATGTTTCCAAGACCCTCTGGGAGTCATTGGTCATGATCTGAACCCGGCGGCTTTTCACAGATTTGATTGCGGTCAGCGGAACGGGATTGCTTGGCATCAATTCTTCGGCCGTAGCGAGCTTCAATGCAACATCCAACACGGCCCGCATATTGCGCAGGCTCTTAGTGGACAGCGGTCCCCCGGTACGAAGATTGCCTGTTCGTGCCTGCTCGTTGAAAAAGCGCTGCAACACGCGTGGCGTCAGGTTTCCAAGTTGGATTTCTCCTATTGCAGGAATGATGTGTTTTACGCAATTATCTCGATAGTGCTCATAGCCGGACGGTTTGGAAACGGGCTTTACATAGGCGTCAAGCCAATACAGAAGCCAATCTTCCAGAGTGGTTTCTTCGGAAAAGTCAAGAATACTTTTTTCATTAGTTTTTGTAACCTTCATAATGTGTACTCCTTTTATCGGAAAACACACGGCACAGGTCAATTTGTGAAACAAACACATCGGCCTTGTCATATCGTAAGAACGCTGCTATACTGAGTTTGGTACGGTGCAGCAAGTCTGTTGTGTAGGTGGTCGCATCACCTGCGCAGGTAAACGGGAGGGTCCAACTTCCGCTTACCGCCGTGCTGTTTTTGTGCCTGTAATACAAATTGTATAAAAACGTGAGCGTATAACCATTCGGCGTTTCGTTCGCATGGCTCACTGCATGCGCGTTTTACCCGGAACGCCCGGGCGAGCAGGCAAAATTCATTCCGGCACAATTTCGCACGGCCTGCCTGTGCGCAAAAAGTTCCTATGTACCCAAGGAACGGAATTCCTTATTTTGCCTGACGCAGTCCCTCATGCAGAATGTTTTTTGCGGCATTAAGATCCCGTTGCATTTGTGTTCCACATTGTGGGCAATGAAAAATGGAGAAGGTCAGGGGAAGTTTGCCAAGATGTGCACCGCATGCCGAGCAAATTTGAGAGCTCGGATAATAGCGATCGACTCGCACGACACGCTTTCCCTGCATGATAGCTTTACTTTGCAGCTTTTGCAAAAAGGCGGGGTACTGATTATCTTCTATTTTAGGGGTAAGGCGAGGGGTTTGACGCTTCATACCCACAAAATCCAGATTTTCGGTAGCAATGAGGTCGTGATTCTGCAGGAGACGCTTAGATTGTTTGTATTGCCAATCACGACGTTGATTTTGAGTATGTCGGTCCAACTTGGCCAGTTTGGCGCGCAGGGCACGCCAGCGCCGGCTGCCAGTGTGTGCACGGGACAGGGCTTGTTGTAAAGCTTCCCGTTTGGGTTTGGACTTTGCCGCGAATCCGGGATATTCGGCACTGTGACCATTGGAGTCACGGTACAGACCGTCTTGTGCGTAATCCAGACCGATGGCCCGGTCGTAGAGTACAGGCGTGATGGGGGCCGGCAATTTTGCCGTGTATACGATAAGTATATGAGCGTAGTAGCGCCCTTCATAGGAGCTGTAAAAGATTTGGCCGCTGAGTGCTTTTGCACCGACCGGGAGCGGGCGATGAGTATCCCGCAGGATTGTCCCGATAGTGGGAACAATAATATGGAATTCGCTGACCGCCATTGTTTTAAAATAGAAGCAGCGCTGATTCCGTGTGACCGGGCGCAAATAAATCTTGTTGTAGCTTCCCTGCCATAGCTTTTGTACTGCCTGGAACAACTCCTTTCGGGTGTGATCCAGGGAGCCTTGGTAGTCGATGCCGGGGCAGGAAATACTATATTGACGAATGACAGTTTCCGCATCTGCTTTGTGGGCGTGTTGCCCATATAGTTCGTTAATGCGGCGTGCCATGGCATTATAATTTTCATCCTCAAAGTCAAATCGGTCGGCAGGCATAGTCTGCTGCTCGGCGGTAGGATAAAGGCGATATACATAGGTCCGATACAGGACAGTTTCCAGTTGATTCATAAAGAGTAGACCTCCACTTGTGTTTTGAAATTGTGTGTTGTACAATGGAGGCAGGAAATCGTGATGCAAAATGATTTTCCTGCCGAGCGCAGATCCATGTTGCCGCATGGGTTTGCGCTATTTTCTTTTTCGATGTTTTCTGGTCCAATACTTGGGGTCATGACCGCAATCACGGCGCATAAGGCTTGCCGCCGGTATGACAACGAATATGATTGCCAACATGAGCAAAGAGGGAAAGCACATCAGCATGGACACATTAGCCCGTATCTGCGAAACGCTGAATTGTGAGATTACCGATGTGATTGAGTTAGTACCAGACGAGTCTGCTTCCACAGGAGGTAAGGAACATGAGCGAATTGAAACCAAGAATAACAGAAAACGGAATTGATTATATCCTTGTCGGAGATTACTATATCCCAGATTTGAAGCTGCCGGAGGAACACCGTCCTATCGGAAAGTACGGACGGATGCACCGGGAATATTTAAGAGAAGTCCATCCAGCCAGATTGAACACACTGATACTGACCGGAGAATTGTGGACATATCTTGCAGACCTGAACGAACAGGCACAGGAACGGTTAGACACTATCATGGAGCAGATGAAAGCTGCCGAGGGCGTGACAGAGGAATTAAAGCGTACTTCTCAAATGGAATGGGTGCAGCGTTGCAATAACATCCGTAACCGGGCAGAAGAAATTGTTTTGCATGAGATGATCTATTCATAAGGGTATGATATAGGGAAACGATATCTGAAACATGGTATTGTTTCCTGTTTTTATAGATATTTGTGTAGCAGAAAACAGATGTAAGGTTGACATTACAAGAAAAAACATATAACATATATAATTGTTGTAATGTTAACCTTACTTTTGGAGGAACTATGAAAAACAGAATAAAAGAATTGCGGGAACAGCGAGGGCTGACGCAAGAGCAATTAGGAGAACTGGTTGGAGCTTCAAGGCAGGCGATAAATGCCATAGAAACAGAAAAATTTGAACCATCTATCTGGCTTGCATATGATATTTCTAAAATATTTGAGTGTGCCATTGAGGAGGTATTTTTATTTGATGTAAGTTTGAGAAAATCAAGAGCTGACAGCAGCAGACAGGAGGTAAAAAGTGGCAACAAGATTTCTTCGCTATGACAGCGACCCTATATTAAGAAAAAAATGTAAAGCTGTCCTAAAAGTTGATGATAAAATCAGGCAGCTCTTAGATGATATGCTTGATACATTACATGAAACAGAAAATGGAGCTGCACTGGCAGCAAATCAGGTTGGCGTTTTGAAACGGTTGGTTGTCATTGATTTTAACGATACACGATTAAAACTTGTAAATCCGAAAATGATAAGCCAAAGCGGTGTGCAGGAATGTGTTGAGGGATGCCTTAGTTTCCCGAACCGTTTTGTAAAAACAATTCGTCCACAAAAGGTCACGATTCAGGCACTCAATGAATATGGAGAGGAAATTATAGTTGACGGAGAAGATGAAATGGCAAAATGCTTCTGCCATGAGCTGGAACATCTGGACGGTATGATTTTTTTAGATAAAGCGATTGAAGAACTTTCTGTTGTGTAGTGCAAATTGATAGATGCCGTTTCGGAAAAAGAAAAGGAGTTTTATGAGCAAAGTTATTATGATGTGCGGCGTATGTGGTTCTGGAAAGACTACTTACGCCAAGAAAAAAGAACAGGAAGGATATATCAGACTTTCCATTGATGAAGAAATGTGGAAACTTTATGGGAGAAAGGGAATTGATTATCCGGAAGAACAATATGAAAAATTGTCAGAGCAGATGGAGGCTGCCCTTCAAAAAAAGCTGCTGTCCCTGATTCAGCAGGGAAAAGACGTTGTGATTGATTTTAGTTTCTGGAGTAAGGAAAATCGGAATTTTTATAAAGAGCTGATCCAAAAAGCAGGCGCTGAAACGGAACTTGTCTATATGAAAGCCAGTAAGGAGCTTTTGCAAGAAAGACTATATAAAAGAAATCAAGTCTTAAATGCCAATTCGCCGTTTGTGATAACAGATGAAATATTGGAACATCATTATCACGCATTTCAGGAGCCATGCGGCGAAGGAGAAAAAGTAATTTTGCAGAAAGAGGATATTATACAGTATTCAAAAGAAGAAAGTAAAGCAATCTGGAATCAGAACGCTGAATTTTGGGATTGTTCAATGGGGGATGAATCAAATGATTTTCACAGAGAAGTTGTCCGTCCAAAAGTAACAGAGCTTCTAAATCCTGATCCAACAGATTATATTTTAGATATTGCCTGTGGGAATGGAAATTATTCTGCATATCTTGCAGAAAAAGCTGTCTCTGTTTTGGCTTTTGATTATAGTGAAAAAATGGTGGAACTGGCAAAAAAGCGCCAAAAACGGTATGCTGATCACATTGAGTTTTGTGTAGCAGACGCTACGAATGAAACAAGTCTGATGGCATTAAAAAGAAATAAGCCATTTACAAAAGCAGTCTCAAACATGGCGGTCATGGATATTACAGACATTAAGCCGCTTTTTACCTCTGTTTATAAATTGCTTGAGGATAACGGAGTATTTGTATTTGCGACACAGCACCCCTGTTTTGTAACGCTTACAGAAAAATATATGACGCCTGACGCCGCACAGCTATTACGATATTGCGATTGAAGGACAGCCACAAAAACAATGTTATTATCATCGTTCTTTACAGGATATTTTTAATCTGTGTTTTGATACTGGTTTTGTCATAGACGGATTTTACGAAGAATGCTATTTTAATAAAGAAATCCCGGATATTATCATTGTCAGAGCCGTAAAAATCGAGAGGTAGATAGTAGATTTGCTATTTCCTGTAATTGTAAAAAAACTTAAAACTATGGAGGTATCTATTTTGATTCTAAGACAAGAAAGACCAGAAGATTATGATACGGTATATCATGTTGTAAAAGAAGCATTTGAAAATGCTGAATATACAGATGGAAATGAACAGAACTTAGTTGCAGCGTTAAGAAAAAGCAAATCGTTTATTCCGGAACTTTCTCTTGTTGCTGTCGAGGAGGAAAAAATTGTAGGACATATTCTTTTTACAAAAGCAGTTGTTCAAGGGGTTGAGGTTCTTGCGCTTGCCCCTCTTTCTGTATTACCCGATTATCAGAACAGGGGAATCGGATTATCTTTGATGAAAGAAGGACACAGTATAGCACATAAATTGGGATATGAATATTCAGTTGTTTTGGGACATTCCAAATACTATCCAAAGGCAGGATATATTCCGGCAAGTGAGTGTGGAATAAAAGCGCCATTTGAAGTTGACGATGAAAGTTTTATGGCACTTAATCTTAACGGAAGTCAAAACAAATTAAATGGAGTTATTGAGTACGACAAGGCTATTGGGATATGATGTAAAAAATTAGAAGTTGGGAAGCGAAAAGCAATCCCATTCCCAAAAAAGCGAACCGTTCACGGGCAAAACAAAAATTACCCGCGTTACTTGATTACAAAAGCAAGGTAAACATATTTTTACGAAACGGTCAGTTGCTGCTCCAGGTGAGAACGGAGGACTGATAATCTTGTAATCGAGAGGCAGAGTAGGGGGACGGTCGGTCCGAAGTTTTCGTCTTTCTTTTACCGGATTCCGCCTATACGAACAGAGTGGTACTGCTCGAGAAAACAGCGATAGATTGTCCCCAAAATCTTGAAAAACCGCCATGAACTGCTTTTCGGGCGGCATATCCCTCGCCCGATACTCTGCCATGATACACCTGAGATACAGGATGAAAAAGAGAAAACAGAGGAAGCCAAGGACTGGAAATAGTAGATGGCCCGTGCTATGATAAATGTGTCGAATCAGAAAGAAAAAGCAATTTTTTTGTCGATTTCCGCTTGCAGGAAGTTGGCTGTGCAGCGAATACACTGTTGTACACAATGTGAAACGGAAATACATAGAAAAAGGAGAACCCTATGCCTTGTACTACGATTCTGGTGGGCAAGAAAGCCAGCCATGACGGTTCCACCATCATCGCCCGCAATGATGACGGCGGATTTGAAGCCAAGCGCGTTTTGGTCCACCCGGCCAGGGAGAAGGCCGCTACCTACAAAACGGTCATCTCCCACCTGACGGTGGAACTGCCGGAAAACGCCATGCGCTATACCGATTGCCCCAACGTGACCAAGACCAACGGCGTCTGGCCCGCTTGCGGCATCAATGAGGCCAACGTGGCCATGACCGCCACCGAAACCATCACCAGCAACGCCCGGGTCATCGGTGCGGACCCCTATGTGCGGTACCAGGAAAAGAAAGGACGCAGCACCAAGGAAATCCCCGGCGGCATTGGGGAGGAGGACCTGGTGACCCTGGTGCTTCCCTACATTCATTCGGCCCGGGAAGGCGTACTGCGTACCGGCGCGCTGCTGGAAGAGTACGGCACCTATGAACCCAACGGTATGGCCTTTGCGGATGCCGACGAAATCTGGTGGCTGGAAACCATTGGCGGCCATCACTGGATCGCCCGGCGGGTGCCGGATGACCGGGTAGTGATCATGCCCAACCAGTTTGGCCTGGACCATTTTGACTTTGAAGATGCCTTCGGTGCACAAAAAGAACATCTTTGCTCCCGGGATCTGCGGGAGTTTGTGGAAACCTACCGCCTGGCGCTGGATACAGGCGCGGCGTTCAATCCCCGGCTTGCCTTCGGTTCCCATTCCGATGCTGACCACATTTATAACACGCCCCGTGCCTGGTTCATGGCCCGGTACTTCCTGCCCCGGACCTACAAGTGGGACGGGGAAAACGCCGACTTCACCCCGGAGAGTAACGACATCCCCTGGTCCTTTGTGCCGGAGCGTAAGGTGACAGTGGAAGATGTGCGGTATCTGCTGGGGTCCTATTACCAGGGAACGCCCTACAACCCTTACGATAAAACCGCCGCCTGCAAGGGCAAGTATCGCACCATCGGTGTGCCCAACAGCGATGTCTGCGGCATCATGCAGATCCGCGGATATCTGCCCGAAGCGGTTCAAGGTGTGGAGTGGCTGTCCATGGGCGGCAGCGGTTTCACGGCCTGTTTCCCGGTATACGCCAACGTGACCGAGTTCCCCAAGTACCTCAGCGGTACTACCGAAACCGTTTCCACCGACAGTATGTACTGGCATAGCCGGCTCATTGCCGCCTTGACCGACGCTCAGTTCGGCAGTGCCCTGATCTTTGACGAGCGATATCTGAACGCCGTGATGAACCGCGGCCAGCAGTTCCTCTACGAGTACGATGAGAAAATCCGGCAGGGCGAGCCCGTTGAAATCCTGAAGGAAGCCAACCGCAAGATTGCCGAGATGGTGAAGGAAGAGTCGGACAAAGCTCTTTCTCAAATCCTCAGGAATGCCTCCGAGCACATGAAGATCCGGTATCACCGGGGGGATAACTGAGCGCACGATACATAAAACAAAGCAGCACCGGCCGCCGAAACATCAGCGGTCTGGTGCTGCTTTTGCTGTATTTCAGTTATTCTTTGGGGTGACAGAACTTTGGCTCCGGCGCGGCAATCATGGCATAGCGCGTCTTACATAGCCGTGTGATTTTGTGGAATCATCCGAGAACAGATAATCCGGTAGCCAGATTTTCTGCACCATGAACCGTGAGCTGAGTTGGATGGTGCGCAGGCAACCTCCGAAATCGCGCGGCGCGTGTGGCGGTGAAGCGGGCATTCTACGCAAGTGCAATATTCTTTGGTCAGACAGCATTTTTTGATTTTGCATTTTGCCCGGCTTGCATCCCGGGCCCCATCCTAATATCCCAGTTTGCAGCTCTTGCAGGTCTTTTGAAATTCGCGCCAGGTCTTGCAGTATGCACCGCAGCAGCCGATTCCTTCTGTACCCGTCATAGTGAGGCGCGCGCTTCAAAATGATACAACTTCAAAAAATTATGGATACTTTCTTCGACCCTGTGAAGGGACGGTTCATCGCCGTATTTGATGTTGATGCACCGCTTTCCTTTTTTGCAGGTGGGCAGGCTCTCGGCCAGACGGTTCACAAATTCCTCGATGGAAAAATGAATGGAAAAATGATTTTTCGCGGCAGAAATCGCAACATAGCCCTCCTTCATCTTTTGGCCTACCAGCCACATGGGCAGGGAAAAAGAGATTTTGTTGGTCAGCTTAGGATATTCGGTATTCATAAATTCGATAAATGCCTTGACGTGTCGTCGCCGCTCCTCGTACAGAGAAGCAACATACTCAGATAACACTATAGGAGAGGCGGATGCGTAACATGATAATGAAAGGCAATCTCACTTTCAAAGTTGCGGCAAATTACATTGGACTTAGGAGAAGGGACAGTAATTTCGCAAACGCCTACGTGTTCGGTGTTTGTTGGGGCGGTGTATACTCTCTGTCCGCTTGGGGCTACAATCGTGCTTTTTCCCAAAAACGCCGCATCCATTTCCGGCATGGACTCTGTCCCGACCCGGTTACACAAAATCAGAGGTGTAAGGTTTTCAATGGCGCGTGTCTTTGTAATATGGCAGGTGGTGTCTCCACCAAAATTTGCCAATACACATAATAGGTCTGCACCTTGTCGAATTTGCTCCCGGGAAATTTCAGGAAACCACAGGTCAAAACAGATCTGTATGCCTATGGTTACTCCATCCACCGTAAATACTGGATTTTCTTTTCCACGGTCAAATAAACGCTTCTCAAAATCCGAGAGATGGATTTTCCGGTATTTGCCAATGTACCGGCCTTTACTTACAATCACAGCCGTGTTGAATAACCTGGTACCTTCTTTTTCCGCAAGACCAAAAATGATGGTGCAACCATACCGATTCGACAACGAGAGGATTTCTTGTGTGGAAGGTCCGAACGGAACATTTTCTGCAAAGCAGGACAGCTTTTGTCGGGTCTCGAACAGATACCCGCACAGAGATAATTCAGGCAATACAAGAAGTTCACATTGACATTGCTCCAAAACACGTTTCAGGTGGCAAAGATTCAGGTGACGGTCATGAGCAACATCGTATTGAAAAAATCCCGCTCTCATAGATTTTCTCCTTTTATGGAATTGTAAATTGGCCGGATAAGGTGATCTTTTCTCGTATCGGCATGCGTTTATGGAATTGTCAGTGGGCTGTGTGATGCCACAGATTTGAGTTCCCGGTATTGGCGGGGCGACATTCCCATGTGAATCTGAAAAACACGGTTGAAGGTACGCT
>NZ_JACJKP010000520.1 GCF_016901605.1 Gemmiger formicilis
TGCCGGCGATGCCCTGCGGACGGATCAGCAGGAAGACCAGCATGATGGCAAAGACTGCGATGGTGGAATATCCGGAACCCAGCACGGCCAGCAGCAGGGTCTCCATAATGCCCAGCAGCAGCGCGCCGATCACGGCGCCGGTCAGGCTGCCCAGGCCGCCGATGACCGAGGCGATGAAGCCCTTGACCACCAGGCTGCCCAGGGTGGGGTACAGGGTGTACTTGATGCCCAGGAACACGCCGGCAATACCGGCCAGGATGCCCGATACCACAAAGGCGCACTGGATGATACGGGTGGAGTCGATGCCCATGAGCTGGGCGGTGTCGCGGTCAAAAGAGACGGCGCGCAGGG
>NZ_JACJKP010000521.1 GCF_016901605.1 Gemmiger formicilis
CCGCACTGTTCCCGCACCATGGCCAGGCACCGCTGGCCCAGCTGGTACTCGGTGGGATAGTAACAAAGGATACTGCCCGCCAGGGGATTTTTAAACTCGATGCCCTGGGCTTTGCGCTGGATGGCAAAGCTGATGTGGTCCGCCAGGGTGATAAGCAGGCTTTCGTTCAGCGGCTGGGGGATGGCCGCCTTGATCTCTTCGATCATGGCTTCGGTCAGGTCCAGGTGTTCCAGGGGGATCTGTTCCACCAGTTCCCGCAGCCGCCGCTGGCCGGATTTATCCTCCATGCGGTAGACCTTTTCCACCTGGGCGGGGTCCACGAACTGCGCCACCTTGCGGCCAAAGCCCAG
>NZ_JACJKP010000522.1 GCF_016901605.1 Gemmiger formicilis
GCTTGGCGCGGCCATTCTCACCATTTTCTGCCGTGTACTTGCGCTTGTAGCGGAAGTCCATCAGCGTGGAAAGGTTGTCATCGGCCACAAAAATGATGTCACCGCCGCGACCGCCGTCGCCGCCGTCGGGACCGCCTGCCGCCACAAACTTTTCGCGGTGAAAAGTTACGGCACCGTCGCCGCCCTTGCCGGCGTGCAGCCAGATGGTCGCGGTATCAATAAAATTACTGGTTGCCATAGTATACCTCGTGCGGTGCCGGGCACCGTTTGTAACAAAAATCGGGCAGGCCATGCCGGCCCGCCCGTCTGGTTTTTTTACTGCTTGACCGTGCAGCGCTTGCGGTCGCGGC
>NZ_JACJKP010000523.1 GCF_016901605.1 Gemmiger formicilis
GCAAAAGCCGCCAGACCGTTAAAATCAGACCCTTGACCAGACCGTGGACGGCCAGGGCCTGCATGGCGTATTCGCTGCAGGTGGGCACAAACCGGCAATGGTGGCCCAGGTGCGGACTGATGTACTTTTTATAGCCCCGCAGCAGGGCGATCAGCAGCCGGGTCACGGGGTATTTCCCGGGACGGCTTCCGTTTTGCCGGCGGCATCCTGCACAGGCCTTGCCAGGTCGGGCAGACCGGCTTTTGCAAACAGCTTACCCAGTGTTTTGCTCAGCTGGGTGCTTTTCAGGTGCGGGGTCTGACCGCGGGCTACCAGTATTATATCATACCCGCCGATATTTTGCGAGAGGT
>NZ_JACJKP010000524.1 GCF_016901605.1 Gemmiger formicilis
TGCAAAAAGGGTAAAAAAATAACGGAGTAATGAAAGTGAAAACTCCACATTACTCCGTATATTTTTCAGTTCATTGACGAATTAAATTGCCTTTTTGGACAAGATAATTTGCCCCCGAACAAAAAGATTGTCAGGGGGCAAAATAATTTGTCAATCGAGCAAAAATAACTTGTCAATGGAATCTGAGAACAGGACCAGAGAAATTATTTGGGGTACCCGGTCGCTTTTTCGCGTTTTGCAATCGTAATAGGATGAATTGAAAGGATATAGAGAGGTACCCGGCGGTCATTGACGCGCAAAATATTTTGCGATAATTCGCGGAAAATCACCTGCATTTCTGATAATTC
>NZ_JACJKP010000525.1 GCF_016901605.1 Gemmiger formicilis
TGGAATTTTACAAAATGATCCGGGCTTCCGGCCGTGTGCCCCACAGTGACCACCTGATGGTCACCCGGGAAACCGCGCCGCCGCATCTGGCACAGCGCCTGGAACTGCCGCCGGGTGAGCCGCAGACGCTGGTATTTGTACAGCGCCGTGTGCTGGCCGACGACATTCCGGTTTTGTATTCCACCGATATCCTGCCGCTGTCGTTGTTCAACGGTCAGCGTCTGGACACCCTGGATTTTACCAAATCTATTTTTGAGATTGTGGCAAATGTCTGCCACCAGGAAGTGACCAAAACCCTGGCCCATGTACACGCCGTGACCGGCAGCCCGGCCATCCGGCGGCAGTT
>NZ_JACJKP010000526.1 GCF_016901605.1 Gemmiger formicilis
GAACCAAAGCATGAAACATATCAAAGACAAACGGGCGGAAACCGTCCTGGCCTATCTGGTCCTCATCGTCCTGTCCTTCCTGTGCCTGTTCTTCTTCTACATCCTGCTGGTGAACGCCACCCGCTCCCACGCAGACCTGCAGAAGGGCTTCAGCTGGCTGCCCGGCAACTATTTCCTGGAAAATCTCAAAAACGTGGCCAACGACGGCAGCTTCCCCATGTTCAAGGGCATCATCAACAGCCTGATCGTCTCCAGCTGCTCGGCGGCGCTGTGCACCTACTTCTCCGCCCTGACGGCCTACGGCCTCTATGCCTACCAGTTCAAGCTGAAAAAGGTGGCATTCACC
>NZ_JACJKP010000527.1 GCF_016901605.1 Gemmiger formicilis
AGCCTTCCGCTGCACAGGCAGCAGAAGGCTTTATGATAAAATTTACAACTCAGTGCTTTTTCAGCTGTTCTTCCAGACCCGGGCGCGGCGTAACGTAGACTGTGGTGTACACCGTGTACAATACCATGCCTGGTTTGGCGCCATTGGCTTTCCAGATATTTTTCACCTCGGTAGTATCTACCGCCACCTTGGCACCACCGTTCTGGCTGGAATGCAGCACCGCCAGCTCGGCCGCTTCCTGTTTGGTGGTATCCGGGATGTCTTCCCCACGGCTCATGACCACGCAGTGGCTGCCGGGCGCTTTCTGCACATGGAACCAGAGATCCTTGCCCCGGGCGGTGT
>NZ_JACJKP010000528.1 GCF_016901605.1 Gemmiger formicilis
GTTGCCAGACCAGCTTTATTCTAGCACAGGAGGTTCTTTCTCTTCACTAAAGTATTTTTTATCCACCCCCAGTTGAACTGGGGGTTTTATCATGCCTATTCGGCGCCAAAAAGAAAAACACCTGCTCATTCGAGCAGGTGTTTCCTGGTGACCCGTGCGGGAATCGAACCCACGTTAACGGCGTGAGAGGCCGCTGTCTTAACCGCTTGACCAACGGGCCATATAAAAGAGAAGCCGGCATCTACCTATTTTCACAGGCCGTCTCCAGCCAACTATCTTCGGCACAAGTGAGCTTAACTTCTGTGTTCGGAATGGGAACAGGTGGAACCTCACCGTCATCGA
>NZ_JACJKP010000529.1 GCF_016901605.1 Gemmiger formicilis
GGAAGATTCTGTTCCTTGGCCTCATGAAAACGGCGAATCAAAGCCGGCACCACGTGGCTGTGGGTAGGATGGTAGTTGTCATTGGGGCCATACAAATTGGTGGGCATGACGCTGATATAATCCGTGCCATACTGACGGTTCAGAAATTCGCAGTACTTCAATCCGCTGATTTTCGCCAAGGCATAGGCTTCATTCGTTTTTTCCAATTCGCTGGTCAACAAGCAGCTTTCTTTCATAGGTTGCGGGGCCATGCGCGGGTAAATGCAGCTGGAGCCGAGAAACTCCAATTTTTTGCATCCATTTTGCCAGGCAGAATGGATCACATTCATTTCCAGCGTCATG
>NZ_JACJKP010000054.1 GCF_016901605.1 Gemmiger formicilis
CATCGGACATGGGGGAAACCAGAACCGCCGCAACAGCGGGGAACAGCGTCCCGATGCCGGCCTGGCGGCAGAAATACCAGCAGGATGCCAGCATGCACAGCAGGATGATGGCGGTGCCGATGGTACGTACCTGCAGCCAGTTATCAAACAGGAAAAACAGCGGGGTAAATACCCAATGATTGTGAAAGACGTGCAGTTCGGTGGAGTAGAACCAGTTGGTGGAAAGCAGCGCGTGCTCTTTTCGCAAAAGATAACTCAGCACAAGGTCGCTGCTCATGTCGGAGTCCAGCAGGTAGTACATCCGGCCCTGAATCACCTGCCATCCGCGCAGGCAGACAAAAATCAGACAGGCCCAGGAAAACAACATCCAGGCATAGTGCCACTTCTTTTCCCGCTGAAGGGGCGGCAGCCGCAGCGAAATCCGCGGTTTGCATAGAGACAGGGAAGGCATAATTGACTGACTCCTTTTTCTTTCGCCGCCATGGGGCCGGAAAAAAGCGGTACCGGCGGCGTTACATCCATACAACAAACAAAGGTATTATAGCATACGTAACCGGAAAACTGCAATCACAGGGCATTATATCTGGGAGCGCAGCCTGTCAGGCGCAGGCAGTTTGAAACTGCGATGGAACAATTCCACCAGCCCTTCCCGCTGCATGCGCCCCAACTCCCGGCAAAGGGCGCTGCGGTCACAGTTCAGGTAGGAAGCCAGTTCGGTGCGTGTCAAGGTAGTGGAGAAGGTGTCGGCACCGGCTTCCTCCCGCTGTTCCAGCAGCCACAAACAGATGCGGCCGCGCAGGGTCTTGCAGCACAGCAGTTCCAGGCGGCGGTCCAGGGCAAAGTATTTGCCGCTGATGGTTTCCAGCCAGTTTTGCAGCAGCTGCAGGTGAGCAGGGTGCAAAGCGCCGCAGGGACGCAGCAGGAACTCACAGGGCAGGTACAGAATCAGGCAGGCAGAAGCGGCGCTTACATTCACGGGACTTTTGTTGCGGCTGCCGGCCAGAACGTCGGCAAAAACGCCGCCGGGCCCCATGCGGGTCATCACCACGGCGGTGCCGTCGGGCATGGGTTTGGCGGCAATGATCTCGCCTTCCAGTACCAAACCTACTTCATGGGTCTCGTACCCTGCCAGCAGCAGCAATTCACCGCGGTCATAATGGCGCGTCCGTGGCGAAAAGCACTGCATCAGGATGTCCAGCGACTGGTCATCCATATTTCGGAACAGGCTGGTGCGGCGCAGAACCTCGTAATACGGTGTGTAATCCATGGAATCCCTCTCTGCAACGGTTGTTGCCTGTGCAACAGACAATTTTGTAACATTATAGTATAGTGGTGCCGCAAATGCAATAAGGAGGAATCACAGTATGATGTTCAAACGGATTTTGTCTGCTGTTACGGCAGCAGCTTTGTGTGTGGCGCTGGCGGGCTGCGGCTCGAGTGCCACTTCTTCGTCCTCGCAGGCGGCCACGGCGGAATCTGCGCCGGCTGTCACGCCTGCCCCGGAAGCAACGGCCAGCCCGGAAACTGCGGCCGAAGGCCTGCGTGTGGCCGGTCTGAAAGGCCCCACCACCATGGGTCTTGTGAACCTGATGAACAGCGAGGAAGGTGCCGACTACACCTTTACCATGTATGGTGCGGCGGATGAGATCGTGCCGCTGCTGGTCAAAGGCGAACTGGATGCTGCAGCCATTCCGGCCAATCTGGCGGCCACTCTGTACCAGAAGACCAACGGTGCGGTGGAAGTTGCCTGCGTGAACACGCTGGGCGTTCTGTATATTCTGGAAAACGGCGACAGTGTCCAGTCTGTGGCGGACCTGAAGGGCCAGACCATCGTGACCACCGGCAAGGGCACCACGCCGGAGTATGTGCTGCGCTATGTATTGAGCCAGAACGGCATCGATCCCGATGCGGATGTGACCATCGAATACTGCAGCGAAGCCACCGAAGCCCTCAGCCAGGTGCAGGCAGGGCAGGCCACGATCGCCATGCTGCCTCAGCCCTTTGTGACCAGTGCGTTGTCCCAGGTGGAGGGCCTGCGTGTGGCGCTGGATATGAACGATGAATGGGAGAAAGTGGCCGGTTCCCAGCTGGTGACCGGTGTGCTGGTGGTTCGCAAGGACGCTGTGGAAGCCGATCCTGATGCCTTTACCACTTTCCTGGACGGATATGCTGCCAGTGTGGAAGCTGCCAACACGGATCTGGAAGGCACGGCAGCTCTGTGCGAGAGCTACGGTATTGTTGCCAAAGCCGCTCTGGCCCAGAAGGCCCTGCCGGAGTGCAACATTGTGTTTGAAACTGGTGAGCAGATGAAGACCGACCTGGTAAACTACTTCCAGGTGCTTTACGATGCCGACCCCGCCAGCGTGGGCGGTGCGCTGCCCGGCGACGATTTCTACTATGGTCTCTGATCGCCGCGGGCGGTTGATCGCCATTGCCGTGTGGGTGGTGGTATGGCAGATTGCCGCCATGACCCTGGGGCACGGCGGTCTGTTCCTGGCTACTCCGGTGCAGACGCTGACAGCACTGGGACAGCTGCTGCCTACGGCGGCTTTCTGGCACCGTATCGCCTTCAGCGCTTTGCGCATCCTGGCCGGTTTTATGCTGGCAGTGGCCGGTGGGCTGCTGTTGGGCGCTGCCGGCTCCCGCTGGCGAAGTGTTCGGGTCTTTGTAGACCCCATCATGCAGCTGATCCGGGCTATGCCGGTGGCCAGTTTCGTGATCCTGGCCCTGCTGTGGGTCAGCGGTGAGAATCTTTCGGTGGTGGTCAGCTTTACCCATGTGCTGCCGGTTGTGTATGCGGGGGTACTGGCCGGTATTGCCGATACCGACCCCCAGCTGCTGGAAATGGCGCGTGTTTACCGGTTGCCCTGGATCGCCCGTCTGCGTTATATCTGGCTGCCGGGAATCTTTCCGTCTTTTTGCGAAAGCTGTATCGCCGCTATGGGAATGTGCTGGAAAAGCGGTGTCTCCGCCGAGGTCATCGGCCTGCCGGATCATTCGGTGGGGGATGCTCTCTACCGTGCCAAAATCACCCTGTCCACCCCCGATGTGTTCGCCTGGACGCTGGTGATCGTGGTACTGTCGGCGCTTTTGTCGGCCGTGGCGGCCCGGTTGCTGCGCGCCGCCAAAGTACGGCTTTGTGGGGAGGTGCGGTCATGAGTATCATTATCCGGGATCTCTGCAAACGCTTTGACGGCAAGACCGTACTGGACCATTTTTCCTGGGAAGTGAACGGCCCTGTGGTACTTATGGGGCCCTCCGGCTGTGGCAAGACCACGCTGCTGCGTATCCTGATGGGGCTGGAAACACCGGATATCGGAACGGTCAGCGGCGTGGGACATATAGCGGCGGTTTTTCAGGAAGACCGCCTTTGTCCGCAGCTGACGGCGGGGAACAATCTGGTGCTGGCAGGCCACGGCCTGACCTTGCGCCAGGCCGAAACGGAACTGCGAGCGCTGGGCTTTGCAGAAAGCGATTTGGCACTGCCGGCAGGCAAACTGTCCGGCGGGCAGAAACGCCGTGCCGCATTGCTGCGGGCGCTGTTGTGCCAGGATGCCGACACCCTGTTCATGGATGAACCGTTTACCGGCATGGATGCCGAACTGGTTGCCCAGGCTGCTGCGGCTACCGTTCGGCTGACGGGCAACCGCCCGGCGGTTCTGGTCACCCATGACGAAACCGCTGCCCGGCTGCTGGGCTGGCCGGTACGGAAATTTTTGGAATCATAAACACAAAGCGTGGACCGCCTTTACCGGCAGTCCACGCTTTGTTGTTTTATAGCAGTGCCTCCAGAATCGCGTTTTGTACCACCATCCCGGCGGGGGTCAGCTGCAATCGCTTTTCATCAAACAGGGCATAGCCGGCAGCAACGCAGTGACGCAGAAAGTCAAGCTGCGGTTTGGTAAAATGGCCACCCCATCGAGCGTATTCTTCCAGATCCAGCCCACGGTTCAACCGCAGCTGCATCAGAAGGAAATCTTCGACATCGCAGACGCCTTCTTTTTCCTCCACAGCGGAACCAGCGATAAAACTGTGAACATCGTCCGGCCAAAAACGCCGCACCCCGTCCAGACAGCTGTGGGCAGCGGGACCGACACCCCAGTAATCCCGGCAATTCCAGTACAGCAGATTGTGCCGACCTTCGTGGCCGGGGTGGGCAAAGTTGCTGATCTCATACTGGCGGTAGCCGGCTTCGGCCAGCCGACGGACAGCGTAAAGGTAGAAGTCGGCTGCATCGTCCGCATCGGGCAGCCCTTCTGGCGGAAATTTGGCAAAAGCCGTGCCCGGCTCGATCTTCAGCAGATAGGCCGAAATGTGGGTACAGCCCCCTTGCTGCAGCAGGTCCAGGGTGGCATCAAACTCGGCGTTGGTATAGTGGGGCAGTGCCAGCATGATATCCCCGCAAATTTCCGGAAATCCGGCTTCCCGGGCCATACGCAGCGCTTCCGCTGCACCGGCGGCCGTATGAGTGCGGCCCAGACGGCGCAGCTGGGCATCGTCGGCGCTTTGCACACCAAAACTAATCCGGGTGACGCCGGCTTCCCGGAATCCCAGCAGGCTTTCCCGGGTGACAGTATCAGGGTTTGCTTCCAGGGTGATTTCGGCCCCTGGCAGCGGGGCGGCCGCCTGCACCAGGGACGACACCTGCGCAGGGGAGAGCAGCGCCGGAGTACCGCCGCCAAAATAGAGGGTATCGGGGCGGCGGGCGTTCTTTTTCAGTTCCCGCAGCAGGGCGCTTACGTAGGCCTGCGGCACCGCACGGGTCCCCGGCGCGGAATAGAAATCACAGTACCGGCACTTGGATTTGCAGTAGGGGATGTGGAGATAAATACCAAAAGAATCCATTCTTGACTTTTTTCTCCTTCTATAGGATACTGTTAACAGGTACTTCATAAATTTGTGATGGTTTTCACATCTTTTATGGCTATAATACCGTATTAAGAAAGGGGAATCAACCATGTACCAAAATTACAATGACATTTCTTACGCAGAGAGCCCGTTTGGCACCCTGAATCAGTATATGACCAAAACCTTCGGCTGGATGTTTGCCGGCCTGTTGGTAACTTTCGCCACCGGCATTGCCACGGTTGTCAGCGGCCTCATCGTTCCGCTGGTCACTACCGGCCTGATCTATGCCGCCATTATCGGTGAACTGGTGCTGGTGTTTGTGTTGTCCGGCCGGATCACCAAGATCCAGCCTTCTACCGCTACCGGTCTTTTCTTCCTGTATGCGGTGCTCAACGGCATGAACCTGTCCACCATTTTCCTGGTGTACGACCTGGGCAGCCTGGTGCTGGCTTTCCTGGTGGGTGCGGTTTACTTCGGCGTGATGGCTGTGTACGGTGCCGCTACCCAGAAAGACCTGACCGGCTGGGGTCCCAAACTGCTGGGCGGTCTGATCGCAATGCTGGTTTGCTCTTTGGTGGGCAGCTTCTTCAGCCTGTTTGGCATGAGCTTCGGTGTGCTGGATCTGGTCCTGTGCGCAGTAGGCCTGCTGATTTTCATGGGCCTGACGGCTTACGATACACAGATGCTCAAGCATCACTACGCTTACTTTGGCGGGGATGCGGCTATGCTGCACAAGGCGTCCATCATCGGTGCGCTGAATCTCTATCTGGACTTTATCAACATCTTCCTGTATATCCTGCGTATGGTCGGCCGCCGCAACGACTGATCTGCCGCTAAAGGGGGGGCTTCGGCCCCTCCTTTTTTGTGTCACCCCGGCCTTGACAAATTACGGCGGGCTGGGTATACTGATATTCGTATTGATAAAACACAATGACGGAGAAAGTACGCGCGGGCCTTTTGGGCCAGAGAGGGCGGTCACCGGCTGTAAGCCGCCTGCAAAACACCCGCGGGGAAGTTCGCTCCCGAGTGGTGCGCGGGAACCGCTGTACAAACAGCTCAGTAGCGCGCAACGGCCCCTGCACCGTTACCGGCAGACAAAGAGCGCCGCATACTGGTATGCGGAACACGGGTGGTACCGCGGAGTTTTGAATGACCAAGGCTTCGTCCCTGATGATGTGCAGGGACGAGGCCTTTTTTATATGCCCCGCCCCGGAACAAGCGGAGGTGTACTATGGAAGAAAAAATCAAAGAATTGCGCGCCGCCATCGAACAGGCGGGTGCAGCCGTCACCAGCGAGGCGGAACTGTCGGAGTTCTGGCAGAAGTTTTTGAGCAAGAACGGCGCTGTGGCCGGGCTGACCAAATCCCTGCGGGACGTTCCCAAAGAGGATCGCCCTGCCATGGGTAAAACCATCAACGAATTCAAGACCTGGGTCGAGGCACAGTATCAGGCTCTTTCCGCCCAGGTGGAGCAGGCAGCTCTGGCTGCCCGCAATGCAGCGGAAACGGTGGACATCACCATGCCGGCCAAGGTCCGTACCACCGGCAACCTGCATCCGATTACCCTGGTCAAAAACGAGATCGTGGATGCTTTTGCGGGCATGGGCTTTGAAATTTACGAAGGCCCCGAGATCGAGGACGACGACCACAACTTCACCCGGCTGAACGTGCCCAAGAATCATCCCGCGCGCGATATGCAGGATACCTTCTATGTGGCCGAGGATATCGTACTGCGCACCCAGACCAGCGGCGGCCAGATCCGCGTCATGGATATGGAAAAGCCGCCCATCAAGGTGCTGGTGCCGGGCCGCGTGTTCCGTTCCGACTCCGACGCCACCCACAGCCCCATGTTCCATCAGATGGAAGGCCTGGTTGTGGACAAGGGCATCACGCTGTGCGACCTGCAGGGCATGCTGGATAAGTTCGTCCAGGCACTGTTTGGCCCCGAGGTAAAGACCCGGCTGCGTCCTTCCTACTTCCCGTTCACCGAACCCAGCGTGGAAGTGGACGTTTCCTGCTTTGCCTGCGGCGGCAAGGGCTGCCCGCTGTGCAAGCATACCGGCTGGATCGAAGTTCTGGGTGCCGGCGTGGTGCACCACAGCGTGCTGGAAAACTGCGGCATTGACCCCAAGGTTTACTCCGGCTTTGCCTTCGGCATCGGCATCGAACGTATCGCTATGCTCAAGTACGGCATCAACAACATCGGCCTGATGTTTGAAAACGATCTGCGGTTCCTGAAGCAGTTCGAGGATTGAGAGGGGGAAGTCTGGAATGAAAGTACCATTCAGCTGGTTGAAACAATATGTAGAGATCGATGTTACCGCCCAGGAGCTGGAAACCAAGCTCTTTGACTGCGGTTTTGAAGTGGAGGAACTGATTGACCTTTCCGCCGAGATCGATAAGGTAGTTGTGGGCGTTGTGACCGAGTGTGTTCCGCAGGAAGGCACCCACCTGCACATCTGCAAGGTGGATTGCGGCGACTACGGCCACGATATCCAGATCTCCACCGGTGCATCCAACGTTTACGCGGGCATGCATACCGCTGCCGCCCTGGACGGTTCCACGCTGCCCGGCGGTATCAAGATCAAGGCCAAGCCCCTGATGGGTGTGGAGTCCAACGGCATGCTCTGCAGCGGCGAAGAACTGGGGCTGAACGATGACCTGTACCCCGGTTCTGAAGTGTATGGTCTGCTGGACCTGCCCAAGGATACCGTGCCTGGTACCCCCATTCAGCAGGTGGTGGGGCTCGACGATTATATCTTCGACATCGCCGTAACCTCCAACCGTCCCGACTGCCAGAGCGTCTTGGGCATCGCCCGGGAAGTGGCCGCGGTTCTGGACAAGCCCCTGAAAATGCCTGCCACCGATTACACTGTGTCCGACACGGTGGACCCGCGCCTGTCCATCACGGTGGAAGCGCCGGACCTTTGCCCCCGGTATATCGGTCACTATGTGCATAACATTACCCCCGGACCCTCTCCCCGTTGGATGAAACGTCAGCTGGCTCTGTGCGGCCTGCGCAGCATCTCCAACGTGGTGGATATCACCAACTATGTGATGCTGGAAATCGGCCAGCCCATGCACGCTTTTGATATGGACACTCTGGAAAGCTGCCAGATCATTGTCCGCCGCGCCAAGGACGGGGAAGAGATCACCACCCTGGACGGCAAGGAATTCAAGCTGACCCCCAACAATCTGGTCATCTGCGACGGCAGCAAGCCGGTGGCACTGGCTGGTGTTATGGGCGGCCTGAACAGCGAGATCAAAGACAGCACCACCCAGCTGCTGTTCGAGTCCGCCAAGTTCGCCCGTGATAACATCCGCAAGACCGCCCGCGGCCTGGGCCAGAATACCGATGCCTCCAGCCATTACGAGAAAGGCATCTCGGAGTACACCACCGAGTTGGGCATGGCCCGTGCTCTGCACCTGATTCAGGAGCTGGGCTGCGGCGAAGTCACTGCCAGCCATTTCGACTGCTCCGCCGGTGCCCCGCGTGAGGGCAAAAAGTTCACCGCCACCATCAGCGGCATCAATGCCATCCTGGGCATTACGGTGCCCACCGAGGCCGTGCTGGACATCCTGCGCCGCCTGCAGTTTGAGGTGACGCTGGAAGCAGACGGCGATACCATGCAGGTGGTTGCGCCCCGTTGGCGTGAAGATATCGAAATCGGTGAGCCTGACCTGGCCGAGGAAATCATCCGCGAATACGGCTACGACCATATCAAGCCCACTTTCCTGAAAGCAGCGCAGGTTACCACCGGCGGCCTGACTGCCGACCAGAAGGCCCGCGCCAAGGCCAAGCGTGCCATGTGTGCGCAGGGCTTCTATGAGGCCGAGACCCTGGCTTTCTACGCCGATGCGGACCTGGATATGCTGCACATCGCTCCCGATGCGCCGGAACGTAACGTGATCCGCATCCTCAACCCCATTTCTTCCAACCTGACCATCATGCGGTCGCTGCTGGCGCCGTCCCTGCTGAATGTGGTGGTGGATAACCTGAAGAAGGGCAATGCCGAAGGCCGCCTGTTCGAATTGTCCAACATCTATATTCCCAAACAGCTGCCGATTACCGAACTGCCGGAGGAACGGCTGCACCTGGGCTTCGCCGCTTGGGGCAATGACGAAGATTTCTTCGCGGTCAAAGGCGCGGTGGAAGCTTTGGGTACTGCTTTCGGCACCCAGCTGACGGTAGAACGCGCTACCGATGTGCCTTGGCTGCATCCCGGCATCGCTGCCTACATCCTGTGTGAAGGCCAGCGGGTGGGTGTGTTCGGTAAGCTGGCCAACGATGTGACCGCCGAACTGAAACTGCCCAAGGACAGCCGCAGCAACCAGAACATCTACCTGGGCGAAATTGACTGGCCTGCCTTCCACGCCCTGGTGCCCAAGGCACTGCGCTACACTCCCATCCCCGAACTGGCGCCTGTGCAGCGTGACCTGGCGCTGGTGGCCCCGGAGGAAGCCGAGTGCGGCACTCTGATAGCAGAGATGCAGCGCGCCTGCAAACAGTTGACCAAGGTGGAGCTGTTCGACATCTACCGTGGCGAAAAGCTGGGCGAAGGCAAAAAGAGCATGGCCTTCAGCCTCTACTTCCAGCCGGGTGACAAACCCTTTGCACCGGATGAAGTGGACCGCTTCATCAAAAAGATCCTGGGTAACCTGAAGTTTAAACTGGGCATCGAAATCCGCGAATAATCCGTAATCCAAAGCGTGGTGCGTGATACAAACGCACCGCGCTTTTGTGTTGTCAGGATTGGACCTGTGTACCACTTGAAATTTGCAGGGGAATGGCGTATAGTAGAAATAAATTTGACAAGGGGAAGAAAAACCATGGCCAAAATACGTCGCAATGATGCGCCTTATTACACACAAAAAATACAGACCAACGTAAAACCGGAGCCTTCCGAACCGGCAGCTGAGGAAAAAGTGACCGAAGAGGTACCGGAAGAAGAACCTGCCCGGGAGCAAGAAACCGAGCAGAAAACAGAACCGGATAAGAAGCCGAAAGAGAAAAAGCACAGCAAGGGGAACATTGCCTATACAGTGGCAATGGCGGTTTGCCTGATTGTCTTTCTGGTAAGCGGCGGCATTCTGGTCAAACGGTATTTTGATGACCGCCAGGCAGAAAATGAGTTTGCCGATCTGCAATCCATGATCGATCCCAATGCGCAGGCTACCACGTCGGGTGAATCCAACAGTGCCAAGTTTGCCGCTTTGCGGGAAAAGAACAGTGACTTTATAGGCTGGATCTCCATCGAGGATACCAGTCTGGATTTCCCGGTGATGTATGCCCCCGACAACAAGGATTTCTATCTGCGCCATAATTTCTATAAGGAATACAGCGTGTACGGTGTGCCTTATCTGGATGAAAAAACCACCTTGGGGGCCAACGATCAGAGCGAAAACCTTGTGATTTACGGTCACAACATGAAGACCGGCACCATCTTTGGCTGCCTGACCGGGTATAAGGATGCATCCTATTATTCTGAACATCCCTACATCGACTTCGATACCGTTTACGGGGATGGGCAGTATGAAGTGTTTGCGGCATTCTCCATCGACGTGGTGGAGGATACCAGCTTTGTCTATAATCAGTACATCGACATGGATGAATCCACCTACAATGCCTATGTGGATGAAGTGATCAAACGCAGCGATGTGGACAGTGGTATCCGCCCCAGTTACGGGGAACAGCTGCTGACGCTCTCCACCTGCGAATATTCCAGCGACAACGGCCGGTATGTAGTGGTGGCCCGTCGGGTGGAAGATTAAAAAAACAAAATATTTTCAGTATATACCTAAGAAACTTTTGTAAACACACGGAAAACGATCTCCGAGAGGGTTTCAGACTTGCCGTTGCTTGCAAAGTGTGGTATGCTGAATAACGCGCGAGGACTCATAAGGTTCTTTATGGTGTAAGAAACCGGAAAGGGAGAATGCGCGCGGCGGGCGGCTGTTGCCCTTGACGGCCGCCCGCTTTTTTATAGATACGGGTGGACATTTGTCCTCAAATCGAATATACTGGTAAATAGTTATCGCAAATTCAGAGCAAGAAACCTAAAGTGATAGAGAAAAAACGTCCAACAGGGAGGGTATGCCAATGTGTGGAATCGTAGGGTTTACGGGTGCGGCGCAGGCCGCGCCGATCTTACTGGACGGACTGGCCAAGTTGGAGTATCGCGGCTATGATTCGGCCGGTTTGGCGGTGCAGAATGCCGCCGGCAAAATCGAAGTTGTCAAGGCCAAAGGACGCCTGAAAGTATTGCATGAAATGACCGATGGCGGCAATGCCGTTCCCGGCAGCTGCGGCATCGGCCATACGCGTTGGGCTACCCACGGGGAACCGTCGGTGGTCAACGCGCACCCGCATTATTCCCGCAATCAAAAAATCGCGGTGGTGCATAATGGCATCATCGAAAATTATCTGGAAATCAAGGAACGTCTGGTCAACCGCGGCTACAATTTTGTGTCCCAGACCGATACCGAGGTAGTGGCCCAGCTGCTGGACTTCTACTATACCGGGGAGTCTGCCGGTGATGCGCTGGACGCCATTGCCCGCATGATGCTGCATGTGCGCGGCTCTTATGCGCTGGGGATTTTGTTTGCGGACCAGCCGGGGACGCTGTACGCCGTCCGCAAGGACAGCCCCCTGATCGTGGGCCGCTGCGAAAACGGTTCCATCATCGCTTCCGACGTCCCGGCACTTTTGAAGTACACCCGTACGGTCTACTACATTGACAATCTGGAAATCGCGCGCCTGACGCCCGACTCCATCTCCTTCTTCAACGTGGACAAAGAACCCGTGGAGCACGAGACCACCACCATCGAAT
Source organism: Gemmiger formicilis (assembly GCF_016901605.1). Taxonomy (GTDB): domain Bacteria; phylum Bacillota; class Clostridia; order Oscillospirales; family Ruminococcaceae; genus Gemmiger; species Gemmiger formicilis_B. Next base: position 11,678 of record NZ_JACJKP010000054.1, read on the forward strand.
GGGATGCCGAAGCAGCTGAAAAGGGCGGCTATGAGCATTTCATGATGAAGGAGATTCATGAACAGCCTGCTGCCGTGCGGGATACCATCTCGCCGCGCCTGAAAGACGGTAAGATTGATCTTTCGGAACTGGCACTGGACGAGGAGGCAATCCGCAATGTGCGCCGGGTGTACATCATCGGCTGCGGCTCGGCCTACCATGTGGGGATGGCCGCCCGTTATGTCTTTGAAAGCCTGGCCCGCCTGCCGGTAGAGGTGGATGTGGCCAGCGAGTTCCGTTACCGTGACCCGGTGCTGGAACAGGATTCTCTGGCATTGGTCATCAGCCAGAGCGGCGAAACCGCCGATACCTTGGCCGCGCTGCGCCTGTGCAAGGAGCGTGGAGTGCGGACCATCGGCATTGTCAACGTGGTAGGTTCCAGCATTGCCCGGGAAGCCGATGCCACCATGTACACCTGGGCCGGCCCGGAAATTTCGGTGGCCACCACCAAGGCTTACAGCACCCAGCTGGCAGCCTGCTACCTGTTGGCTACGGAATTTGCCCGGGTACGCGGTACGCTGGCGGAGGGTCAGTATGAAAACCTGATTGCCGAAATGGAAGCCCTGCCCGATAAGATTGAAAAGATTCTGGCGGACAAAGAGCGCATCCAGTGGTTTGCCAGCAAGTATGCCAACGCCAAAGACGCCTTTTTCATCGGCCGCGGTCTGGACTATGCCGTGGCACTGGAAGGCAGCCTGAAATTCAAGGAAATCAGCTACATCCACTCCGAAGCGTTTGCGGCGGGGGAGATGAAGCACGGCCCCATTTCTCTGGTAGAAAACGGCACCCTGGTGGTGGGTATCCTGACCCAGCCGGACCTGTTTGAAAAGAGCGTTTCCAATATGGTGGAAGTCAAGAGCCGCGGTGCTTTCCTGATGGGCTTGACCACCTACGGCAATTACAGCATTGAGGATACGGCCGGGTTTACCGTGTATGTGCCCAAAACCGATCCGCACTTTGCCACCAGCCTGGCGGTCATTCCGCTGCAGCTGCTGGCCTACTATGTAAGCTGTGCCAAAGGTCTGGATGTGGATAAACCGCGCAATCTGGCCAAGAGCGTGACAGTCGAATAAAATATGGCTGACTGATTTACCAAAATTTACTGCCGATTTTTGGGCAGTATATGCCCCGTTTGCCTCGTTTGTCGCAAGACAAACGGGGCAGACCTGTGTTATAATACATTTATATACAGGAACTTTGAAAATCTTTTAAGAGGATCATAGATTCATGCAACAGGATTCAAAACAAATTATCAAAGGATTGCCCCGGCGCCTCCTTTTGATGCTGCTCGACTGCGGGCTGATTGTATTTTGCTATTGGCTGGCGGTTATGCTGCGCTTTGACAGCGGTGAAGCCTACCAGCGTGCGGAGATTCTGCGCGCCATGGCGCCCATGCTGTATTATGTATTGCCCATCTATATGATCGTATTCTGGTTTGGCGGATTGTACGAGATTATGTGGGAGTATGCCGGTATGCGGGACCTGGCCCGTCTGACCTGTCTTTCGGGTCTGGCTACCGGTCTGATCATGCTGTTTGATCTGTTCTACCGCAGCCGCCCCATCAGCGGTTCGGTGCTGATTTTCGGTGCCGTATTCAACACCGCAGCCATTGCCGGGGTACGCTTCCTATGGCGACTGATCAAAACGGTGCGGGATACCCGTGCCAATAAGCCGGAAAACCAGACCCCGCTGTTGATCGTGGGCGCCGGCAACGCCGGTGCGTGGGCGGTCAACCTGTGTAAAAACAAGAACCAGAGTTTCGGCAACCCCATCTGCATTGTGGACGATGACCTGACCAAAAAGGGCCTTCGGGTGCAGGGCGTACCGGTGCGCGGTACCATCTCGGACATTCCGGAGCTGGTCCGCAAATACCACATTATGGAGATCGTCATTGCCATCACCACCCTGAAAGGTGACCGGCTGAGCGAGATCATCAATCTGTGCAACTCCACGCACTGCCGTGTACGGATGTTGTCCGACCCCCAGGCAGTGGATGATAACGGAAATCCCGTGGCCGCAGGCTTCCGCGAACTGAATACGGCGGACTTCCTCTCCCGGGACGAAATTCAGCTGAATAACGCGCAGATTTCCGAATACCTCCATGACAAGGTCGTGCTGGTAACGGGCGGCGGCGGTTCCATCGGAAGCGAACTCTGCCGGCAGATCATGCGGTACCAGCCGCGCCGGCTGCTGATTTTTGATATCTACGAGAACTGCGCCTATGAGCTGGAAACCGAACTGCGCAACAAATACGGCGCCGATGCCCCGGTGATTACCCTGGTGGGTTCCATTCGGGATATGGAACGGCTGAATGAAGTGTTTGAAACCTATCATCCGTCGGTGGTATTCCATGCGGCTGCCCATAAGCATGTGCCGCTGATGGAGATCAGCCCTGCGGAAGCAGTCAAAAACAACGTGTTCGGCACCAAGAACCTCCTCACGGCGGCAGCCGAACACGGGGTAGAGCGGTTTGTGCAGCTTTCTACCGATAAGGCTGTGAACCCCACCAACGTTATGGGCTGCACCAAGCGTTTGTGTGAGATGCTGATTCAATCCTTTGACAGCGGCACCGATATGAAATGTATGGCGGTTCGCTTCGGCAACGTACTGGGCAGCCATGGCAGTGTTATTCCTCTGTTTGAAGAACAGATCAAGCGGGGAGGTCCGGTCACCATCACTCACCCGGAGATCGTGCGTTATTTCATGACCATCACCGAAGCTGCGCAGCTGGTGCTGCAGGCCGGTGGTCTGGCCAAAGGCGGCAGCATCTATGTACTGGATATGGGTGAACCGGTCAAAATCATGGACCTTGCCAACCGTCTGATCCGGTTCTATGGTTACGAACCCGGCGTCAATATGCAGGTCAAGATTACCGGCCTGCGTCCCGGCGAGAAACTCTATGAGGAACTGCTCATGGATACCGAGCAGGACAAGATGCGCAAGACGGCGCACAACAAAATTTTTATTGCGCCGCCCATGAAAATCGACCTGGCCGATTTCTATAATGGCCTGCAGGCACTGCAGGTGGCAGCCCACCATAACGATGATGCGGTGGTGGAATGCCTGCAGCACATGGTACCCAGTTATCATCCCAACCGTCGGGTTCGTGCCGACCATACGGTGGTGGCAGTTACCGGCAATACCGGGCTTTTTTCCAAAGAGGAAGTAGCCAAGCAGATCCTTGAACGACAGGAATCCCAGCCGGCGGCAGAGAAGGGAGAATGAGCACATGTATCAACGCTATATCAAACGTCTGCTGGACTTTGTCCTTTCTCTGGTGGCTGTCATTGTGCTGGCCATCCCCATGGGGATCATTGCCATCTGGATCAAGAGCGATTCTCCCGGTCCGGTTTTCTTCAAACAGCGCCGTGTAGGGCGGGGGAAAAAGCACTTTAATATCCTCAAGTTCCGCACCATGCGCGGGGATACGCCCCACGATGTGCCCACCCACTTGCTGAAAAACGCCGACAGCTATAT
>NZ_JACJKP010000530.1 GCF_016901605.1 Gemmiger formicilis
GTACAGCCAGTGGGTCTTGGCCTCACCTTGCAGCACACCGAACAGGAGGTAGTCGATAGCACCACCTGAGAAGGTATTGCCAATACGAATGTTGATGAGGTCCGCCACCAGGAAGGAGACGCCATCGAGGACCGAATGGAACACGTAGAGCAGCGGGGCCACGAAGAGGAACATGTATTCGATGGGTTCGGTGATTCCGGTCAGGAAGGACGTGAAGGCGACGGAGGTGAACAATCCAGTGTACTTGGCGCGACGCCCCTTTGGAACGCAGCGCCACATCGCCAGACAGGCCCCAGGCAGTCCAAACATCATGGTGGCGAAGCGACCGGCGAAGTACTTGGT
>NZ_JACJKP010000531.1 GCF_016901605.1 Gemmiger formicilis
GCCATGAAGGCCGAGGAATGGATCAGCAAGGCATAATGGCGGGTATACCAGTACATGGCCTCCTTGCCGGCGATGGAGACAATGGCGGCTGCCAGTGCAATGGCGCCGGGCACAGCCAGGGCCTGGTAGTTGCCGGAGAAGATGGTTTCCAGACCGGCCTTGCCAATGCCCAGGCCGGTGAGCAGCAGCACACCGCCCAGCAGCAGCGAAGCGATGCATTCCAGCCGTTCATGGCCATAGGGATGTTCCTCATCGGATGCCTTTTTGGACACCTTCACACCGATCCAGGCAATCAGTGTTGTGAGTACATCCGAGAAGGAGTGGATGGCATCGGAAATCAT
>NZ_JACJKP010000532.1 GCF_016901605.1 Gemmiger formicilis
GTTCCTCTGGTGTCGGCAGAGATCCCGGCGGGGCCCAAACCCGTCACCAACCCCATGAAAGGGCTGGTGGCCTGGGGCGAAAACTACCGTCAGGACCCCTATGTGGCCTTTGCCTATGTGCCGGTGTACTGGAATGAGCTGGAACCCCGGCAGGGAGAATATGATTTTGCCGCACTGGAAGAGCGCTGCCATTTTGCGCAGTGGCGGGCCGACGGGGTACGGCTGATCCTGCGGCTGGTACCGGACACCCCCACCGGGGAAAGTCACATGGATATTCCCGGCTGGCTTTACGATGCCATGGACGGGGCCGGTACCTGGTACGACGGGGACTATGGCAAAGG
>NZ_JACJKP010000533.1 GCF_016901605.1 Gemmiger formicilis
AGGTCCTTGACACCCAGAATGGCACGGGCAATGGGTACGAACTCATCGAGACCATCCACGATATGTTCCTGAACTATCCGGATATCGAGACCCAGATCATCGCCGCCAGCGTGCGCAACCCCATCCATGTGACCGACTGCGCCCTGGCCAAGGAAGGGAACTTTGCCGCCCCCGGCACACCGGGGGTGCTTTCGGCCCTGGGGTACCGCCCGGGGGATTTTGCCGACGGCCCCGTGATGTACGTGGCGGCTGCCGAGGGCGACGGCGATATGATCAACGGCCGCGGCGACGCCTACTGCGGTATGCTGAACTGCTCCTACAACCTGGGTATGCGCCACC
>NZ_JACJKP010000534.1 GCF_016901605.1 Gemmiger formicilis
CGGCACAGCACCGGCCAGAATCTGACCATACTGTGCCAGAACATGTCCGGCTCCCGGTACTGAGAGCAAACCATCCAGTTCCACGTAGATTCGCTCCGCACTGACTGATTGCAAAGTATCCCGTGCCGAGAGCGCCGCGGCCGCTGTTTGTTCATCCAGCGTGAATTCCAGCCGCGCCGCAAACCGCAGGGCCCGCAAAATGCGCAGGGCATCTTCCGCAAAACGTGCCGAAGGTTCGCCCACACACCGTATAATACCGGCGTCCAAATCTTTACGGCCGCCGTACAGGTCGATCACACCTTCCCCCGGCGCGTAGGCCATGGCGTTGATGGTAAAGT
>NZ_JACJKP010000535.1 GCF_016901605.1 Gemmiger formicilis
CGGCATGCGTTTATGGAATTGTCAGTGGGCTGTGTGATGCCACAGATTTGAGTTCCCGGTATTGGCGGGGCGACATTCCCATGTGAATCTGAAAAACACGGTTGAAGGTACGCTGGCTGGAAAAACCGCAAGTCAACCCCAGTTCCAGAATGCTCTGGTCGGTGGTAAGGAGCAATTCCCGGGCCAGGTTCAGGCGCAGAAAGTTCACATACTCGGAAAAGCTGGTGTGCAGCCGGCTGGAAAATATATGGGAAAGGTGGTACTTGCTGACCCCTAGTTCCCGGGCCACCGTATCCAGCGAAAGGGGTTTTTGGAAGTTACAGGAAAGGTAGCGTACC
>NZ_JACJKP010000536.1 GCF_016901605.1 Gemmiger formicilis
GCTGCTGAACATCGGCATCGGTGTGCTGCCCTATCTGCTGTTGTTGTTCCAGGTAGGTACCGGACGGGTGGATGCCCGCAGTATGCCGTGGGTCATCTGCCTGATTATCAGCGTGATCACCTGCCTGGGATTGATCATCTTCCAGGGACGCGCTTTGCGCAGCGAACTGGAAAAACGCCTGCATATGTAAAAAACACCCTGCATCCGGATCGGATGCAGGGTGTTTTTTATGGTTTATCGCTTGTCGAAAGCTTCCCGCCGCTTGGTGGAAAGACGGAACATCTCCTCCAGGCCGCCGCGGTCATCGTCCACCAGTTTCTGCCGCATGTTCAGCAGC
>NZ_JACJKP010000537.1 GCF_016901605.1 Gemmiger formicilis
GCACTTCCACTTTGGCCACACTGGCAATAGACGCCAGCGCTTCGCCCCGGAAGCCCAGTGTATGGATATGGCTCAGATCTTCTGCCGAAGCAATTTTACTAGTCGCATGGCGGATAAACGCTTTGTCAATATATTCCGCTTCGATACCGCTGCCGTTGTCCACGATTTGCAGCTGTGCAATTCCCCCGCGGGTAACCGAAAGGGTGATCTGGGTAGCACCTGCGTCAATGGCATTTTCCAACAACTCTTTGGCAACCGACGCCGGTCGCTCGACTACCTCGCCGGCGGCAATAAGCTCTGCGGTATGTTTATCCAATACGCGAATTTCCGCCATGCG
>NZ_JACJKP010000538.1 GCF_016901605.1 Gemmiger formicilis
CTGCCCGCCACACCGGCGTTCAGGCTTTCCACACGGTCGGTCATGGGGATGCGCACCGCGGCATCGCAGGCTTCCACCGTTTCGTCCCGCAGGCCCTGCCCCTCGCTGCCAATGACAACGCAGACACCGCCGGGGAATTCCCGTCCCGCCTCATTCAGCGGGCGGGAACGATAGAGAGCCGCCGCCAGACAGGTAACCCCCCGCCGCCGCAAAGCCTGCAGCGTGGCGGGCAGATCGTCGGAATGCAGTACCGGCAGCCGCCCCGCCGCGCCCATGGAGGAACGCAGCGTTTTGGGCGAGAAAGGCGCCGCACAGCCCGGTCCCAGCACCACGGCG
>NZ_JACJKP010000539.1 GCF_016901605.1 Gemmiger formicilis
CACCGCCGTCCCGCAGCAGGTCCTCACCGTTGTGTTCCATCCGGGTCACGTTGGTGTGGGTGCCCCGGATCTCCACAAAGGCCTCGTCCACACCGGCCCGGGCGGTCACCTGGACCACCAGATTGTCGGTGCCTTCGATCAGGCTGGTGGTGCAGATGCCCGCTTCCAGCAATGCCACCGCCCGGGCGCGGGTGTCGTCGGTGACGCTTTCCAGTACGGCCAGACGGCGGTGGGCATCGCCGCCGCACACCCCCAGCAGGGCGGCAATTTCAATACCGCGGCGCCCGCCGGAGTTGGGGACGGTGACGCCTTTTACATTCTTTACAATGTTGCCGC
>NZ_JACJKP010000055.1 GCF_016901605.1 Gemmiger formicilis
TTCGGGTGTGCCCGAACCCCCGTAATGGAAAATGATATATAAAAAGGCATGGTCCAAAGACCATGCCTTTTTGATCAGAGTTTCTTCGGTTCCTTCTTTGCAAAGAAGGAACAACCCTAGTCGCCGCTGCGTTCGGTAAACCCGTACTCGTGCTCTTCCAGGGGCAGATTCTGCACGGTCATGCCTTCAATGCGGCCCCAGCGGCAGGTTTTTTCAATCAGCGGCACCAGCTTGTCCAGCTGGGCAGGCTCGCCCTGGGCTTCCAGCGTAACGCTGCCATCCCAGTTGTTGGCCACCCATCCGGTCAGGCCCAGTTTTTGGGCAGCGCAGGCGGAAAAGTATCGGAACCCTACCCCCTGCACCCGGCCTTCAAACCGCCAGCGGCGGCGCACGGCGCTCATGCGTCGATGCCCGTAACCGTGTAGTCCTTCGCCTCCACGGCCTGTTTCAGGGCTTCATCGTCCACAGGGGCGGTCAGGGTCACCACCGCAGTGCCCTGTTCATGGCTGACGGCGGCGCTTTCCACACCGTCCAGGGCTTCCAGTGCCTTTTTCACGGTGGCTTCGCAGTGGGCACACATCATGCCCTCAATATGGATGGTCTTGTTCATGGCTTTACCCTCCTTTTGGGTGGTCTGCACCGGGCAGCTGACCGGGCAGGCGGCAGGTTGTGCAGGGGCCTGACGGGGCGGCGCCTTGTGTTTGGGCGGGGCATCCCGGTCGGCCTTGCGGGGATCAAAAGTATTGAGCCGCAGCGCGTTGGTGACCACACACACGCTGGAAAGACTCATGGCGGCGGAAGCGATCATGGGGTTGAGGGTAATGCCCAGCCCCGTGAACACGCCCGCAGCCAGGGGGATGCAGATGGCGTTGTAGAAGAACGCCCAGAAGAGGTTTTCGTGGATGTTGCGCACCACCGCGCGGGACAACCGCACCGCGGCGGGCACATCGGCCAGGTCGCTGCGCACCAGCACCACATCGGCGGCATCCAGGGCCACGTCGGCCCCGGCGCCAATGGCAATACCGGTTTCGGCGCGGGTCAGGGCGGGAGCATCGTTGATGCCGTCGCCCACCATGGCCACCCGGCCCTTGGCCTGCCAGCGGCGGACTTCCGCTTCCTTACCGGCGGGCAGCACCCCGGCCACCACATGGTCGGCGTCCAGCCCCACCATGGAACCGATGTGCCGGGCAGTGCCTTCGTTGTCGCCGGTGAGCAGCACCACATTCAGGCCCAGGGCCTTCATCTGGGCAATGGCCCCCGCCGAGGTCTTTTTCACCACGTCGGACACACCGATCACGCCCGCGGGGCTGCCGGCCAGAGAGAAATACAGCGGCGTAATGCCGTTTTTGCTCATTTTCTGCCCGGCTTCTTCCAGGTCGGGGGGCAGGATGCAGGTTTCGCGGATGAACTCGGCGTTGCCGCCGGCAATGACCTTGCCGGCCACCTTGCCCCGCAGCCCCTTGCCGGGCACGGCCTCAAAGCCTGCCACGGCGGTGTATTTGATCTTATCCTGTTCGACCCGCTGCAAAATGGCCCGGGCCAGGGGATGTTCGCTGCGCAGTTCCAAACCGGCGGCCATGCTCAGCAGGAATTTTTCCGGCACACGGCGGGTGCCCACCACCTGGACCACGCTGGGTTCGCCGGTGGTGATGGTGCCGGTCTTGTCCAGCAATACGGTGTCGGTGTAGCCGGTGGTTTCCAGGCTGGCGGCCGTCTTAAAGAGGATGCCGTGCTTGGCGCCCACGCCGCTGCCCACCATAATGGCCACCGGGGTGGCCAGCCCCAGGGCGCAGGGGCAGCTGATGACCAGCACCGAGATCCCCCGGGCCAGCGCATAGGGGAAGGTCTGGCCCAGCAGCAGCCAGACCAGGAAAGTCACCGCCGCAATGGCAATGACCGCGGGCACAAACACGCCGGATACTTTATCGGCGGTTTTGGCCAGGGGTGCTTTGGTGGCGGCGGCGTCCCGCACCAGCCGGATCACCTGGGAAAGGGTGGTATCCTGGCCTACCCGCTCGGCGCGGCAGGTCAGGGCGCCGTTCTGGTTGATGGTGGCGGCGCTGACAGGGGAACCGGGGAACTTGTCCACCGGCATGCTCTCGCCGGTCAGGGCGGCCTCGTTGACGCTGGACACACCCTCGGCCACCGTGCCGTCCACAGGAATGGCCTCACCGGGTTTGACCAGGAACAGGTCGCCCACTTCCACCTCGCTTACCGGCACGGTCACGGGCTGGCCGTCCCGCAGCACGGTAGCGGTCTGGGGGGCCAGTTCCATCAGGCTTTTCAGGGCGTCGGTGGTGCGGCCCTTGCTGTAGGCTTCCAGGGTTTTGCCCACCGTGATCAGGGTCAGGATCATGGCGGCGGATTCAAAGTAGAGGTCGTGGCGGTACTGCATGACCAGTTTTTCCTCCCCGGAAGCCAGCCCCGCACCGATCATGATCAGGGCGAACACGCCGTAGAGCAAGGCCGCCCCGGCGCCCAGGGATACCAGCGCATCCATGCCGGGGGCGCGGCTGCGCAGCCCCTTCCAGCCGCTGATAAAGAACGCCCGGTTGATCCAGCAGACCGGCAGGGTCAGGGCCAGCTGCAAAAGGCCGTAGACCAGCGCCCCCGGCCCGCCCCCTTCCAGGAAAGGCGGCAGCGGCAGCCCGATCATGTGCCCCATGGAAAGGTACATCAGCGGCACCAGAAAACACAGGCTGTGGATCAGGCGTTTTTTCAGGCGAGGGGTCTCGGTATCGTCCAGGGCCCCTTCCATGGTATCGTCGGCGGGGGCGGCGCCGTAGCCCGCGGCCTCCACCGCACGGCAGATGCGCTTTTGCAGCCGCGCCTGGTCCACATCGGGGGCACATTCCACCTGCATGGAATTGGTCAGCAGGCTGACCGCCACCGACTGAACGCCGGGCACCGCCGCCACGGCTTTTTCCACATGACTGGCACAAGCCGCACAGCTCATGCCGGTAATTTCATAGCGTTGCATTGTGGAGAACTCCTTTATTTTGCTGGGTTGAGACAAACCGGGAAGACGGCGCTTCCCGGTGGGAATTCGGTTTTTTCCGGCGGGGCCTTGCCCGCTGCCGGGGGCATCCTTTGCCCCTTTCCCCCATTAAAACAGGTTTTCCGGCAAAAGGATGTCATCTTTTGGCACTTTGGCCCAAGTAAAGGTCCCGGCCAGTTCCGCCGGCGTCACCGGGCGGGGCGCATCCTGCAATCCGCAGGCAAAGGCCAGTTTGCCGATGACTTCCTCGGGGGCGTATTTGGCCCGCAGGTTTTCCAGGCTCTGGTCCCCGTCCCGTTTGGAGAGCCGCCGCCCGTCGGCGGCCAGCAGCAGGGGCAGGTGGTAAAAGGCCGGGGGTGTCAGCCCCAGTTCCCGGTACAGCCACAGCTGCCGGGGGGTGCTGCTCAAAAGGTCGGCCCCCCGTACTACCTCGGTAACGCCCATCAGGGCATCATCCACCACCACGGCCAGCTGGTAGGCAAACACGCCGTCCGCCCGGCGCAGGTAAAAGTCCCCGCAGTCCCGGGCCAGATTCTCGGCATAAGGGCCCAGGTGTCCGTCGGTAAAGGCGATTTCCTCCTCCGGTACCTTCACCCGCCAGGCAGGGGCGCGGGTCCTGGATTTTTCCGCCACTTCTTCCGGCGTCAGGTTCCGGCAGGTACCGGCGTACAGTACCTGGCCGTCGCTGCGGTGGGGGGCACTGGCGGCGTGCAGCTGGCTGCGGCTGCAAAAGCAGGGGTAGACCAGCCCCCGCCGGTCCAGCATATCATAATAGTGTTGATAAATCTCCGCCCGTTCGCTCTGGTACACCGGGGGTTCCGGGCCGTCGGCGGCCAGACCCAGCCAGGCAAGGTCGTCCATGATGGCGTCGGCAAAATGCCGGGGGCACCGCTGGGTGTCCAGATCTTCGATGCGCAGCAGCACCTGCCCGCCTTTGCTTTTGGCACTCAGCCAGGCCAGCAGACAGCACAGCAGGTTGCCCAGGTGCATCCGGCCACTGGGGCTGGGGGCATACCGTCCGGTGATCATGCCAGGGTATACACGCCGTCGCCCAGGGCCCGCAGGTGGACCCGGTAGAAGGCGGCCACGGCCCGGACCATGGCGTTGGCGTCAGAAACAGCGGCGGTTTCCACCGCGGAGTGCATGGCCAGCTGGGCCAGGCCGATATCCGCCATGGGGATGGGCAGCGAATGGCTCTGCAGGTTGCCCAGGGTGCTGCCGCCCGGTTCGTCCGCCCGGTTGGTAAAGGTCTGCACCGGCACCCCGGCTTTTTCGCAGATAGCCCGGAAGATGCCGCCGCTCAGGGCGTTGGTGGTGTATTTCTGGCTGGCGTTGTATTTCAGCACCACGCCGCCGCCCAGCCGCACGGGGGCGGCGGGGTCGCTCTTGGCCGCAAAGTTGGGGTGGGCCGCATGGCCGTTGTCGGCGCTGAGCATAAAGCTGTTGGCCAGGGCCCGGTGTTCCATCTGGGCGCTGTGGGGGATGGATTCCAGAATCCGGTCCAGCACATCCCGCAAAAAGCTGCTCTGGGCGCCCTGACGGCTGGAGGAACCCACTTCCTCGTTGTCCAGCATGGCCCAGACCGGGGCGCAGGCGCTGTCGGTCTCGGCGGCGGCTTCAATAAAGCCCAGCAGGGTGGTGGCGGCACATTCCAGGTCGTCGATGCGGGGCGCCATAAAATACTGGCCGTCCGGTCCGATGACGGTGGGTGCCTGACGGGTCACCAGCTGCAGGTCCCGGTCCAGGATGTCCTCCGCTTTCACGCCCAGTTCCTCACACAGCAGGTCGGTGAGGGTGCGGCTGTCGGCGGGGCCCCACAGGGGCTGCATGTCGATCTGGGGGTTGTAGTGGTGGCCCTGGTTCACATCCCGCTGCATGTGGATGGCCAGGGAAGGGATCACCAGCAGGTCCCGGTCAAAGTGGACCAGCCGCGTTTCCACTCCGTCCTCGGTGCGCAGCAGCACCCGGCCCGCCACCGTCAGGGGACGGTCCAGCCAGCTGGACATGATCATGCCGCCGTAACCTTCCACGCTCAGGCGGCGGCAGCCGTCGTTCTGTACCGTGTCGGACTTGATCTTCCAGCCCGGGGCGTCGCTGTGGCTGGCGGTGATGCGCCAGCCGCCGATGGCATGGTCGGGGATGCGCCAGGCCACCACCGCCGAACCGTTGCGGACGATATAATATCCCTTGCCGGGTTCCAGGTTCCAGTAATCGGCCTCTTCCAGGCGGGTAAAGCCGGCCGCTTCCAGCCAGGCGGCCGCGGTGGCGGCTGCATGGTAGGGGGTCACACTCTCCTGCAAAAACTCAAACAAATCGTCGGTCATACGTCAGTTTCTCCCTCATAATTCCTGGTACGCCCTTCCGGCGTGCGCTTCTGTACTCATTCTACCGCAAACCACAGGGGCGGGCAAGTTGCAAAATGAAAAAAATCCTCTATACTTAGTATACAGGCACTGGTCGTTTTGGCAAGTACGCACTTTTTGGAAACCGTCAAAGGAGGGGGACTTCAGACCATGCATCCCAATGCAAACTGTAACTGCCGGTACGCGGACGTAGGCTGCGACAAGATGGAAGCGGTGATGGACCGCATCAGCGGCAAATGGAAGATGCGCATTTTGTTTATGGTAGGTGCTCACGGCACGCTGCGCTACAATGAGCTGCGGCGGCTGCTGGACGGCATCACCCACAAGATGCTGAGCAACCAGCTCAAAGAGCTGGCGGCTGACGGATTGATCCAGCGGATCGATCATCACGAAACACCGCCCCGGGTGGAATACCGCCTGACGCCGGACGGAGAGGACCTGATGCCGATTTTTGACGGCATCCAGGCGTATATCCGCAAGCGGATGGGCACAACGCACAAAGTTTGTGTTCCCGGGCATACTATGGTACAAAACTAAGGGGGCATCCTGTATGCGAAAGATACTGTGCTGTATACTTTGCGGGTTGCTGCTGGCGGGGTGCGCCGCAGCCCCCGCCGCCACGCCGGAAACCGCCCGGACCGGGGAGACGGCCGCCACACCGGAGGCAGGATTTTCCACAAGCGAAACCGCCACGGTGGAAAACGCAGCAGCGGCGGTAAAAACGCGGCGGCTGACGGTGGTTTTGAACGGCTGCATTGCCTATGAGGTGGACAGCGCCGGGGGCAGCCTGAAAACCGCCATTGCGGCGGCGGACCTGGTGGTATTTCTGGCGGGGGACCTGGTGCCGGAGGACCTGCCCGGCGAAACCCGGACCTGGCAGCAGGGGTTGAGCGCCGACGACCAGGCCACCATGGATGCCAACTGGCCGGGGGTTTACCGCTGTGCCCAGGATATCTGCGCGGACCCGGCCGCCCAGCAGGGCCTGCTGGACGATGCGGGGGTCACCACAGATTTTTCCACCATGGATTTGACCGACGTGCCGGAGCAACTGGATGATATGAACCAGGTGCTGACCCACTGAACCATGCCAACAGGTTCCGGGCAGAGCGTTTCCTTTTTATAAGGAAGTTTTCCACATAGAGAGGTCCTCATGTGGAAAACTTCCTGTTTTTTTCCTCTGGAAAAAGTCTGTTCCTGCAGGATGAACGCACCGGGCGGCGGTAATGCCCCGGCAGCCGTCCATTCACGGAATACCCTATGGGAATTTCTTCGGTTCCTTCTTTGTAAAGAAGGAACAAACAAAAAGGGAACGGTCCCGAAAGACCGTTCCCTTTTTTGGCTGCTTTTGCTGTGGTTATTCCACATCCTGCAAAGCCGCGTAGTCCTGCTCGCCGGTGCGGACCTTGACCACCTTCGCCACATTGTAGACGAAGATCTTGCCGTCGCCGATGTGCCCTGTGTACAGGGCTTTGGTGGCTGCTTCAATGATGGTATCCACTGGGATCTTGCTGACCACCACTTCCACCTTGACCTTGGGCAGCAGGGTGGCATCCACCACAGCGCCGCGGTACCGTTCACCGCTGCCTTTCTGGATGCCGCAGCCCATCACCTGGGTCACCGTCATGCCGGTGATGCCGACGCGGTTGAGTGCTTGCTTCAGGGCGTCGAACTTGGCCAGCTGTACGATGATGGAAACTTTATGCATACCGGAATCCAGTTCCGCAGGCAGGGGCGCTTCTTTTTGCACCTTGACCGCCGCCGCGATTTTTGCGGGGCTGGCCTTGGTGATGTCGTCCTCACCCAGATCGGTGTTCTCGTTCACTTCCAGGTCGGCATAGGTGGCGTCACTGATGGCAAAACCTGCATAAGCGCTGGTCAGGCCATGTTCGTGGATGTCCAGGCCGTCGATCTCTTCCTTTTCGGTAACGCGCAGGCCGATGGTCTTTTTGATGATGGTAAAGATGATGAACATGGAAACCAGCACCCAGACCAGCACGCTGGCCAGACCCAGCACCTGTACGCCGAAGAAGGAGAAGCCGTGACCGTAGAACACACCCTTGCTGCTGGAGAACAAACCGGTGGCCAGGGTACCCCAGGCACCGTTGACGCAGTGGACGGAAACCGCACCCACGGGGTCATCGATCTTGGCGACGTTGTCGAAAAATTCTACCGAGAATACGCAGAGCACACCGGCCACAATGCCGATGATGGCAGCACCGAAGGGGTCCACCATATCGCAGCCGGCGGTGATGGCCACCAGGCCGGCCAGCGCGCCGTTGAAAGTCAGGGACACATCGGGTTTGCCGTAGCGCACCCAGGTGGTGATCAGGGCCGCCACGGTAGCCAGGGCAGCGGCCATGTTGGTGTTGAAGCAGATCAGACCGGCCGAGATCATGGTATCGTCACCGGTCATGCTGACGGTGGAACCGCCGTTGAAACCGAACCAGCAGAACCACAGGATGAACACGCCCAACGCCATGGCGGTCAGGTTGTGGCCGGGAATGGCCCGGGCCTTGCCGTCCTTGCCGTATTTGCCAATGCGGGGGCCCAGCATCCAGGCGCCCAGGCAGGCGGTCACGCCGCCCACAAAATGTACGGCGGTAGAACCGGCAAAATCATGGAAGCCCAGCTGGCTGAGCCAGCCGCCGCCCCAGATCCAGTGGCCGGAGATGGGGTAGACGATCAGGCTGATGGCCGCCGAGTACACGCAGTAGGCGCTGAACTTGGTACGCTCGGCCATGGAACCGGAAACAATGGTGGCCGCCGTGGCGCAGAACACCGTCTGGAACACCACATACACCCACAAGGGCAGGCTGCCGAAATCGTAACTGCCCTGGATGAACGGGTCAAACCCGCCGATGAAGGCGCCGGTGCCCGCAAACATCACACCGAAGCCTACCAGCCAGAAGCAGGGCGTGCCGATACAAAAATCCATCATATTCTTCATCAGAATATTGCCGGTATTTTTGGCACGTGTCAGGCCTGCTTCGCATAGGGCAAAGCCTGCCTGCATGAAAAACACCATGAACGCCGCAACCAACGTCCAGGTTACATCCGCTGAACTGTACATACACATACCCCTTTTCTATCCTCACAAACACAAAAACGCCGGGCAGATTTCTCTGCCCGGCGCCTTTGCCGTTCGTTTCGATGGGCCTATGCTACCACACCCTGCCGCCTGGGTCAAGCGAAATTTGCCTTTCGGGGCCAATTTTTGTGCATTGCCCGTCCCCTTTGCAGGGTTTTCCACCGTTTTTGGGCAGGATGACGAAGAGAAACTTTATTTTCTTTTGTTGCAGTGCGTGCTCTCGCCTTATGCAGGCCTTTGTATTTTATTTTATTAAGTTCCGCTACCCACCCGTTTTTTGGCCCGGGCTCCTTTTTCCGGCGCCGGGTGCGGGGATGCCCCGCGGAGCGGGACGGCTTTTGTGAACCGTACAACTTTGCGGAAGGGTTGTTAATTTTTTTGTAAAAAAATCTACCAAAAAAATGCACAATGTGGTATAATACAAACAAATGTCGCTTGTACAAAATTTGCGATTGCATAACGCAAAAGGAGGAAAACCCGCTATGCCCAACGTTGCATTGCTGGCGCTGGAAGCCAGCGACGGCACCGTCGTTTTGACCAGCATTACCCTGGTCTTTGCGATGCTGATTGCCCTTTGCCTGATCATCATGATCGAGGGCAAGATTTTCGACAGTATCAACCATAAGCCTGCCAAACCGCAGGCGCCCAAGCCGCAGAAGGCCGCGCCCAAAGCGCCGCCCAAACCGGCCCCCAATCCGCAGGCTCCTGCCGCCAAGGCAGAGAACGGCGCCATCCCCGGCGAGATCATCGCCGCGATTTCGGCTGCTGTTGCCAGCGTTATGGGCGAAGGCGCTGTGATCCACGGTATCCGCCGCGTGGCAAAATCCGGCAAGGGTTCCCGCCGCGGTGCCTGGGGCGATGCGGGTGTGCGTGAGCATACCACGCCGTTTATGTAAGGAGGGCTGAAAATGGGTGCGATTTTTACCAATATTGCCGAAATTTTCGGTAACTCCGGTTGGGCACAGATCTTTTTCACCGAGGGCGGCTGGAAATACGCCGTCATGCTGGCAGTAGCCTGTGTGCTGCTGTACCTGGCCATCGTCAAGCAGTTCGAACCGCTGCTGCTGCTGCCCATCGGCTTCGGCATGCTGATGACCAACCTGCCCCTGGACGGCATTTTCCACATTGAGATTTTCCTCAACGAGACCAACCACATCAACTGGGAGATGCTGGGCAACTCCGGCGGCATGGTGGACTATATTTACTTAGGCGTCAAGCTGGGCATTTATCCCCCGCTGATCTTCCTGGGCATCGGTACCATGACCGACTTCACCCCGTTGATTGCCCGTCCCTCCAGCCTGCTGCTGGGCGCTGCGGCCCAGCTGGGTATCTTCTTCACCTTTGTCGGCGCCAAGATCCTGGGCTTTACCAACCAGGAAGCTTCCTCCATCGGCATCATCGGCGGTGCCGACGGCCCCACGGCCATCTTTGTTACCACCCGTCTGGCTCCTCACCTGCTGGGTTCCATTGCGGTGGCTGCCTACTGTTACATGGCGTTGGTGCCGGTGATCCAGCCGCCCATCATGCGGTTCCTGACTACCGAGAAGGAACGTCAGGTCGTCATGACCGCACCGCGGCAGGTTTCCAAGACCGAGAAGATCCTCTTCCCCATTATTGTTACGATCATTGTTTCTCTGACGCTGCCTGACGCCGCCATCCTGGTGGGCTGCCTGATGATGGGCAACCTGATGAAGGAATCCGGCGTTGTGGAACGTATTACCAAGACGGCCGGCAATGAGTTGATGAACATCATCACCATCTTCCTGGGCTTCTCCGTAGGCTGCACCACCAACGCTTCCACCTTCCTGAACCTGCAGACCGTGGAAATCATCGTTCTGGGCGTCGTGGCTTTCGGTGTTGGCACCGCCGGCGGCGTGCTCCTGGGCAAGGTCATGTGCGTGGTTACCCACGGCAAGATCAACCCGCTGATCGGTTCTGCCGGTGTTTCCGCCGTTCCCATGGCGGCCCGCGTCAGCCAGAAGGTCGGCCAGGAGTACAATCCCCGCAACTACCTGCTCATGCATGCCATGGGCCCCAACGTGGCGGGCGTTATCGGTTCTGCGGTTGCAGCCGGTATCCTGATCAACATGTTTGGTTGATTTTCCACCATCTGTTCAAAAATGTCCCGGCTGCACACGCAGCCGGGATTTTTTTGTACACACCTGTTCAATTTTACAAAATGTTCATATCAAAATCATAGTTTATTAGCAGTTATCCTGTATTGTATTAGGCACAGGGAACCGGAGCCGCAACCGGAACCCTGGAACATGATTCCTCCTCACACCAAACCGATACCCCAAAATGCCCCCGCCCGGAGCCGCAACCGGACGGGGGCGATGCTTTTGTGGTGGATGGCTTCGTTCTTTTCTTGCAAGAAAAGAACCAAAAGAACTCTAAACAAAAATCCCCGGCAGGATGTATCCTGTCGGGGATTTTTAATTGGAATTTCTTCGGTTCCTTCTTTGCAAAGAAGGAACAAAGACACTCACTTCAAAATATCGGTCAGGAAACTGACGGTAACTTCCCGCAGGGCGGCATCCATCACAGGGGTTTCGGGGTCCTCTTTGCCGGTAGGTCCAAAGTAGTTATGGTCGCCGTTCACAAAGGGTTCCAGCACCACCTGGCTGTTGGGCAGGCTTTCCACCGCAGCGATGGTTTCCGACACCGTACTTTCCAGGAAAAGGGTTTCGTGCCCCGCATAGGTCAGCAGAACCGGCAGCCCGGCTTCCCGCAAAGCGGCGTTGGGGTCACTGCTCTGCATTTCCTGCACAAACACGTCGCTGATCTCCACGTTCCATTTGGTGGCGGCCTTGCCGTTAGCCAGGGCCTCGGCGGCCACAGCCTCCACCTGGGACAAATCCTCCACGTTCAAAAAGTCCAGGCCCTGCAATCCCGTACCGTTGGCGGGGCTCCACAGGACCAGGGCATCTACCGGGTAGTTGCCCATGCTGGGGTACAGGCTGGCCAGGCGCCCGCCCATGCTGTGCCCTACCAGCACAATGGGGCCGGTGACGTTGTAGGTATCCTGCATGTAGGCAATGCAGGAATCCACATCGGCAGCCATGTTGCTCAGGGTATAGGCGGTATAGGGTTCGGTGCTTTCACCGCAGCCGGGAAAATCCATCCGCACAGTGGCAATGCCCTGTTCGGCCAGGTCCGCGGCCAGCTGGGTAAAGTGGGTATCGCCGCCCCGGTTGCCGGTAAATCCGTGGCAGAGTACCGCCAGGGGAATCTCCTCCCCGCGGGAAAGTTTGCCCGGCAATTCCACCGTGGCGGGAATCTCGCCCCGGGTACCGGGTATGGAAAAATCCCCCACCTCGGGGGTTTTCCACCATAAAAATCCCAGTACCGCGGCTGTGCACAGGGCCAGCGCTGCAATGCATCCCCACAGGATGATCATGGCCCGCCTGCGTTTGTATTGGTTCATGGTCGCCTCCTTTTTCAACTGCTCTTATCTTTCCTACAACCATTAAAACCAATTCCCGCCGGTTTGTCAATATCACCTCTTGTTCCTTCTTTGCTGTTCCTTCTTTGCAAAGAAGGAACCGAAGAAACTCCAACCATTTACCCCACGAAGAGGGATTTTTACGAACTTTGGGTGCCTCTTATTCCCTTTTGCAACGAGGGAACCGAAGAAACTCTACCTATTTGCCCCACGAAGAGGGATTTTTATAAACTTTGGGTGCCTCTTATTCTCTTTTGCAACGAGGGAACCGAAGAAACTCCAACCATTTACCCCATAAACAGGGATTTTCCCCTTTTTCTATGTCCCTTTCACTTTTGTTTTCCACAAGGTTGTGGAAAACTTTTCTGTTTTTGTAAGTTTTCCGCCTGCCGCCCGGGGAACTTTGTGAATGGGAGGGATTGCCCTTTGCCTGCAAGAAAGACCCGAGGCCCCCGAATAAAACACCCCCGCAGGGAGATTCCCTGCGGGGGTGTTTTGTTTGTGTGTTCTTTTGGTCCTTTTCTTGCAAGAAAAGGACGGGCCATCACAGTTCGATCTTGCCGAAGGCGAAGTCGTCGCCGTCATGGATGCGCTCAGTCACCTTGGGTGCCATGGGCTTGGCATCGGGGTCACGGGGACGGTCGGCAAACTCACGTTCCGGTACGCTGGAACGGGGGCCGTTGTAACGGCCTGCGCCCTCGCGGCGGGGTCCACGGTTGCCGCGTCCGCCACGGCCTTCCCGGCGCGCTCCGCGGCCGCCCTCACGGCGGTTTCCGCGTCCGCCTTCCCGGCGTCCGCCACGGGCATTGCGGGCGTTGTCGCGGTCAGGCAGGTTGCTGGCGTTGGGGTCGGTGGAATAAATCACCACGCGGCGGTTGGGGCCTTCACCCTTGCTCTCGCTGCGCACACCCTCAATGTCCGCCACGGCGGTGTGGATGATGTGCCGCTCGTAGGGGTTCATGGGCTCCATCTCGTAGTAGCAGCCGGTGCGGATCACACGGTCCGCAATGCGGCGGGCCAGAGCGGCCAGATCGTCCTCACGCTTGCCGCGGTAGCCGCCCACATCCAGGCCCAGCTTTACATAGGGGCCTTCCATCCGGTTGACCACCAGGCTGGCCAGGTAGGACAGGCTCTCCATGGTTTCGCCGCGGCGGCCGATCAGGGCGCCCATGTGGGCACCGCTGACCCGCAGAATGGTGGCTTCACCCTTTTTCAGGGCCGAGAAGGTGAATTCCTCCACGCCCATCAGTTTAAAGATGGGGGTCAGGTATTCCACCGCAGCCTGCAGGCGGGGGTCGGCGTCGATGTCCAGCGCCACTTCCTCCTCAGCGGGGGCTTCGGCGGGCTGCTCCTCCACGGGAGCGGGGGCGGCAGCTTCCTCTGCGGGAGCGGCTGCCGGGGCCTGTTCCACCGGGGCGGCGGGGACTTCGGCCTCTGCCACGGGGGCCTGGACCGGTTCCGCAGCTGCCGGGGCGGTGTCCGCAGGTTCTTCCACCTTTACACGGACCTTGGCAGGGATGGTTTTGAACAGTTTACGGGCGGGGAATTCCAGAACTTCATAGCTTACGTTGAGATCGTCACGGTCGACGCCCAATGCTTCGCAGGCAGCCTCTACAGCGGCCTCCACGGTACGGGCGCTCATTTCAATGCTGCGCATGGTGCTCCCTCCTTACTTTTGCAACGGGGTTGTCCGTTCATCCTTGTACAATTCAGCTTCACGCTGGCGCGCCAGTTCCAGGCGCAGTTTGTTGGCTTCGGTGCCGGTGACCTCTTTGGTAACGGTCTGGCCGTTTTCCTCAATGGTCATGGTCTTTTTCTTTTTCTTCTCGGCACGTTTGGCGGCCAGTTCGGCCTCATACTGTGCCTTGAACTTTTCGGGGCTGTAGATCTTGTAGGTCACAAAGCTCTGTCCGATCTGGAACAGGTTGGACACACCGTAGTACAGAGAGAAACCGACGGGGGCATTGAAGCAGAAGGACACGAACATCAGGTTCATGACCCACATCATGATTTTCATGCTGCCCTGCATCTGGGAGCCCATGCCGGAAAGCTTCTGGGTGAATACGTAGCTGAGGATCATGGTCACGGCGGCGATGACCGGGAAGATGGCGATGGGGGTGATGTTGAAACCGGGGATATCGCACATATCCATGCCGAAGAAGGTGGTGTTGAAATTCTGGATTTCCGCAACCACATCGGCGGGGATGATGTCCGGGCTGATGACCGCACCGTTATGGATAGCCTGGATCAGGGACGTCTGCATGGTGGTGGCGTTGACGGTAGCCAGGCCCAGGGATTCGCAGGCGGCCTTGACGGCTGCATCGGACACACCGAAGATGTAATGTACAGGGTAGTACACCACGCCCAGGAAGCCGAACAGCACCAGCATGGTCAGCAGCATGGGCAGACAGCCGGCCATGGGGTTAAAGCCATGTTCCTGCTGCAGCTTCATCATTTCTTCCTGCTGCTTCTGGGGGTTGTTTTTGTACTTTTGCTGGATCTCGTTCATCAGCGGCTGGAACACCGACATCTTGGCGGTGGATTTCTGCTGGTGGATAGCCAGCGGGAACAACAGCAGCTTGAGGATCAGGGTGGCAACGATCATGGTTGCCGCGTAGTTGCCGATGAGGTTGTACAGAACCTTCACCAGCGGGCCAATCAGGATGGCCAGGAAGTAGAGAAATTGCATAGCTTGTCCATTCTGCCCCGGCTGCGCCCGGAAGCGTTTATTTTAACGTAGGTCTTTGCCGCGCAGCGCAAAGACATGAGAGGCGAAAGAAACAGGGTGTTCCTTCTTTGCAAAGAAGGAACCGAAGAAACTCTTAACAAGAAACAATTATAAAAGATATTGGTCAAAAAGCGGCATCTTCCGGATAGCGCGAACCTCCCGCTTCACCCTCTGGTAAGTTTTCTTTTTTCATTGACCCAACGTCCCTTTTCCGGGACCGGGTCAAACCCGAACTTGCACAAGGGATTACACCGCAAAAGCCGCCAGACCGTTAAAATCAGACCCTTGACCAGACCGTGGACGGCCAGGGCCTGCATGGCGTATTCGCTGCAGGTGGGCACAAACCGGCAATGGTGGCCCAGGTGCG
>NZ_JACJKP010000540.1 GCF_016901605.1 Gemmiger formicilis
GAGTGCTCTAACCAGCTGAGCTATCAGCCCAAATGGTGGAGATAAAGGGATTCGAACCCTTGACCCCCTGCTTGCAAAGCAGGTGCTCTCCCAACTGAGCTATACCCCCGCGCCTTTACAGCGTTTCGGGTTTCGCTGTCCCTTATGCTTCTGAAGGTCTGTCGTGCTTTCGCACTTCAGGGCCTTCAAAATTGAACAATACTGAAACTTGCTTTCCTGTTCATTCACTCAAAGACCAGCTTTGACTGAATGTCTGACTCCCTAGAAAGGAGGTGATCCAGCCGCACCTTCCGATACGGCTACCTTGTTACGACTTCACCCCAATCACCAGTTTT
>NZ_JACJKP010000541.1 GCF_016901605.1 Gemmiger formicilis
TTGATCAGGGTCAGCGGGGTGCGCAGGTCATGGCTTACATTGGCCAGAATGTCCTTTTCCAGCTGGGCGCTGCGTTTGACCTCGGAGGCCATGTGGTTGAAATCTTCTGCCAGTTGGCCGATTTCATCCCGATGCACCACCGAGATCTGTACATCGTAGTTGCCGTCCGCGATCTCCTTTGCACCGGCCGAGAGCCGCTCAATCGGCCGGGTGAACCAGCGGCTGAACAGCATGGCGAACAGCAGATCCAGCACCAGCAGGATCAGGGCCAGGGGAATCAGAATAGAGCGAAGCACCTCGGCGGCGGTGGAGATCTGGGCCAGACTGGCAGAA
>NZ_JACJKP010000542.1 GCF_016901605.1 Gemmiger formicilis
GCTCTGACCAACTGAGCTAATGGCCCGCAGCACGTATTTGATATTATAGCACAAAAACCCTTGTTTGAAAAGGGTCTGTGGCATTTTTTCCCCCTTGGGGACATACCTTGTTCCAAAAGGAGGGCACGGCTATGCAGCGTTGGTTCTGGGGATTGGCGGCTTTATTCTTGCTGGCGGCAACGGCGTTGGCGCCGCTGCTGCTCTGCCCGCCCTCCGATGGGAACAAGGTATGTCCCCAAGGGGGAAAAAATGCCACAGACCCTTTTCAAACAAGGGTTTTTGTGCTATAATATCAAATACGTGCTGCGGGCCATTAGCTCAGTTGGTCAGAGC
>NZ_JACJKP010000543.1 GCF_016901605.1 Gemmiger formicilis
CCTACGCTCTTGCGGGGATTGGCCATGGCCTGCATGGGTGTTACTCCGGGTTCGCACCACTCACCGTAGTCCAGGCCGTTGAGCACCGTGTATTTGGCATACTCGCCGCTCTGTTGCTCCTCCGTGGTCTGCTGGGCACGGCCCAGCAAAAAGGCATACCACCGCTGCATCATCTCATAGTTATCGGCCAGTATGCGGCGGTCGCCGGTGCGCTTATAGAGAGCGTAGGGCACCAAAATGGCGGCGTCCCCCCAGCCGGCGGACATGCACAGCATGGGTGTCATATACCCGGGGCGGCTGTTGGGCGGGGCAATGTTGGCCATCCGTCCGTCA
>NZ_JACJKP010000544.1 GCF_016901605.1 Gemmiger formicilis
TACCCGCCGTACAACTTCAGCCAGAAGGTCATTGACACACTGGTGGATTATACCGGCCGCTTTGCCCGCGAACTGAAGGTTGTGGGCCTGGTCAACGTCCAGTATGCCGTGCAGGATGGCAAGGTGTATGTCATTGAGGTGAACCCCCGTTCCAGCCGTACCGTGCCGTATATCAGCAAGGTCACCGGCGTGCCCATGGTCGATCTGGCCGTGCGCTGCACTTTGGGTGAGAAGCTCAAGGATATGGGCTACGGCACCGGTCTGTGGCGCGGCGGCAAGAGCCCCTACTATGCGGTCAAGGTGCCCGTTTACAGCTTCCTGAAGCTGCACGGC
>NZ_JACJKP010000545.1 GCF_016901605.1 Gemmiger formicilis
CTGCCCACCGGTGCCGGTGCCGCCGTAGGCGCCGAACGTGCCCTGGAGCAGGCCCTGGAACAGGCCGGGCTGCAGCGCAGCGACATTGACGCCATCGTGACCACCGGCTACGGCCGCACGGCCATCCAGGACGGTGACAAGAGCATCACCGAGATCACCTGCCATGCCCGGGGCGCCCATTACCTGGACCCCGGCGTGCGCACCGTCATCGACATCGGCGGGCAGGACAGCAAGGTCATCCGGCTGGACGAAAACGGCGCCGTGGTGAACTTTGTGATGAACGACAAATGCGCCGCCGGTACCGGACGTTTTCTGGAAATGATGGCCCGCACC
>NZ_JACJKP010000546.1 GCF_016901605.1 Gemmiger formicilis
TCAAACAGTAATTCCATCCGGAAAAACGCCTCCTTACAGATTCGCGTATCTATCATACCATAAAAACAGGGGAGCCGGGTACTGTTTTTTGCAATTTTACAACTATTTTTGGGCGCACTGTGCAAAAAAACCAAAATCGTCTTGCCGTTTTTGACAGATGCCACTATAATAAGGTATATCTGTAGATAAAGAGGGAATAGGGAAGATGTATACCACCGTACTGTTTGACCTGGACGGAACTTTGCTCAATACCATCGACGATCTGGCCGATTCCGCCAACCGTGTCTGCGAAGCCCACGGCTGGCCTACTTATGATGTGGCGCAGTATTGTT
>NZ_JACJKP010000547.1 GCF_016901605.1 Gemmiger formicilis
GATACCTTCATGGGCTTCCACTGCGGCAACACACCTTCCTGCAAGATGTGCGCCGACCGTGCGGTGAAGTACCAGCTGATCCAGCACCGTCTGCTGGAGCCCGCGGGCAGCGATCCCGACTTTACCCGCGGCACCCTGGAAGGCGACATCGCCGCTTCCGACATCACCTTCTACCGCCTGCAGTGTGACAGCGAAGGCACCCTGCGCTCCTATATCGCCGAGGGCGAGGTGCTGCCGGTGGCTACCCGCTCCTTTGGCGGCATCGGTATCTTCGCCATCAAGGAGATGGGCCGCTTCTACCGTCACGTTCTGGTGCAGAAGCGCTACCC
>NZ_JACJKP010000548.1 GCF_016901605.1 Gemmiger formicilis
CCAGGCAATCACAGCACGGTAACGTTGTTCATTCATGAGCGGCCCTCCTGCATTTTCTGGTATAAGGATAGCATCCCGCAAAAGGCTTGTCAAACGCAGTCGCTTACGTTTATAATAATGTCAACTTCAATGAATATGGAGGATCTGCCTTTTGTTTGGTTTTGCAAACGCGCTGCTGCTGGCTTTATTTGCCGCAGCCGCGTTGGATTTTGTGTTTGCCTGGCGTCATAACGGCGCCCCCGCTGCGGCGCTGCGCAGCCTGTGGAAGCAGGAGCATCTGTTGTTCGGAAACTGGAAAGCCGCCGCCCGCCTGCGTCTGGGGCAGTATG
>NZ_JACJKP010000549.1 GCF_016901605.1 Gemmiger formicilis
TCAACTGCAATAAATTCTGCAAAATCAGAGTTTCTCTCAACAGCTTCCACTTGTATATATTGAAATTCTTCGTTGATCAATTGCAAGAACAGACGTGCCAAAAAGCGATTCTCATATGTATTTCCTTCTTTATCTGCTCTTCCGCCATGTTCGAAACTCACAAACTTGCACCTCCTCGCAGAAAAAGGCGTCCTCCGCTTTAACGATCCTTCAGCAAAAATGCCATATACAACGGTAAAGTAAGAATCATACCCGCACGTCCCACATTATAATCTCCCAGCTTGATGGCACTGCTGACGTGGTACTTTTCCGGGTGATTGAGAATCG
>NZ_JACJKP010000056.1 GCF_016901605.1 Gemmiger formicilis
GGGATCGGCGCCGGGAATGGTCTTGGCATGGATGTACCCGTTAAAATGGTATTCCTGCCGCAAAATGCGCAGCGCTTCGATCATCAGTTCCATGGTGCGGTCCGGGCTGCCCAGTACGGCGCTGGACAAAAACAGACCCTCGATGTAGTTGCGGCGGTAGAAGCCGATGGTCAGATCGGCCAGCTCTCTGGGGGTAAAGGTGGCGCGGGGCCGATCATTGGAACGGCGGTTGACGCAGTAGCGGCAATCGTAGGAACAGGCGTTGGAATAAAGCACTTTGAGCAGAGATACACAGCGACCATCCGGTGTGAAAGCGTGGCAGATGCCTGCAGCGGCACAACTGCCCAGGCTGCCATGCTGGCCGGGGCGGTCCACACCGCTGGAGGTACAGGCGACATCATATTTGGCGCTATCGGCCAGGATTTCCAATTTCTCGCCCAGGTCCATAAGAAGTTCTCCTGAAAAAAGGGTATAAAAAATACAGCCCGCCGCATAAGCTTGTCTTGCAAGCATGCCGCGGGCAGCATTTTTGAAACGGATATTCAAAGTCCGTATTATCGGACAAAGACTTTGTTACAATACCATTGTCGGCACAAGGTTACCACTTGGCCTTGGTTTCCACAACCTTGCCGGCAATATAAAGGTGGTCTAATTCCTCACCCTTGATCACCAGTTCTTCATAAGCGGGGTTGAAGGGATGCAGAATCACCGAGTTGCCGCGCTGGATATACTTTTTCAGAGTGCCCTCTCCGTCGGCACCGTAGACCAGCACACCAAGATCGCCGTTGTCCAGGGTGTTCTGCCGGTGGACAAGCGCCAGATCACCATCAGAAATACGCGGTTCCATACTGTCACCCTTTACCACCAGGTAGAAATAGTTCTGCGGGTCTTTGACGCTGGCGTATTCTTTGCCGTAATCTTCCTCAAAGGCAAGGGCACCGTAACCGGCGCGGACCGTGCCCACTACGGGAATCAGACATTCCGCATACCGGCTGAAAGCATACCGGCCCACAGCAGGGGCTTCGGCAGGGCTTTTTTGCAGGCCCAGCAGCACATCGGCGGTGGTGTCCAGAATTTCAGCCAGACGTGCCACCGTCTGGGGGTCCGGGGTGGAACGGCCGGTTTCCCATTTGCCAACCGCCTGCTGTGTGACACCAAGCATACGGGAAATCTCTGCCTGGCTGTATTTTTTGGCCTTGCGGGCTTCTTTTAAGCGTTCTGCAAACATGGTCGCGCTCCTTTATATATAACAAGGTAAAGAAAGAGGGAGTGCCGGACGGTACATTCCTGTTTGTTACATTCATTATACAACCGGTTGTGACCTTTGTAAAGAGAAAATCCAAAAATAAATCTAAAAAAGGTTGTTAAAATTGCTTGACAACAACTCAAAGTAGTATTATAGTAAAACCAACAAACAACAACTAGTTGTTTATGCGGCAATTGCGGACAAAACAGCTCGATCAGATAGAAGGAGGAACTGGCGATGAAACACGAGTGGATCAAGGCGTTGGTAGGAAAATTGGCGGCGACGGGCACGATGCTGTTGTTTTTGGTGTTGGTACCGGCTGCGGCTGCCGGTTCGCTGCCCTTGTGGGCTGTCCTTCTGTTGGGAGGATCGGGTGTGCTGCTTTTGAATGCGGCGTGCGGTGTATTGCTGTCCGAAGAAGAAAAAGCGCAGCCGGAGTATCTGCTGCCGGGTGAAGCGATGCAACCGGTGTCGCTGCGGGTGGTCCGTGGAAATCGGGCGGCGTGAACTTGGCGTACCCTCGCGTATGTGCGAGTGTTGCATATAACACCATAATCCCCGGGCGCTTTGTGTGTCCGGGGGTTGTTGTATCGTGCGGTTGTGTGGTACAATGCCACAAAAGGAGCGTGGCATCAATGAAACGGATTCTGGAAGTTTGTGTAGACAGTCTGGCTTCGGCCAAGGCAGCGCAGCAGGGAGGCGCCGATCGCCTGGAACTGTGCAGTGCACTTACGGTGGGCGGGTTAAGCCCCTACTGCGAATTGCTGCAGCAGATCAAAGCAGAATGCGATCTGCCGGTTCGCTGCCTGATGCGTCCGCGTCCAGGCGATTTTTTGTATGCGGAGGAAGAACTGGACCTGTTGTGTGCGCAGATCCGGCATCTGCGTCAGGCGGGCGCGGACGGTTTTGTACTGGGTGTGCTGACGCCGGAAGGGGAACTGGACGAGCTGGCCATGGAGCGGCTTCTGGAACCCTGTGACGGACTGCCGATGACCCTGCACCGTTGCATCGATGTATCCCGGGACCCGGTTGCAACCTATGCTGCAGCTACAAAATTGGGGCTGGATACTGTGTTGACCAGCGGTGCTGCTGCTTCCTGCTCGGCAGGTGTGGATGTGCTGGCTCGTCTGCTGCAGCTGCGGGATACGACCGGCGGACCCGAGGTATTGATCGGAGCCGGCGTGGATGCCGGTGTAATCACCCGGCTGCGCAGTCTTCTGCCGCAGGCGCGTGCGTTCCACATGAGCGGGAAAATGCTGGTGGAGAGTGGTATGCAGTTCCGCCGGGAAGGGGTCCCCATGGGGCTGCCCGGATTGGATGAATGGCATATCCAGCAAACCAACGATGCCGCGGTGGTTGCGGCCAGAAAAGCGCTGGATGCATAACAAAAACCTCGCCGCATGAAAATGCGGCGAGGTTTTTGTTTACCTGCAAAGGTTCAATCGTCATCATAGGGATCGTCAAACAGACTGACCACCGAAGTCTTGGCAAGGTCGGGGGAGCCGTATTCCCGGATAGGTTCCACCGGCATGAAATCATCTGTAGGTACCGGACGGCGACGGCCATGGTGAGAACGGCGCTGGGGCAAGTCCTGGGAAGGCGTACTGTAATCCGGGCGGGATTCTCTGCGGGAAGAAATCTGCTGAAATGCTTCCGGTTCAATATCCGGTACGTCGGGTGTCAGATCCAGTTCTTCCAGCAGACTCTGCATAGCGGCGCAGTCCTCGGGAACATCGGTCAGACTGGCCCCATAGTGGCTGAACAGAACAGTGCCGTCCCGGTCCAGAATCAGGGTCAAGGGCAGCTGCTGGGGCGCTCCTTTGGCGGCACGGTAACCTTGCTTTTTGGCTTCCCGCAAAATGCGCCATCCTTCCAGAGAATAGGTCATCAAGGTGCTGCTGTTCTGGGGAATTTCCAGATAGTCATACAGTACACCATCGGCGTCGCACAGCAGGGGGTAGGGCAGTGTATCGGCGTGAATGCTGTGGGACAGCTTATCCGCCCGCGAACGTACCACCAGTGCCATGCCGCCGTCACGCAAAGCGCCGTGGGTGGCAGCATAGCGGCTTGCAAAAGTGCGGGTAATGGGATGCCCGAAATTGGCCATGAACACCAGGACCAAGGGACTTTTGGCAGCCAGTAGATCCCGGAAACGGTTCTGGGCGCTGTAAGGGGTATCATATAAAAAGAAGGGGAGCTTGTCCCCGACAGAAATTTTTCCTGCCATAACGGCTCACCCTTTCTTTTCTGTTTCACCCAAAAACCCGGACAGGGAAGAACCCGTCCGGGTGAAATGTCGAAAAAACCCCGCTTGGCCGTCTGCAACCAATCAAAACCTACCGGTACAGGCAGGTGGGTGCCCTACGGGCATGTTCGCGCTCCCTTCTTCCGCCGAGGCGGGAGGTCTGCGTTCCGATGCCCAACGCGGGCTCCCAATATTTGATTAGTAGGATTCTATAAAGGCTGCAACAAATCGCACCGCGCAGGGTGAAGTACGAAAACTCAGTCCAATTCGGAATCGTCGATGTCGTACATGGCACGCAGACGTTCCTCGAAAACCTTGCCGACAGTCAGCAGTTCTTCGTCATCGTCCACAATGTCCATATATTCGCCTTCGTCATCGGTACCGATGCGCATCAGGATCAGTTCGGCATCTTCCTGCAGGCTGGCGGGGTCTTCCTGATAGGGAATGACAGCCAGATAGCGGGTGCCGTTGACCTCGGTGGCATCAATGACTTCGAAGGTGACTTCCTGCCCGTCTTCATCTTCCAGAGTCAAAAGATCGGGCGTGGCTTCTTCCAGCATTTCGGGGCTCAGTTCGTCAGACATGATCGTCCCTCCTGTGAATGGAATTTTTACTGCCTATAGTGTACCCTTTTTTTTCGTATACGTCAAGGGTGTTCATGGGGCGCAAAGTGTGGTATACTATGAATAATTAGAAAATTTTGCAACCCCGGGAGGACCCGTTATGAAGAAAACCGTCTGTGTGGTACTGGCGCTGTTGCTGGCACTGCTGTGTGGCTGCGGGGGCAGCAAAAAGGCAGCGCCCACGCGGGGGGAAGTTACCAGTGAGGAGCGGCAGTTTGCTGCCCCGGCTGACGGTGACCTGATTGCTATTTTTACCACCAACCTGGGTGAGGTGCG
Organism: Gemmiger formicilis; assembly: GCF_016901605.1. Taxonomy (GTDB): domain Bacteria; phylum Bacillota; class Clostridia; order Oscillospirales; family Ruminococcaceae; genus Gemmiger; species Gemmiger formicilis_B. The sequence goes on from NZ_JACJKP010000056.1 coordinate 4,391, forward strand.
TGCGGTGTTGTACCCCGATGCCGCTCCCATGGCCGTTTACAATTTTGTGGGACTGGCACGTACCGGCTACTATAATAATACGGTGATCTGGCGCAGCCAGTACGGGTTTGCGGTTCAGGGCGGGGATGCCACCGGGACTGGTACAGGCGGTTCCACTATCTGGAGCAATAATCCCTATCCGCTGGAAGCGGATGCCAACCTGAAGCATTACGCAGGAGCACTGTGTGCGGCGTTTGCATCGGGAGGCGACGTCACCGGGGGCAACAGCCAGTTCTATTTTGTGACGGCGCTGCCGGACAGCGTTGACCAGACGCAGCAGGAACAGCTGGCGCAGAACGGATACAGCGAATCCCAGATTGCGGCCTATGCCGCAGCGGGCGGGCTACCTTATCTGGATAACACCGACACAGTCTTTGGTCAGGTCTACCAGGGCATGGATGTTGTGGATGCCATGGCCTGTGTGGATACCCAGCAGGACGAGGAAGGCAACGATACCTGGCGCCCCATCGAGGAAAATACCATCACCATCGAGAGCGTGACCATTTCCACCTATCCGGGCCCCACCGCGGAAGAACTGGCCGCACAAAGCGAGAGCAGCGATGCGGCAGCCTCGGAGTCGGCAAGCACCGACGGTGAAGCAGTAGGCTGATGAACCCCTGCTAACCATAGAATATGCAAAAAACACCCTGTAAACCATTGGCGGTTTAGCCAAAGTTTACAGGGTGCTTTTGGTTTTGTTGCTGTTATTTTTTGGTATTGCCACCCATGCGGCGGTCACGACGGGCGTATTCATCCAACGCCTGATCAAAACATTCCTTGGTAAAGTCGGGGAAGAGCACCGGCGTGAAATAGAACTCGGCATAGGCGCACTGCCACAGCAGGAAGTTGGAAAGCCGCTCTTCGCCGCTGGTGCGGATCATCAGGTCCACCGGGGGCAGCTGACGGTACAGGTGGTTCTCAATGGTCTTTTCGTCTATGTCGCCGGGATTCAGGGTACCGGCCTGTACTTCCCGGGCAATTCCGCGGACAGCATCGGTCAATTCGGCGTGGCTGCCATAGTTCAGGCAGAAATTGACAATGCCCTTTTTGTTGTCCTTGGTCAGGTCCATCATATAATCCATGGCATCCAGCACCCGCTGCTGCAGACCTTCGCGGCGGCCGCTGAACAGAACCTGGCAGCCGCGCTCGTTCATCTCGTCGGCAATGGTGCGGAAGTTGTTGGCAAACAGGTCCATCAGGTAGCCCACTTCTTTGGCGTCGCGGGCAAAATTCTCGGTAGAAAATACGTACAGGGAAAGTACATGAACGCCCCGGTCACCTACGGCGTAACGGGTGATCTCTTTCAGGCGGTCAAAACCGGCTTTGTGGCCGAAGCTGGCCGGCAGCATGCGCTGGCGCGCCCAACGGCGGTTGCCATCCACAATGATGGCGGCATGGGTCGGAATACGGGAAGCGGTTTCGGTGGACATGGCGGAACTCCTTTATTGTGAAACTTTCGAATCTTCGGGTGGCTGCGGAACCAACTGTTCCGGCGGTTCCTCTCCGGGATGATGGCTGCGCCAGTTGAGAAAACTTTCCAGGATCACCGCGGCAGAAACAGAATCCAGCCGTTCCTTCCGCTTCTGGCCGAAGGTGTCGTTATCGGCCAGGATCGCGGCTGCCGAAACAGTGGTACGGCGTTCATCCCACAAAACCACAGGATACCCGGCAGCGTTGGCAAGGCGTTGGGCAAAACGGCGGCTTTTGGCAGCGCGGGAACCTTCGGTTCCGTCCATGTTTTTGGGCAGGCCGCAGACAATGCCTTCAGCACCGCGTGCTGCGGCAACCTGTACCACGGCGGCCGCCACTTTGTTCATGCTCTTTTCTTCGATCTGCGGGGTGATGGGGCTGGTAATTGTCTCGGACGCATCACAGCCGGCAAGCCCGGTGCGTGCGTCGCCGTAGTCAACGGCAAGCCATTTCATCGGCGGTTCTCCTTTGTTTGCTGGTTTGGGTTCAGTATAACACGTTTGGCAACACAACGCAAACAAAAACCGCCCCGGAGGGCGGTGGCGAAAATTTATTACAGCAAGCTGTGAGGCAGGCGACGATCCAGCTGAATGGTCAGCAGGGCAGCCAGCGCGATTTTGGCGGCATCAGCCGGCAGATAAGGCAGCACACACAAGGTAAGAGAAGTAAGCAGAGAGCTGTGGGTCAGGAACATAAACCAGAGGGTGCCCAGTGCATAGCAGGCCAGGCAGCCCACGGCCATGGCCAGGCACAGCGGCCAGAAGCGGCGTCCCAGCAACTGGGCCAGCACGCCGGTGAGCAGTGCGGTAAGAATATACCCTACAGCGTAGCCGCCGGTTTTGCCAAAGATGGCAGCCGGACCGCCCTGAAATCCGGCCAGAACAGGAACACCGATGGCGGCCAGCGCTACATAAACGGCCAGGCTGGCAGTGCCCCAGATGGGCCCCAGCATGCTGCCCGCCATGCAGGCGGCAAAGACAGCCAGATTGATGGGGACGCCCCAGGGCATGGGAATGGCGATCTGACTGCAAACGGCAGCCAACGCCGCAAAGAGCGCGCACAAAACCAGACGACGGACACGCAGGGAAGAAGCGGTATGCATACAAAAAACTTCCTTTCAACGATGAATGGGATTTTTGGCGGGAACGATCTGGACTTCGCCGCTGCTCAAGGGAACAATGGCGGTACCGCCGTCAGGCTGTACAAGAAGCCGGCACTCTTCGTCCACGCCCAGCACGGTGGCACCGTAAGCATCGGAACGTCCGGGCCTTACTTCCACATGGAGACCCGGCAGGGCTTGTCGGGCCAGATAATCGGGCAGGAAATCCCGACGGCGACCGCTGCGGTAAAGCGGCCAGAAAGCATTGAGAAAAGCGGCAGCCAGCCGGGCACGGGCACCGGCGGGGGGAACGGCATCAAACAGACTGCCGGCGATGCCTTCCAGTTCCGGCGGCCATCCGTTTAGCGGCGGAACCAGATTGAATCCGGGCCCGACAATGGCATACTCCAGCAATCCGGATTCTACATCCATGGAAGCTTCTGTCAGGATGCCGCAGACCTTTTTGCCGTCTTTCCACAGGTCATTGACCCATTTGATCTGAAAGGGGGAGCCACACAAAGTTTCACAGGCACGGGCCGCCGCCACGGCGGCCATGGCGGTAAGATAGACCGACTGCCGGATGCTGAATTCGGGACGCAGCAGCAGGCTCATGTACAGTCCCCCGGGTGGAGAGAAAAAGCTGCGGCCGCTGCGCCCTCTGCCGGCAGATTGTGCCTGGGCAATCAGAACCAACCCCTCAGGCGCCTGTTGGGCGGCACGGACGCGCAAAGCAGCGTTGGTGCCGGGCAGGCGGTCACAGACTTCTATATGCAGGGCCCGGGCAACTTCCGGTTCCAGCAGAGCGGCAACAGCGTCGGCGTGCAGAATGTCGGCATTGGCCGGCAGGGCGTAGCCCCGGTTGGTCACAGCCTGGATGGGCACACCATCCGCCCGCAGGCCAGCAACGGCCTTCCAGACGGCTGTGCGGCTTACCTGCAGCCGGTCGGCCAGTTCCTGCCCGGAAAGATAACGCCCGTGAGCGGCTTCCAGTGCTGCCAGCACCTGTGCTTTGACCAAAACCATCCCTCCTTTACCGCAGTACGGTATCAGTATAGTGTTCAGCTTGCCGGAATGTCAACGCAAAAGGGAGATAAGGGTTGACAATTGAAACAAAAAAGAAGAGATCCGCAAATGCGGACCTCTTCGGGAAAAAGCAATGGAAGAAAAATCAGCGCTGGATACGGCCGGAACCGTCGCCGCCGGCGAGCTTCTCAACTTCGGCCACGGTGACCATGTTGTAGTCGCCCTCGATGGAGTGCTTCAGGGCAGAAGCAGCCACGGCGAACTCCACGGCATCCTGGGTGCTCTTGCCGGACAGCAGAGCGTAGATCAGGCCGCCGCCAAAGCTGTCACCGCCGCCAACGCGGTCGATGATGTGCAGGTCGTACTTCTTGCTGAAGCAGTACTCGTTGGAAGCAACGTCGTAGAGCATAGCGCTCCAGCCGTTGTCAAAGGCGGAATGGCTCTCACGCAAGGTGATGGCGACCTTCTCAAAGCCGAACTTGTCAGCCAGCTGCTTGGCAACGCTCTTGTAGCCCTCGCGGTTGATCTCACCGGCGTAGATGTCGGTAGCTTCGGCCTCGATGCCGAACACGTCCTTGGCATCCTCCTCGTTGGAGATGCAGACGTCCACGTACTGGCACAGGTCGGTCATGGCGGCGCGGGCCTCTTCACGGGTCCACAGCTTGCCGCGGTAGTTCAGGTCGCAGCTGATCTTCACGCCATGAGCCTTGGCAGCCTTGCAGGCTTCGCGGCAGATGTCCACCACGTTGGGGCCCAGGGCCGGGGTGATGCCGGTGAAGTGGAACCAGTCGGCACCCTCAAAGATGGCATCCCAGTCAAAGTCGGCAGTGTTGGCTTCCTGAATGGCGGAGTGAGCACGGTCGTAAATGCAGACGGAACCACGCTGAGAAGCGCCCTTCTCATTGAAGTAGATGCCCACACGGTCACCGCCGCGGGTGATCTTGGAGGTGTCGACACCGTAACGGCGCAGGCTGTTCACAGCCGCCTGGCCAATGGCATGAGCGGGCAGCTTGGTCACGTAGACGGCATCGGCGCCATAGTTGGCCAGAGAAACGGCCACGTTGGCTTCGCCGCCGCCGAAGGAGAATTCGAGGTGGTCAGCCTGAACAAAACGCTCGTAGTTGTACGGCTGCAGACGGATCATCAGTTCGCCAAAAGTAACGACTTTCATGAAGAAGCTCCTTTATACAGTTGTATAGTTATATTTTTTGCAAAACACGTTTTTGGGGGGGCGGTGCAATCAGCGCTGCACCAGGTGGATGGCAAAGCCGGCGACTTCATCGGCCATGTAGATGGCGATGGTCTTGCCGTCCTTGACGTTCTTGCTGTCCATATCGAACTTGACGCCGCGGCGGCCCAGGTGATAGATGGCACGGTCGACGTTGTTGGTCAGGATAGCAATGTGGCCGTGGGTGCCGCGGCCCGGCTTCTTCATGATCTCGAATTCCTTCTTGCCCACGAAGATGCTGCTGTTGCCCGGCTTTACAGCCATGCTCAGCAGGCTGGCGATGGTCTCGGCAGTCTTGGCAGCCTCGGCCTCGTCGGCACAGTTGATGCCGATGTGGCCCAGCTCCAGGCCCAGCATGGTGTCAACGGCTTCGCGGCTCATGGCCGTGATCTCATCCCAGGCACCGGCCTTGATCTTGTCGCTCTTGCACATCCAGGTGCCGCCCACGGCAACGATCTGGTTGTAGCCCAGGTAGTTGTTGACGTTCTTGGCGTTGACGCCGCCGGTGCACATCCACTTGCAGGTCTTCAGGGCAGCGCCGATGTTTTTCAGCATGTCCACGCCGCCGTTGGCCTCGGCCGGGAAGAACTTGATGACTTCGCAGCCCATGTTCATGGCCTGCTGCATCTCGCCGGCGGTGGCGGTACCGGGCATCATGATGCCGCCCTTGTCGATAACGTGCTGGCAAACCTGGGGGTCAAAACCCGGCGCAACGATGAAGGAAGCACCGGCAGCCATGGCACGGTCAGCCTGATCGATGGTCAGGACAGTGCCGGCGCCCAGCAGCATATCGGGCAGTTCTTCGTGAATCTTCTTGATGCACTCTTCGGCACAGGCGGTGCGGAAGGTGACTTCGGCAGCGGGCAGGCCGCCGTCCATCAGGGCTTTGCACAGGGGCAGAGCCTCATCCACGCTGTTGAAAGCAATGACCGGAATAATGCCGATCTCGTACACACGCTGTAAAACAGAATTCATAGCAATTCTCCTTCACTTGTTCGGTGCGCAGCCCTTCCGGGCGGGACCCGTTACCTGGCCGCGCACTGGTTTACTGTAATTATATCGAGCGCCGCGGTGGCCGTCAATCGGGCAAATTATACAGCAATCCGCACATTTTTTTTGGTGTTAGCGCCAAGAATTCCGCGATTCGGCATGGACCTTGCAAAAATTCGCAATCCCTGTTATAATCGTTCCATATTGTGGAACAACGGCTCTCGGAAGGCGGAAATTCCGAAAATATGAACAATTTGTTAATTTTTGAAAAAGAGGGGATTTTGTGGCGGAAAAAAGTGGTGTGCAAAGTGTAGAACGTATTTTTGCGTTGATCGAACAGCTGGCGGCGCATCCCAAAGGGGCCAGCCTGCAGCGCCTGGCCCAGGAAACGGAACTGGCCAAAAGTACCGTACACCGCCTGCTGGCAAGCCTGGTGGGCCTGGGGTATGTGGTACAGGATGAAACAAACGGAAAATATCGCCTGACATTAAAGATGTTTGAGCTGTCCAGCGGCATCGTCAATAGTATGGACATTATGGGCGTTGCCAAAGCACATCTGGAACGTTTGGCCCAGCGCACCGGCGAAGCGGTTCACCTTGTGATCCGGGATGGGCAGGATATTGTCTACATCTATAAAACGGAAAACGGTCCCATGCGGATGTCCAGCCGGGTGGGGCTTCGCAGTCCGCTGTATTGTACCGGGGTGGGCAAGGCCATTCTGGCAACCCTGCCGCCGGAGGATGTGGCGCAGATCTGGGCACACAGCCATCCGCAGAAGCTGACGGTACGTACGGTGGAGGATCTGCCTCATTTGCAGGAACAGCTGGAACAGGTACGCACCAACGGCTATGCCATTGATGATGAGGAAAATGAACTGGGAGTGCGGTGTGTGGCTGTGGCCATTCCCGGTCCCGACGGGCGTGCGGAAAGTGCTTTTTCTATCAGTGGCCTGACACCCTACATGACACCGGAACGCATCCGTCGGATTGCAGCCATGGCGCTGGATTCCCGCACGGATATTCTGGCAGATCTGGGCCTTGTGCAGCGGACCGAATAAACGGAATAACAGAAAACCGGCTCCCTTTGAGAAAAGGGAGCCGGTTTTTTTACCCGCTGTAAAAGTTGCTCAGGATGGAAAGCATGGTGTCCAGACTGCGTTCGTTGAATTCCAGAATCAGGATATCACAGCCGGGCTGGTCCACAATGGCCCGATCAAAGGTGTCGATATGTTCGCGCCAACAACCCGCAAAGCGTGCTTCCAGGTAAGGCATATAATACTCGCTGAAAGAATCGCCGATCACCCGGACCACACGGTCGTCTTTTTCAAACAGCGTATCGTACCCGGGTACTTCGTAGGTGGTTTCCGGCGGCAGTACGGCGTACAGCGCTGCCACGTTGGCCATATCACCGGTGGTGGTGCCGCTGGGACTGACGGGATATTCTTCCGGTGCCAGTGTCGGCATACCCAGCGCTTCAAAAATACCGTCCAGCCCGATCAGTGCCCCCACGGAATTCCAGTGGGTGTCGGTCTTGTAGTACAAAAGCCGCTCCGGATGGAGTTTGGCCTGGCTGCGCAGGGTTTCATATTCCCATACCACCGGTACCGTGGTGTGGGATTCCAGGTATTCCGCCATGCGGTCGGTGCGGTTTTCCTCATTGATGATGGGATAGCCGTCGGGCATGTATTCGCGGTAGATGCGGTCTTTGCTGGGGGTCAGGTCCAGGACCAGCGTGCAGCCGTTTTCGGCCAGATCGTCGTTCAGAATCTGCAGGGCGGCACTGGCATGGGCCAGAGTCTCATCGCTGTCATGTACATCGGTCAGGCCCTGATAGTTGGCCACAGGCTGGGCTGCGGTGGGGCCATCCTTGTAAAACAGCCAGCCGTCCTTGCCCGGCAATACCTGGTCGCTTTGGCTGGTGCCGAACAGTTTGTAGTCCAGCCCGGCATTGAGCAGCACAAACTGGTAACGGAAGGGGGAGTTGTCCACAAAGAAATTGTCCAGATTTTTGCTGAGTTCCCGCAGCGGACTTTGCAATACCTGGGGCAGGCCGGTCATGAGACGGTTTTCGTGGCTGTCCATGGACAGCTGCTTGGAAAAGATGTTGAACACGGGAAAGGAAAGGCCCAGAACCGCACAGAACAGAATAATAAAAAGGGTTTGCGCTATTTTTTTCATAATAGATGCGGCCTCCTCAGAACTGGAAATAGATAAATGCGCTGTAGGTTCCGGCAGTTACCCGCATCAGGTCCAGGAACAGCAGTACCATCAGGCCGGCCATCATAACAAGGCCGGGCGATTTTTTGGTGTATAGGGCTTCTTTCAGGCGGGGGAACAGGGCCTGCACGGGGCCGCACAGCAGCACCGCGCCCAACAGGATCAGCAACAGTTTCAAATCGGCAAAAGCCGCCAGGGTGTACCCCGGTTCGCCGCTTTGCCAGTGGAAGATGCCGCCAATCGCCGCCAGTCCCTGCTGCAGACCCGGCGCGCCGAAGATAATCAGCGTTAACCACAGAACGGCTACCGTATACAGGTGCCGCAGCAAGGCGGGCAATTTTTCCAGCAGGCTGCGCAGTCCCAGCCGTTCAAGGCACAGCAGCAGACCATGGAGCAGACCGAACACCACATATTGCCAGGCGGCACCATGCCACAGTCCGGTCAGGACAAAGACGATCACCAGGTTCCGGCAGGTACGGGCCAGACTGCAGCGGCTGCCGCCCAGGGGAATGTACAGGTAATCCCGGAACCAGCTGGACAGCGAAATATGCCAGCGGCGCCAGTATTCGCCCACGCTTTGGGACAAGTAGGGATAATTGAAGTTTTCGGGCAGTTCCAGACCAAAAAAGCAGCCGATGCCGATGGCCATATCGCTGTAACCGGAAAAGTCAAAATACAATTGCAGCATGTAGGCAACGTAGCCCAGCACCAGAATGGGGGCAGGCAGCGTTTCGGCCGGGACGGAAACAACCCGCTGATAGATCAGTGCCAGCTGGTCGGCAATCAGGGCTTTTTTGGAAAGGCCAAAGATAAACCGTTTGATGCCGTAGCAAAAGCGTTCGGCCGTCACGCGGCGGGCTTCACCCCGGGGGTCCAGCTGGGGAAGCTGCTGCCCATACCGCACAATGGGGCCGGAAGGGCCATGTCCAAAGAAAGCCAGAAATACAAAGAAGCGAAGCGGACTGCGGGCCGGGACTACGCGCCCGGCGGCTACGTCAACGCAGTAGCCGATGGCGGTGAATACATAAAAACTGATGCCCAGCGGCAATGCCGGCGAGAGAATGGGCAGCAAGCCGGGAAACAAAGCGTCCACGCTTTGGGCCACAAATCCCGCATATTTAAACAGACCCAGAACGCCCAGGTCGGCCAGCACCAAAAGGGCTAGAAGCGGTTTTTTGCGGGGAATACGTTCCAATACCAGGGCGCCCGCCCAGTTCAATGCCGCCAGCCCTACCAGGATAGCCGCCCCCCGCAGGCCGGCCCAGGCAAAGAAAAGCAGGCTGAAAGCACACAGTACCGCGTTGCGCAGCTGTTTGGGAAGAATATAATACACAGCCAGTGCCAAAGGTAAAAATACAAAAATAAATTGAACCGAAGAAAATGCCATACAGTTGCTCCGCATCTTTCATAAAAATTTTACATCTGTTTCCATTATACGGCCTGTGCCGCCATTCGGCAAGGTTCGTTTCGACAGATTTATGCATTTTTTTTGCAAAAGCGATGTAAGCGGGCGGGGGACGAACCGTAGACAATCGCTGTAAAACTGCTTATAATAGGAATATATCGTGGGAGAGGAGGGCCGTACGATGGAAAACCTGATTTTTGGTGCGTTTGCCACCCTGGAAGGCTATCGGGAAGGCGACGCGGCCAATCTGGGTCGTGCGGTGTATGACCGCTGTACGGTGGTGGCTTTGTGCAGTGCCAAAGCACAGAATCCAGCCTGCACGGTGGCTTTGGTGACCAACGCGCCGCCGCCCCAGCCGTATCTGGGTCAGCTGACCGCTGCCGGAGTGGAAATCTGGGATTGCCCCTTTGATGCATTTCGCGTCCCGGCGGATACCAACTGGGCATTGGCTTACTATAAATTGTGTGCCATGGATTGGGTGCTGACCCACCGGGATTTTGCCCGGGCCGCTATGGTGGACCTGGATACATACAGCCAGTATCCGTTGGATGACCTTTGGCGGGAGGCAGATGAGGCGGTACTGCTGTATCAGGTGCCCCATGCCGCCAGCCAGGGAATGGCGCAGGCTATCTCTCAAATGTATGATGCGGTTACCCCGCAGGGTGCCCCCCACACGCTGACCCACTTCGGTGGTGAACTGGTGGCGGGCAGCAAGGCGCGGCTGCAGGTGTTTCTGCAGCAATGTCGTGCGTATTTCGCGGCGCTGCAACAGGCAGGCATTACCCCCAAAGAAGGGGATGAGGCCATCTGGTGCGGGGCCGCGTACCGCAGCCTGCAGGAAGGGCAGCCGGTACGGGCGGCCAACGCGTACATTTTCCGCTACTGGCTGGGGGGGCGATTCTATTTTGTATCGACCAATTATGTGCTGGACCCGGTCTGTATCCTGCATTTGCCGGGCGCAGCCAAGGACCGGCAGCTGAAACTGATTTACCGCCGGTATACCCAAAATGGCAGTTTCCCGCCACCGGCCAAAGTTCATCGGC
>NZ_JACJKP010000550.1 GCF_016901605.1 Gemmiger formicilis
CCCTGCATACCTTCCACAAAGCGTACGCCCAAGCGAGAGGTCAGATACGGATCTTCGCCATAGGTTTCGTGCCCTCTGCCCCAGCGCGGGTCACGGAATATATTTACATTCGGCGCCCAGATTGTCAGGCCTTTATAGATATCCCGGTCCTGATAGCTGCGATACATGTTGTATTTACCACGCGCTTCCACGCCGACGGCTTCCCCGACCTGGCCCAGTAAGTCCTCATCAAAAGACGCAGCCAGACCAATTGCCTGCGGAAATACGGTTGCCGTTCCAGCGCGTCCCACGCCATGAATGCCCTCGTTCCACCAGTTGTATGCAGGG
>NZ_JACJKP010000551.1 GCF_016901605.1 Gemmiger formicilis
CGCAGTACCAATGTGGCAACTTTCCTGGCATTGCTGGAACTGATCCGAGCAGGGCGTGTTCGTGTGGAACAGGACGGCGCACTGGAACTGGATCGCAGCCATAACAGACAAAAGGAGGGCAATGCCCATGAATGAGGCGCGGAATATCGGCGCATTGGAAGCGATGCTGTTTGCACATGCCGAACCGGTTGAACTGGAACGGCTGGCTGACGCACTGCGTCTTTCCACCGTGGAAACGCAGGATTTGCTGGAACGTCTGCAAAAACGATACGATGAACAGGAAAGCGGTTTTGCTTTATTGCGTTTTGGCCCGGACCGCTGGCAGAT
>NZ_JACJKP010000552.1 GCF_016901605.1 Gemmiger formicilis
GCCGGTCAGCAGCCCGGCTACTATACCATGACAGATCTGCTGCGCGGTAAACTGCCATGCGTCTGAGAGGAAACGAAATTGCCGCCTGTGTGGTCATTGCGCTGGGAGTGGGCGGTGTCTTATTAGGATCTGCTTTTCAAGAGCCTTTGCAGGCGCAGGTGGCCGCTGCCGCAGCGGTGGTGCTGCCTACGCCCACGCCGGCGCCTACACCAGCGCCCACTCCCAGCGCAATGACCACACAGGCGGCAATTTCGTTTCCTCTCAGACGCATGGCAGTTTACCGCGCAGCAGATCTGTCATGGTATAGTAGCCGGGCTGCTGACCGGC
>NZ_JACJKP010000553.1 GCF_016901605.1 Gemmiger formicilis
AACAGCCTTTGAGGGCTTTTCGGGAGCTTCGGCTCACGAAAAAACTTCAAAAAAATCTCAAAAAAGTTCTTGACAAACGGAACTTCACGAGATATAATAAATAGGCTGTCACGCAAGATGCGAACAGCGAGCAGGACCTTGAAAATTGAACAAAACTGAAACTTGTGGAACCTTATCGTGGGTTTGGAAACCCACGTAAATCAATTCCAAATTTACAAGTAATTCAAACAGGACGCAAGCGATTGTGTCTGAGTGATTTACAAGATTAAACACTTATAAAGTGATTTAATACCATTTTATAAAGAGTTTGATCCTGGCTCAGGACG
>NZ_JACJKP010000554.1 GCF_016901605.1 Gemmiger formicilis
TACGGATAGCGCCCACCTTGCAGAGGGCGGTTGCGCCAATCCTCAATGTGGACATACGCTTTCTTGTTCAGCTCGCTGATGGTGGCCGGAGACACCTTGCTGCCCCACAGCGCCTCGGTAATGTCCTCCACGCGCCGGACGGATACGCCTGCCAGGTACATCTCAATGAGAGCTTCTTCCACACTGCTCTCCCGACGGCGATACCGCTCAATAATGGCGGTTTCAAAAGAGATTCCCTTGAGCTTAGGCACCTTCAGGGTAACGTCCCCGGAAGTGGTGGTAAGGTTGCGGCTGTAGTGGCCGCTCCGGTATCCCTGGCGCTG
>NZ_JACJKP010000555.1 GCF_016901605.1 Gemmiger formicilis
CTTATACCCCCAAACTGCTGGCCGCTGCTTTCATGAGCAGCTTTGAGAAAAATCCCGCCGATCGTTTTCCCGCTTTACTGGCTGGAAAAGACAGCGGCCTGATGGCGGAACGGGCCATGGCAGCCGCCGTTCCCGAAGAATTTGTGACAGCCCTGGTCAGTTCTACTTTGACCGAAATGTCACTGCTGTAACATTTAAAGGAGGCCTGTAATGTATACGTTTACCGGTGTATCTGCATCCGCAGGGATCGCGATCGGCCCGGTAGAGCAGATCGACCACGGTACGGCCGGTCTGCACCGTATTGTATGCGACCCGTTCCGC
>NZ_JACJKP010000556.1 GCF_016901605.1 Gemmiger formicilis
CTCCCGGTCACCGTGCGATACACGCGGCGACCGGGAGTTTTTTCATTCAATTCGTGTTAAAAGCGTTCTACGCCATCGGCCGTGACCCGGGCGTAAATCAAAGGCGGCAACGCCGGTTTTTCGGGACCAATAATCAAACCGCTGCGGTACATTTCCTCCGCATTGGCAAACAACGCCGGGGCATCTGCATAGAAAGTACAGATGCTCTCCCCTGCCTTTACATAGTCCCCCAGCTTTTTGTGCATGGTAATTCCTGCGGCAAAATCGATGGAGTCTTCCTTTTTGATGCGGCCCGCCCCCAACAATACACTGGCGTTGCCG
>NZ_JACJKP010000557.1 GCF_016901605.1 Gemmiger formicilis
TGGTGGTGTGTTTACTGGTATAGCCCCACGCGGCCAGAAGCTACAAAATAGAGCGTATCGCAAAACTTGCGGTACGCTCTATTTTTATCAATGTCCTGCTTGTGATCACTCTACCCGCAGGCGTTCTACCACCGAGTACCGCTGCATAGTCCGGCAGGTCACTACTGGGATTCCAATACCAAGAACGGCAAAGAAAGGCAGAATCACCATGATCGGCCAGATGGTAAAGTGATAGGTGAAGAACCAAAACATTCCGTTGAGGCCGGGTCCCACGATGGGGGCCGTAATCAAAATCAGGGTAAAGGCCAGCAAGGCAGATCC
>NZ_JACJKP010000558.1 GCF_016901605.1 Gemmiger formicilis
TCCGCGCGCAACGGAAGAACAGGTTGTTCAAATGGCATCCGGCGTTGTCTTGGATGACGGCGTGCGCACACAGCCATGCGTCATCCATGTTGTGACGGACGAACCGGGACGTACCGTTCTGGAAATCACACTGCACGAGGGCCGCAATCGGCAGATTCGCCGCATGTGTTCGGCGGTTGGTTTGCAGGTGGTTCGCCTGAAGCGGAGCGCGGAAGGTCCCGTAAAATTGGGGATGCTGCAGCCCGGTGAATATCGCGAACTGAAGCGGTCAGAGGTCAGTGCTCTGCGAAACGCGGCGCAAAAGAGCAGCCGTACGGCAC
>NZ_JACJKP010000559.1 GCF_016901605.1 Gemmiger formicilis
CGACTGTGGCGAACATGATGAACAGGAGCGCGCCTTCGGAGGAAAAAATCGTATTCGGCATAATGTACCTCTCTCTGCGGGGGGCCGCTTAAAAATCAATGTCGATGCCGAGGCCCGGTTTGTCGGACAGGGTGTAAACACCGCCGTTCACGGCAAAACCGCCGGGCATACCCATCTCGGGGTCCACAGCGTACATAAAGCTGTCGCAGTCCGCCTCGGTGATATTCTGCTTGGCAGCAACCAGGCTCACACCGGCGGCAATGGCCACCTTGGTCTCCAGCATGCAGCCTACCATGCACTGTACATGGTTTGCCTCGGCA
>NZ_JACJKP010000057.1 GCF_016901605.1 Gemmiger formicilis
AGCAGGTGGCGGCCCGTACGGCTATGCGTTATGATAAATTGGGGGACGACCACTACGATATTGTGTCCGCCTACCAAAAATCCATGCGCGGTTCTGACCCGGACGCGGCGCTGCACTATCTGGCCCGTTTGCTGGAAGCCGGGGATTTGCCCAGTGCCTGCCGCAGACTGATGGTCTGTGCCTGCGAGGACGTGGGGCTGGCCTGGCCCCAGATCATTCCCATTGTCAAGGCAGCGGTGGATATAGCCAATGCGGTAGGTCTGCCGGAAGCCCGCCTGCCGTTGGCCGATGCGGTGGTGTTGGTGGCAACGGCGCCCAAGTCCAATTCAGCCCACGACGGCATCAACGCAGCCATGGCCGATGTACAGGCCGGGCGTACGGGGCCTATTCCGCGTCAGCTGCAAAACAAGCACTACGACGGCGCCGATGCCAAGGTGAAGGGGCAGCATTACCTGTATCCCCATGATTTCCCGCATCATTGGACAAAACAACAGTATCTGCCCGATGCGATCAAGGATCGTCGGTACTATGAACCCGGCGATAATAAAAATGAACAGGCCTTTGCCCAATACTGGAAGAAGATCAAAGGCGAAGAGTAAGGAGGGCGTACAATGCCGAAACTTTGCTGTGAAACAGTCCGGTTTCCTTCCTCGGATACAACCCATACCATTTCTGCTGTGATTTATACCATGCCGGAAGTGCCGGTGCGCGGTGTGCTGCAGCTCAGCCACGGTATGTGTGAATATGTACGCCGTTATGAACCGATGGCTGCTTTTTATGCAGCCCATGGCATTGCACTGGCGGGCAATGATCACCTGGGTCATGGTGACAGTGCTGCCGCCGAGGAATACGGCCATTACGGCGAACCCGGCGGGCGATATTACCTGTTGCAGGACCTGCACAAGATGAATGAGATCCTGCATGAGCGTTTCCCCGGTGTGCCGGTTATTTTGTACGGGCACAGCATGGGCAGTTTTTATGCGCGCTGGTATGCCGAACGCTGGCCCGATACCATTGCGGGGCTGATTATTTCCGGTACGGCGGGGCCGCGGCTGCTCAATGTACTGGGGCAGGCGGTAGCCACCGTGTTGTCCGCGGTGGAAGGTCCCCGCAAAGTCTCCCGGTTTATGGTGCGTGCCGGCTTCCAGGGGTATTGTAAGAAAATTCCGGATGCCCGGTCGGAAAACGCATGGCTGACACGAGATACTTCGGTAGTGGAAGCTTATGACGCCGACCCGCTGTGTACCTTCCCCTTTACGGTGGGTACCTACCGCGAGATGCTGGCAACCATCAATCACGTCAGCACGGCCAAATGGGCGCGCGCAGTGGATAAAAACCTGCCGATCCTGTTGATTTCCGGTGACGGAGACCCGGTAGGGGATTATGGTGCCGGTGTGCGCAAGGTCTGGGCCATGCTGGGGGATGCCGGTGTGCAGGACCTGACGTGCCAGATTTACGAGGATGCCCGGCATGAGCTGCACAATGAAACCAACCGGGATGAAGTGTTTGATTGTGTGCTGGCCTGGGTCGAAGACCACATACAATAAATAAGATATAAAACCGCATGGCTTTATGCCGTGCGGTTTTTTTGTGGGTTATGACTTGACAAAACAGAAAAATACTGTATTATTGTATTAAGCACTTAATACAATAATACAAAGGAGCGCAAGCCGATGGAATGGAACATCACAAACGGGCGCCCGGTGTATGTGCAGTTGGTAGAGCAGCTGGAACTGGCACTTGTAAACGGGACGTTTCCACCCGGAAGCAAGGTGCCGCCTGTGCGGGAACTGGCAGCCGACGCCGGGGTGAATCCCAACACCATGCAGCGGGCATTGCAGGAACTGGAAACAAGAGGCCTGCTGCAGGCCCAGCGCACTGCCGGACGTACCGTCACGGCGGATGCCGATGTGCTGCAGCAGCTGCGCCGTAAACGGGCAGTGGCGCTGGCGCAGACCTTTTTACATCAGATGCAGGCCCTGGGCTTGGACCGGGCCGAAACCGAAGAACTGCTGCGGCAGACTGCAGAGGAGGAGTAACGGATGAATGAAAATGTGATTTATGAAGCACAAAATTTGTGCAAGCGGTATGGACGCAAGCCGGCGTTGAACAATGCGTCTTTTACGGTATGCGCAGGAAAACTGGTGGGGTTGCTGGGACCCAACGGCAGCGGTAAAACCACGTTGTTGAAAATTTCCGCGGGACTGCTTGCTCGCAGCGGCGGCACGGTGCTCATCGACGGCCAGACGCCGGGCGTATACACCAAAAGCGTCACCAGTTATCTGCCGGACCGTATGGCTTTGCCTACCGAGATGCGCGCTGCCGATGCCGTAAGCCTGTACGCGGATTTCTATCCCGATTTTGATGCTGCCAAAGCTCATGCCATGCTGGCGGACCTGCACATTGAAGCCCGGGACCGCATTGGCTCTATGAGCAAAGGAACACAGGAAAAAATGCAGCTTTGTCTGACCATGAGCCGCGCGGCAAAACTGTACCTGCTGGATGAACCCCTTGGCGGGGTAGACCCCGCAGCGCGGGACTACATTTTGCAGACGATCCTGCGCAATTACAGCGAGGATGCGGCACTGGTGCTCTCGACGCATCTGATCGGTGATATCGAGAAAGTTCTGGATGAGGTGATCTTCCTGAAAGAGGGGACCGTGCTGCGTCAGGTAGGCGTGGACACCCTGCGGGAAGAATGCGGACAGAGTGTGGATGAATATTTCCGGGAGGTATACAAATGCTGACCAAATTATTAAAATATGAAGCCAAAACCACGGCCCGTGTACTGCTGCCCATTGGCGGCGGGGTACTGGCATTTACCCTGGTCACCGGGCTGGCCAATACAATTCTGAACAGCTGGAGTGAATTGCCCACGGCTGTGGAATGGATGCAGGCACTGCTGAACGTTGCTGCTGTGTTGGCACTTGTTTTTGTGTCGGGCGTCTGTGTATTTGTCAACGTGCAGCGTTTTTACAGATTGCTGGGGGAACAGGGTTATTTGATGCTGTCCCTGCCGGTGCCGGTTTGGAAGCACATCGCGGCCAAACTGATCACCGCTTGCGTATGGACGATTCTCGGTATCGGGTATCTGCTCCTGTGCGGTACCATTCTGGGCGGCAGCTTTGTGTCGCTTTCGTTCAGTGGGGACGTAGTCACGCCGGATGCGGTTGCTGCCTTTATGATGTTGTTTTTACTGCTGCTTGTTGTGCTGGCGGGCACGTATCTGGAATTTTATATGGCCTGTGCGATCGGCGGGCAGTTTGGGCAGCAGCGTTTGCTGGCCAGTATTGTGGCCTATTTTGTAATTGGGTTTGTGGAACAGGTACTTTGCGTGTTTCTGGTCATTATTCTGGCGTTGGGCGCTATTCAGATCAATGCATTTGCATGGTTTGAAATGTTTTATCAGGCGGATTCGTTCTGGAGCGTTATCTATATCTTTACGGTGCTCATCCTCGGCTTGCTGGTCGTAAACGCCATCAAATGGGCGATTACCCAGTGGCTGATGACCCGTCGTTTGAATCTTGCGTAACAGACAAAGGAGGACTTTATACTATGGAAAAACGTCAATATGTCTGCCCCAAATGTGGCTGTATGGAATACGAAACGGATCAGATGCAGGCTACCGGCGGCAACTTTGCCAAACTGTTCGATGTGCAGAACAAAAAATTCGTCACGGTCAGCTGCTTTCAGTGTGGTTATACCGAGCTGTACAAACAGCGTGGCGGCGACGGTTGGGACGTGATGGACTTCCTGATAGGCGGTTGAGCCGGAAAGGGGAGATTGGCATGAAAAAGCAAAGTTGGTTCCTGTTGCTGGCGGCCCTGTTCACGGCGGTGCTGCTGTGCGGATGCAGTCAGTATGACAGCAAGTACGATGATGAGGCGTTTCTTACCGATGAGGAAAACCATTATATGGCGATTATGTGTGGCGGCAATGTGAAGTCAGATGGAACTTATTCAATGCATGCAGGCAGCTTTTCCGGCGTACAGAGCCTACGTTCCTTCACAGTGCAAGAAAACGATAGCCTATGTGAAGTGGATTCCACACTGGTGTGCACCAAAGGCAAGGCTAAACTGCTGGTGGTGAACGCTCAGGAAAGAACGCTGGTGGCGCAGTGGCCGCTGGACAGTCAGGCCCCCCTGTCGCTCACTCTGCCGGCCGGTCAGTATGAATTGCGCGTTGCTGGCCAGAGCGCTGGTTATGAGGGAAACATTAGTCTTTTCCTGAACGGGCAGATTTCGGCATGGGATGATGGGCAGCTCTTGACGTGGAATGACGAACCAGAGGAACTGCAGGCGTCAGCGGAACAAGCATTGACCAGTGGATGGGAAAAGTTCTTTCGCGGGGCTGTCGATTCGCTGCGGGAAAGCATGGAAAATGAGCAAAATGCGGCATAATGTTCATCTTTACCGGAATATGAAAATTTCTTTACCTCAATGTAAAATATGGCTGTTGACAAACCCTGCGGCTGCCGTATAATGTAATTTGTGTGCATCTGGGGGTAAATCCAATCGTACCCTGCCACATTGGCGTTGTACGTGCTGCTTGTAGCGGCTTTTCCCGGCGGAAAAGACCGTGTAACAAACCTTTGCGGGGCGGCATAAAGCACGCTGACCCGCAGGGAACGCAGGCGGTGGAACCGCAAAAGCTGCGTGCCCGTAGCGGGAAATTCCGCAAAGGGGGATGCAGTAATATGGACGAAAATATCATCGTATCACTGAAAGACATTGTAGTCGATTTTGACGGGCAGAAGGTTCTGGACGGGCTTTCTCTCGACATTCACGACAAGGAATTTGTGACTTTCCTGGGCCCTTCCGGCTGTGGAAAGACCACGACCTTGCGGGTGATTGCCGGGTTTGTGACGCCAAAATCGGGCAATGTCTTTTTTGATGGCAAGGACATTGCCGATTATCCGCCGTATAAACGGCCGGTAAATACCGTGTTCCAGAAATACGCACTTTTTCCGCACCTGAACGTATTTGAAAACGTTGCCTTCGGTTTGCGCCTGAAAAAGCTGCCGGAAGAAGAAATCCGTCCCAAAGTGCTGGAAATGCTGGAGATCGTGGGCCTGAAAGGCTTTGAACGGCGCAGCATTCATCAGCTTTCGGGCGGTCAGCAGCAGCGTGTGGCCATTGCCCGCAGCCTGGTCAATCAGCCCCGGGTCCTTCTGTTGGACGAGCCCCTGGGCGCATTGGACCTGAAACTGCGCAAAGAAATGCAGTTGGAACTCAAGCGCCTTCAGCGTGAAATGAATATCACCTTTGTTTATGTTACCCATGATCAGGAAGAAGCCCTGACCATGTCGGATACCGTGGTGGTCATGTCCGGCGGCAATATCCAGCAGATCGGTTCACCCCAGGATATTTACAACGAACCCCGCAACGCCTTTGTGGCGCGGTTTATCGGCGACTCCAACATTGTGGACGGCTTCATGATCAAGGACTTTCTGGTCAACTTTGGCGGTCACGATTTTACCTGTGTGGACCGCGGCTTCAAGCCCAACGAACCGGTACAGGTGGTCATTCGTCCCGAGGACGTGCAGATCGTGCCGCCTTCTGTGGGCATGCTTACCGGCCTGGTGCGGGAAGTGATCTTCAAAGGCGTGCATTTTGAGATGCACGTGGATGTGGAAGGCTATGAATGGCTCATCCACTCCACCCAGGCCAGCCAGCCCGGCGAGCTGATCGGTATGAACATCGGCCCCGATGAGATCCATATCATGGCTCGTACGGAGGTGTAAGCGATGCTCAAATCCAAAACCTCCCGTTGGCTGGCAGGCCCTTATCTGGTATGGATGGCCGCCTTCATTGTGGTACCGCTGTTTATTGTCATCTGGTATGCGCTTACCAATGCGGATGGACAGTTCACCCTGGAAAATCTGACCCAGATCGGCCGGTATTCCAGCGTTTTTGCCCGCAGTTTGATTCTGGCGGCGGTATCTACCGTTATCTGCCTGATTCTGGCCTTCCCGGTGGGATATTTTCTGTCCCGCCTGCGGGCCAATAAGCAGCATATTATGCTGATGCTGGTTATGCTGCCCATGTGGATGAACTTCCTGCTGCGCACCTACGCCTGGATGACGCTGCTGGAAAAAAACGGGCTGATCAACAAATTTCTGGGGCTGTTCGGCATCGGTCCCTTCAATATGATCAATACGTCCGGTGCCGTGGTGCTGGGTATGGTGTATAACTATCTGCCCTTTATGATTCTGCCGATTTACACGGCCATGACCAAAATTGATGATTCCATCATTGAGGCCGCGCAGGACCTGGGCTGCAATGTGTGGCAGATTCTTTGGCGAGTGCTGGTGCCGCTGACCGGCCCCGGCATTGCTACCGGTATCACCCAGGTGTTTGTGCCGTCGGTATCCACCTTTATTATCAGCCGTATGTTGGGCGGCGGTTCCAACCTGCTGATCGGTGACTTGATCGAGCTGCAGTTCCTGGGCAACTCATATAACCTCAACCTTGGTTCGGCTATGAGTCTGGTCCTGATGGTGATTGTTCTGCTGTGCATGAGCTTCACCTCCAGCTTCGACGAGTCGGAAATGGAAGGGGTGATGTAAAATGAACAAAAAGCAATCGATCATTTTACAGCGCACCTACATTGTGCTGATCTTCTGCTTCATGTACCTGCCCATTGCGGTGATGATTGCCTTCAGCTTTAATGAAAGCAAGTCCCGCTCCAATTTTACCGGTTTCACCCTGGACTGGTACAAAAGCCTGTTCCATAACGAGATGATCCTCTCGGCGCTGGGCCTCAGTCTGGTGCTGGCGCTGGTTTCCAGTGTGTTGGCTACGGTACTGGGAACACTGGCGACCATCGGCATCAATTCCATGAGCCGCCGTACGCAGCTTGTGGTCAACAACATCAGTTATGTCCCGGTGGTCAACCCCGAAATCATCACCGGTGTTTCCTTGATGCTGCTTTTTGTCATGGCCCAGAACTTCGGCCTGGGCGGGGATAGCGGACTGTTCGGTTGGCCCACGCTGCTTATTGCGCATATTACTTTCAATGTGCCGTATGTGATTTTTAACGTGGGACCCAAACTTCGTCAGCTGGACCCCAGCCTGTATAATGCGGCTCTGGATCTGGGCTGTACGCCGCGGCAGGCTTTCTTTAAGGTGATTCTGCCGCAGCTGTCCCCGGCGATTCTGTCGGCGTTTCTCATCTGCCTGACTTATTCCATCGATGATTTCATGATCTCGTATTTCAACTCCGGCACTATGCAAACGCTGCCCATCGCCATCTATTCCATGACCCGTAAAAAGGTCAGCCCCGAGATCAACGCCCTGTCGGCGGTCATGTTCTGCGTGATTCTGGCCATCATCCTGATCTCCAACGCGGCGGATTCCCGTGCCTATCGCCGCAACCAAACAGCCATTCGCAAGGCTATGCAGGAAGAGGGGGCGCGCTGATGATGAAAGCAGAAAAACGTGTGGCTGCGGCACTCTCGGCTGCGTTGCTGGCACTGGTATCGGTCCCCGGCGCTTTGGCCGATGGGGGAACGATCACTGTCAATGAGGATATCTCCGTTTCGGAGGATTGCGACTGGACCCGTTTTGCCGACGATAACATTACCCTGAATGTCTACAACTGGGGCCTGTATATCTCGGATGGTTCCGACGACAGCGTGGACGTACTCTCGGCCTTTGAAGAACTGACCGGCATCAAGGTAAACTATACCACCTTTGACTCCAACGAGAGCCTTTACGCCAAGATGAAATCCGGCGGTGCCACCTATGATGTGATCTTCCCGTCCGACTATATGGTGGGCAAAATGGCTGCCGAGGGAATGCTGGCGCCGTTGGACTTTGACAACATCCCCAATTTCAAAGAAATCGGCGAAGATTATCTGGGGTGGGATTTTGACCCCGATAATACCTACAGTGTGCCCTATACCTGGGGCACCACCGGTCTGATCTACAACACGACGCTGGTGGACGAAGCGCCCACCAGTTGGGCGGCACTGTGGGATGTACAGTATGCCAATAATGTGTTGATGTTCAATAACTCCCGGGATGCCTACGCCATCGCGGCCAAGAAGCTGGGCTATTCGCTGAATCCCGCCTCAGTGGAAGAAGTCGAAACGGTGATGCAGGAACTCAAAGCCCAGAAGAGCGTAGTACAGGCCTATGTCATGGATGAAATCTTTGACAAGATGGAAGGCGGTGAGGCTGCCATGGCGCCTTACTATGCCGGCGATGCGCTGACTATGATTGACGAAAATCCCGATCTGGCCTTTGTGCATCCCAGCGAAGGCGTGAACTTCTTTGTGGACAGCATGTGTATTCCGGCCAACTCCAAGAATAAGGAAGCGGCCGAACTGTTCATCAACTATATGTGCGAACCGTCGGTAGGTTTGGCCAACTGTGATTACATCGGTTATTCCACCCCCATTACCAGGGTGTGGGAGCAGCTGGATGACGATCTGAAATACAATGAGATCGCATATCCCGGCGAAGATGTCATGAATAAGGCGGAGGTGTTTACCACCCTGCCGGACGAAATCAATGCGGCCATGGATGCCCAGTGGAGCGAAATGAAGAGCTACGAAGAGGGCGGCAGCGGCTGGATGGTTGTTGTTCTTTTGGGGCTGGCGCTGGTGATCTCCTTCTTTAATATCTGGCGCAAACTGCGCAAAAAAGTCCGCGACGACTATTGATGGTTACAGAAACCGCAGGTGTTTCCTGCGGTTTCTTTTTGCATTTCCCGGGATAACGTGCTATAATAAAAATTCAGCATTTACAATGTGTCAAATGATAAAGGAGAGTCTATCATGCCGGAATCGACTGCTACCTATACCCAACAATATACGGTGTATCGTCACGATGGAGATCATCACGGCAATGTAAAGCCGGGGGCGCTGCTGCGTTACGGCCAGCAGATCGCCACCATCCATGCCGAGGCTGTAGGCCTTAATGATGCGGTATACGCCGCTACGCATACGGCTTTTGTGCTGGCCAAACAGGCCCTGCATATTGACCGTACCCCCCGGGTGGACGAAACGCTCACCGCAATTACCCAGCCGGAGCGCTGCAAACGTGCAGTCAATAAGCGTATCACAACTTTTTATGACGAAGCCGGCAAACAGGTGGCTGTACTGGACAGCCGCTGGGTGTTGATCGATACCGAAAAGCGTTTGATTCTGCGCAAACATCCCGAACAGTTCAACGATCAGTGGGCGCCCGATGTGCCGTTTGAGCTGCCCATGAAGATGACCAAGGCGGACCCGGCCGTTTGTGAACGAATGGGGGAGTATGTTGCTACCTATTCCCGTTGCGACATGAATGGGCACATGAATAATACCCGTTACGCGGACATTTTGTGCGATGCGCTCCCGTGGGAAGTTTGGGATCAAGGGCAGGTAAAAGACCTTAAGATCTATTACCACCGCGAAATTCCCCGTGGGGAATCCTTCACCTTGCTGCGTGCACAGACCGGAGAAAAGCAGTATTATTTCTGCGGTGAACGGGAAGAAAAATCGGCATTTGAAGCAAGCATCACATTTGAATAAACGGTAACAGAAAAATGACAGGCCGGCTTTTCTCTATGGGGAAAAGCCGGCCTGTTTCCGGTGGAGATACACTTTGAATAAAAATACGAAAAAACGAGAAAAATGAGCAAAATAGCCATCCTCCCCCGGGAAAACATACAATTGTGAACAAACTGAAAAATTACAAAAGATTAACAAAACAGTATTGACATCCGGTGACAAAAAGGTTACAATTTACTTGCAAGCTAAGCAACACCCCAAGGTTGCGAAGCCCCAATCAATTTGCTATTTTCATATTTTTCATGTGTTCTTCTCCTCCTTTCTTTGGAACCCCCGCCCATCCCTCAGGGCGGGGGCTTCTTTTTTGTCTTTTTTCAGGAAGAGGTGCCCAAACCTATTGAAAAATATAATATTATATGATATATAATATATAAAACAATATACCTTCGAAACACGGAAGAAAAGGAGGGCACCAGATGGCCTTTAATACCGGTGCGGCACTGTTGGATGCCATTGTGCTGGCGGTGGTTGCGCGGGAAGAACACGGTACATACGGCTACAAAATTACGCAGGAAGTCCGTCAGGTGCTGGATTTGTCGGAATCCACGCTGTACCCGGTACTGCGCCGTTTGCAGAAAGACGGTTGCCTTACCGTGCGGGATGAGGCATACAACGGCCGCAATCGCCGGTATTACGAGGTGACGGCCGCAGGGCGGACGCGGTTGGCGGAATTTCGTGCCGAATGGGACGCCTATACCAGCCAGATCAACAAACTGTTTAAGGGGGAACTGTCATGAGAAAGTACGCCTATCTGGCCAGGCTGGAAGAAATGCTGGCCCCGTTGTCTGCCCAGGAACTGCAGGAAGCCTTGAATTATTACGAAGAATATTTTGATGCGGCAGGCAATGAAAACGAAGAGAAAACAGCGGAAGAATTGGGCGACCCTGCCAAGGTAGCCCGCAAGATTCTGGAGGGGGAGGGTATTGATCCCTCGTCCCAGGAAGAAGGAACCTCCCCGGCAGAAGAAAAGGCACAGGAAACAGCAGAGGTTCCTCCACAGCAGGAACCTGCAGTTACACCGCCCGCAGGACCGGAACCTCCGCCTGTGGAGGACCCGGAACATTACTCCGGTACAGAAACCGGGGCGGCAACGAAAAAGCATAAGCCATATACAAAGCGTCTGTGGCTGGTTTTCTGGCTGTTGGTGGCACTGGCCCTGGTGGTGCAGGTCAGTGTCCTTCTGCTGGGACTGGGTGGCCGCGGCGGCAACAGTGATTTTGAAGTGGCGGAATCAACTGCGGTTTCCTATCAGGAAGAAACCGCATTGGCTACGGAAACTGCGTCTGTGCAGCAGGATGCGGGCAAGATTATCTACAGCAGCGCACTGGATACGCCGGGAAAGGGAACCTTATTTGTCAACCTGTCCTGCGGGAATGTGGCGTTCAAAACCGGAGATCAGGCGGAAATAGAGGTTTCCGGATATGACCATGCCAGTACCGTAAGTTATGGAAAAACCGTTGATTATGGCTATACGCTTTCCTGCGACAGTGCTGACCCAGACACCCATGTGACCATCACACTGCCCGCGGATGCGTACAATAAAGTGGCGGTGTCTGTCAGCACCCAAGGTGCTATTGAATTGGGCAATCTGAAAATCCGAGAGATCTCTGCTTATACGGCAAATGGTTCCATTCAGTCCGGCGTGCTTCGTACCGAACATCTGAGAGCGGCCACTGATTTAGGAAATATATGGCTGGAAAAAGTTTCGGATGGCGTAAAGTATCAGGTGGAACAGGTGGAATTGCTGGCCCCCACAGGGTATGTAGCGGCCAGTTTTGCTGCTGCCGAGGATCAGTGGCAAAAAGAAATCAGTGCACCGGAAGGTCTGGAACAAGCCATGGGAGAAAACACAGAATCGACGAAATATTTCCGTACTTTACGGGTGGTGGCTGCCGATGCGGTCACCCTGGAATACGGAATAACTTGAAGGTAAACCAAACAAAGTGAACGTTTTCTCTAAAAATCTAAAAATCAAATTGTGCAAATCGACGGTTGACATCGCCGCTTCAATCTGGTAAAGTAATCGTATTGAAAAAATGCAGTGATGGGGAGAAAGCAATTCCCAGTCCGTTTCAGAGAGCCGCCGGTAGGTGCAAGGCGGTGCGGCAGGTCTTGCGTCACTGGCCCCGGAGCAGCCGCGTTGATGGCCTTTTGGCTGTAGGTGCGGCCGGAACCTGACCGTTATCATGCAGGCGCGATTCGCCCCGTTACCGGGCCGATCGTACAGAGGGGCCGCCCTTTTTATTACGGCGGCAATGAGAGTGGTACCGCGGGTACAGCAATTTGCATTTGCTCCCGTCTCTCAAAGGCAAACGCCTTTGAGGGACGGTTTTTTCTTGCCTCCTTCAAGGGCACACAAAACCTTGAAGGAGGCATTTTCTTATGATGGACGCAACCAAGTATGCAGTAGGGTACTATCCGCCACCGGTAGAGCCTGGCCACGTATTCCAGTGGACCCAAAAAGACCATATTGAACAGGCACCGGCCTGGTGCAGCGTAGACCTGCGGGACGGCAACCAAAGTTTGATCGTGCCCATGAGCCTGGAAGAAAAACTGGAATTCTATGATATGCTGGTCAAAATCGGCTTCAAGGAGATCGAGGTGGGTTTCCCGGCTGCCAGCGAGACCGAATATGAGTTTCTCCGCAAATTGATCGATGAAAACCGCATTCCTTCCGATGTGACAGTGCAGGTGCTGACCCAGTGCCGGGACCATATCATCCGCAAAACGTTCGAGGCTGTGAAAGGCGCCCCCCGGGCCATTATCCATTTCTACAACTCCACCAGCGTGGCCCAGCGGGAACAGGTATTCAAAAAGTCCAAGGAAGAAATCAAGCAGATCGCCGTGGATGGTGCCAAGCTGGTCAAACAGCTGAGCGAGGAATACGAGGGCAACTTCCTGTTTGAATACAGTCCGGAAAGCTTTACCGGCACCGAACCGGAATACGCCGTGGAAGTCTGCAATGCCGTGTTGGATGTGATGCAGCCCACGCCGAACCGCCCCATGATCATCAATCTGCCGGTTACGGTGGAAATGAGCATGCCCCACATTTACGCCAACCAGATCGAATGGTGCTCAAATCATCTGAAATACCGCGACAGCGTTATCCTTTCTACCCATCCCCATAACGACCGGGGTTGCGGCGTGGCCGACGCTGAACTGGCTGTGCTGGCAGGTGCCCAGCGGATCGAGTGCTGCCTCTTCGGCAATGGCGAACGCACCGGTAACGTGGATGCCATTACGCTGGCCATGAACATGTACAGCCACGGCGTGGACCCGCATTTGGATTTCAGCGATATGCCCGCCATTTGTGAAGTGTACGAGCGTGTCACCCGCATGCACGTCTATGAGCGTACCCCTTACGCCGGCAGCCTGGTCTTTGCAGCGTTCAGCGGCAGCCATCAGGACGCTATCGCCAAGGGCATGACCTGGCGCAAGGAAAAAGGCGAACATCGCTGGACTTGCCCCTATATCCCGGTGGACCCCCACGATGTGGGCCGTACCTACGATGCCGACGTTATTCGTATCAACTCCCAGAGCGGCAAGGGCGGGATCGGTTTCCTGCTGCAGCAGAACTACGGCTACAACCCGCCGCCCAAAATGCGTGAGGACCTGGGCTACCGCGTCAAGGAAGTCAGCGACCATGAGCACCGCGAACTGGATGTCAAGGAAGTGCTCTACGTCTTTGAGAAGAGCTACCTCAATCACAACACGCCCTTCAATGTTACCGAAGCGCACTTTGTCCAGAATGATAACGGCACCATTACGGCCCATATTATGCTCACCTCGGGTGGGCAGGCGGTACAGTGCACCGCTACCGGCAACGGCCGTCTGGACGCCGTAGCCACCGCCATTGAACAGCAGACAGGCATGCACTTCACGCTGGTTCACTACAGCGAACACGCGCTGGACTCCGATACCGACTCCCGTGCCTGCTCCTATGTGGGCCTGAAATGGGCTTCCGGAGAGGAAACCTGGGGCTGCGGTACCCATACCGACATCATTGTGGCCGGTATCAAGGCTCTGGTCAGTGCTATCAACAACAAATAAGAGGGTTCTATAACGGAAAGGAGCAGCCATCATGGGAATGACCATGACCCAGAAGATTCTGGCCGCCCACTGCGGCGAAAGTACCGTCAAGGCGGGCCAGCTCATCAATGCCAAACTCGACATCGTGCTGGGCAACGATATCACCACCCCCGTAGCCATCAATGAGTTTGAAAAAGCCGGATTCGATTCCGTCTTTGACAAGACCCGCGTGAACATCGTGCTGGACCACTTTGTGCCCAATAAGGATATCAAGAGCGCCACCCAGTCCAAACAGTGCCGGGAATTTGCCAACAAATACGATATCCTGAACTTCTATGATGTAGGCCAGATGGGCATTGAACATGCCCTTTTGCCCGAAAAGGGCATTGTCACCGCCGGTGACTGCATCATCGGTGCCGACAGCCATACCTGCACCTACGGTGCGGTAGGCGCATTCTCCACCGGTGTGGGTTCTACCGATATGGCCGCCGGCATGGCCAAAGGCGTGGCATGGTTTAAGGTGCCCGCCGCCATCAAAGTGGTGCTCACCGGAAGCCTGCACCGCCCGGTTTCCGGCAAGGACGTCATTTTGCATCTGATCGGCCAGATCGGTGTATCCGGTGCATTGTACAAGAGCCTGGAATTTACCGGGGAGGGCGTCAAAAGCCTGACGATGGAAGACCGGCTCTGCATCTGCAACATGGCGATTGAAGCCGGGGCCAAGAACGGTATCTTCCCAGTGGATGAAATCTGCGAATCCTACCTGAAAGGCCGCAGCCAGCGCCCCTGGGTAAAGTACGAAGCGGATGCCGACGCCGAGTACGAGCGTACCGTCACCATTGACCTGGACGCCTTGGAACCCACGGTCAGCTACCCCCATCTGCCCGAGAACACTCACCCCGCCAAGGAAGGCAAAGACATCAAGATCGATCAGATCGTCATTGGTTCCTGCACCAACGGCCGCATTGAGGATATGCAGGCCGCTTATGAGATCCTCAAGGGCAAGCACATCGCCAAGGGCGTACGCGGCATTATCATTCCCGCTACCATGGCCGTGTATAAGGAATGCATCCTCCGCGGCTATACCGAGGCGTTCATCGATGCAGGCTGCATCGTTTCCACGCCCACCTGCGGCCCCTGCCTGGGCGGCTACATGGGCATCCTGGCGGCAGGGGAGCGCTGCATTTCTACCACCAACCGCAACTTTGTAGGCCGTATGGGCCATGTGG
>NZ_JACJKP010000560.1 GCF_016901605.1 Gemmiger formicilis
ATCCAAAATTCATGTGGAAAAACCCCGCATCGGCGGCGGCTTTGGTGCCAAACAGACCATGGTGGCCGAAATCTACCCGGCTTTTGTCACCTGGAAGACCGGCCGGGCTGCCCGGATGATCTATACCCGGGAGGAATGCCAGATCGCAGGCAGCCCCCGGCATGAGATGGAGGTACATGTGCGGCTGGGCGCCGACAACAACGGCAAGATCCGCGCACTGGATGTCTACACATTGTCCAACACCGGCGCCTACAGTGAGCACGGTCCCACCACGGTGGGCCTGTCCGGCCATAAGTCCATTCCGCTGTATACGGGCAGCC
>NZ_JACJKP010000561.1 GCF_016901605.1 Gemmiger formicilis
GTCGCTCTCGGTAACCACACCGCAGGTGTCATGACCTCGGGGGCCCAGGCAGCAGACACCTTGCTGGACGCTTCCGAGGCTGCCGGCGAGGACTTCTGGGAGCTTCCGATTACCGACGAGGTTCGCGAAGGCCTGCATTCTGACATTGCCGACGTCAAGTCCTCCGGCGCTCGCGAAGGCGGCGCGATGCTCGCTGCAGCTTTTCTGCAACGTTTCGTGACCCCAGGCATCGACTGGGCCCATCTCGACATCGCCGGCCCGGCGTACAACGAGGCCTCGGCCCATGACTACACCCCGATTCAAGGAACCGGGTTCGGAG
>NZ_JACJKP010000562.1 GCF_016901605.1 Gemmiger formicilis
ACGGGCCAGACATAGGCCGCTACCAGGGCCAGTGCCAACACCACCGGCAGCAATACCAGGAACACAAATTTGCTGTTGCCGTACAGTGCAAAGGAGCCCTCGAATTCGGTATCAATAAAACGATTATGTACCACAGCCACAATCACGCCCAGGATCATTCCCAGGAAAACGCCCATGTCGGTTACATGATAGCCCAGGCAAATCGTCTGGCCCGTTCCATACAGGGAGCTGGCGTCACTGCCTTCTATCACCAGGCCCGCAACGGTAAGCCATTTGGAGTTTGCCGCCAGCCAGATCAAATAACTGACCAATGCCACA
>NZ_JACJKP010000563.1 GCF_016901605.1 Gemmiger formicilis
CCTGCGCAAAGCCTGCCACGCCCGTACCGGATTGAGTGCCGAATATGCCGAGTACGACGGCCGCCCGCATCGGGGTGATCAGCCGGACCGTCACGACTGGTTCTTCAGCGATGCATACCGTACGTTGGGCAACATTGCTTTGGATGCCCAATGGTTCGGGGACAAAGACGGTTGGGCCCAAGAAACAGCTGCACATATTCAGCAATTTTTTGAAGAAAAGGAACACGGGCAAACAAACGGCATCTATCTGATCGACGGCACACCCGTTGAAGGAAATGCTCTGCATCCTGTAGGGCTTCTGGCTACCATTGCGCAGG
>NZ_JACJKP010000564.1 GCF_016901605.1 Gemmiger formicilis
CAGTACATCGGTGTGGCGGGGGTAAGCAACCCGGTCATGGTCTTTGCCCTGTGTGCGGTATTCGGGGTGGCGCTGTTCCTGGCCGGGTACGGCTGCTGGCAGCTGCTGGTCCTGTATGTAAAGGGAATGGGCAGGGTCAAAACCGGCTTGTCCCTGTAAAATGGCAGACAAAAAACCGGCACAGCTGGACTGTGCCGGGTTTGTATTTCGGTCCCGCAAGGGGCTTTTTTATTTCTTGCGCCGGTGAGAAACAAACAGCGCGCAACTCATGATCAGGAAGAAGATGGCAATGGCTGCCACGATCAGCAGGACCAGC
>NZ_JACJKP010000565.1 GCF_016901605.1 Gemmiger formicilis
TGCTGGCATCCCAGGGCGTCATCACCATCGGCACCGTACTGACCGCCTACCTGTGCTTTACCCAGCTGACCGGCCCGCTGCGGGAACTGCACCGGATTCTGGATGAATTTTCCGAATGTGTGGTACTGGCCAACGATTACTTCCAGCTGCTGGAACTTCCACTGGATTTTTCCTATGCCGACGTTCTCACCCCGGCAGCCGTTCCTTCCGGCAACGATGTGCAGCTGCATGGCGTCCGGTTTGCCTACCCCGAAAAGCCCGACCAGCCGATTCTGCAGAACATTGATCTGTCCATTGCTCCCGGAAAATTCATC
>NZ_JACJKP010000566.1 GCF_016901605.1 Gemmiger formicilis
ACGCACCGTAAAATAGACGCCCGCCGGCACCAGAATCATCACCAGCAGCGAAAGCCCCAGGCTGCTGCCTCCCGGCAGCGGGATCTGTACCAGATCTCCCCAGAGCAGATTGTAAACGGCTTTGAACACGGTCATCACAAGATTCCTCTCCTTATTTCCACACTTTAGCAATGCAGCGCATTAAAGTAGTGTACCACAAAGCGTTCACTGAGGGAAGCCCTTTTCTGTTTTTTATATCCGGTGGCACTCTTCCGGAATACCGATATCCGCCAGCCGTACCTCGCCGCAGAATATCGCCGCTTCCGGTGCCGTGT
>NZ_JACJKP010000567.1 GCF_016901605.1 Gemmiger formicilis
TCGGCACCATCGAGGTAAATGCCGTTGGGGAGATCACCGCAGGTAGTGCATAGTTAGGCAGGCAGGATATCTTGTCCTGTTCCAGCCAGGTATCAAACACGTTGGAGCGGTGTTGGGCAATCAAATCCTTTACCTTCCCCTGTATCTTCACGACATAGGGGTAAGGTGACTGCTCCAACTCGGAGAGCTGATCTTCGCTCATGGTGCCGATCACCCGGTCAATGTACTCATCCAGTTCCCGGTCATTGACGCAGTTCATCTTGGACAGCTTTTGCTTGATAATACCCTTACACAGCGAGAGCCGTTTTTCCGAG
>NZ_JACJKP010000568.1 GCF_016901605.1 Gemmiger formicilis
AGATGTGTATAAGAGACAGGCCCCAGTCCGGCACCGCCATCACTGCGGGCGGGGTCCGCCTGCCAGAACCGCTGCCAGATCTTATCCAGATGTTCCGGAGCTATACCGATGCCGGTGCCGAGGAATACGACTATGAGATCGACGCCACCACCGGGGAAATCCTTTCCTACGACTACGATGCCGAGTATTATATCGGCACCCAGACCGTGGAAGGCAGC
>NZ_JACJKP010000569.1 GCF_016901605.1 Gemmiger formicilis
GCGCGGGCGTTATCTTCGGCAACACCGGCGGTGTGATGGAGGCGGCGCTGCGTACCGCCTACGCCTATCTCACCGGCCAGGACGCTCCCCAGACCCTGCTGCAGTTGCAACCCGTCCGTGGCTATGAAGGCGTACGGGAAGCCCGGGTGGAAATCGGGGAACTGACGCTGCAGGTGGCTGTGGTGTACGGCACCGCCAACGCCCGCGCTTTCCTGCAGCGGATGAAGGAGAACGGCAAGCAGTACCACTTTGTGGAAGTCATGGCTTGCCCGGGCGGCTGCATCGGCGGCGGCGGACAGCCCAAAGACCTG
>NZ_JACJKP010000058.1 GCF_016901605.1 Gemmiger formicilis
GCAGTATTTTATTGAGCGCGTGCTGGACCACAAAATGCTGGGCAGCGAGGATATCTCGGTTTTGGAGCCGGTACTGGACCAGAATCCCCGGGCGTATGCCTGCGCCCGGCGCATTGCCGATTATGTGCAGAAAAACCTGGGGGTGGAGGTCCCGCGGGAGGAACTGATCTACCTGACGGTGCACATGATCCGCATTCTTACATAAAAAGCAGAACAGCAGCAAACTGCCGCAGCCCCCGGGGGGCTGCGGTATTTTGATTTCCCGTTGCGGCAAGGGGAAAAGTGGGCGGCAGCTCTTGACGCGGCTGTGCCCGGCGTACTATAATAATAAAATCGAGCGCTTACAGACGCCCGGGTGTGGCGAAGCTTGGTATCGCGCCTGGTTTGGGACCAGGAGATTTCGCAGGTTCGAATCCTGTCACCCGGACTTTTCCACAGCCGCACCGCAGCCTCTTCGCTGCGGTGCGGCTGTTTTGCGTGACAAAAAACTTTGTACCAAATCCGAAAAAAGGCGGTTTTTGGTACAACTCCGATACAAAGGGGTGTCATACTGGAAGCATAGAACCATACCATAAGGAGGAGTTGAACCATGAAACGAGCTTTATTTTTCCTGCTGGCCCTGGCGGTATGCCTTTCCGCCTGCACTTCTGCCCCGGAATCGGAAGCTGGCGGTGAAGTTATGGACGCTACGGTGGAAAACGCAGTCCCTGCCGAGGAATCTGCGCCGTCCGCAGCCCCGGTTGCCGGGGGCGCCATCTGGGGCGATAACTGCCAGGCGGATTCCGGCCATGCCTGGTACACCGTGAACCCGGTGGGGGACGAAAACGGCGTCCGGCAGGTCCAGCTGCTGCGCCTGGATTACAACACCGGCAAACAGGACTGCCTGTGCACCATTGATGCGTCGCCCCAGCAGGTGGGTGAATCCCTGGCCCGCGACGGTATGGTCTACCTCGTGCTGGACCAGACCCTCTACCGGATCTCGGAAGAAGACGGGCAGATGGAGACGGTGCCGCTGGAGCGGCCGGTATTCCCCATGATTGCCGACGGTACTTACGGGTATGATTATACCTTTGATGCCGGTGCCAACAACATTCAGCTGAGCCGCCTGGACCTGCAGACCGGTGAAATCACCCTTCTGCCGATGCCCGCCCAGACCCAGGGAATCTGGGCGGTGGGGAAACCCCGGCTTCTGGTTTGCAATCTGGCTACCGATGCACCTTTGCCCAGCGTGGAACAGGGAGAACAGTACGCCGCAGCCATCCAGAGTGCCGATTGTGTCTACAGCTGGTACGACCCCGCCACTGGCGCAACGGAGAAACTGCTGGAGGAACCCTACTATGGGGTCGAGCTGGAGGACGGTTCCCGGCGCCATCGGAGCTTTCTGGGCATGGCAAACGGGCGGCTGTACTTTTCCTGGGTGGTGTCAAAAGGGGAAGGACCGCTGGACTATGGCATGGAATCCTGCGATGCCAACGGTCAGGACTGGCAGGCTCTGCCCGATGCGCCCGTGGAAGGGGAAGCCATCTGGTCGCTGCAGCAGCAGGGCAAATGCCGCTGGGTTCTGGGCGGCCGTGGAACCGGGGCGTACTGGATCTATGACCTGACCACGGGACAGTATCACGAGATGCCTCATGTGACAGCCATAGACTATTGGCCTTGTCAGCTGTTCCAGAACGGCAAGGTGCTGCTGAAATTTGACGGTGAGAACGGACAGGGGGAACTTATCTACGGCCTGATGGACGGGGACGCCTACCTGGCCGGTTCCACCGATTGGACACCCATCGAAGATGCCGCGACGTCGCCTGAAGCCTGAGGGGGAAAGGAGCCTGACGATGAAAAAATCCCTGCCCGTTTTGTTGGCGCTGGTGCTTTGCATGACTGCCTGTACCCCGGCGGCGTCCACCACGCCGGAATCGGACACGCCCCCGGTGAATGAGGAAACCGCCGAGACCGCCACGGCGGAAGAGAGCGTGGCGTTTCCGGTAGGGCACTTGCGGCGAATCCAGCAATATGAGTCGACGGCAGATGCCGTGTACAGCACCGTGAATTTTTGGACCGATGAGGGTGAACCGCAGTTCCAATTGCTGAAGGTTGATCTGGCAGATGCACAGCGCGTCAGTTTGTATATGGGAGACAGTCCGGATTTGTACGGTGTACAAGTCCTGTCCTGGCAGGGGCAGATTTGCCTGTTTGGCTGGGATACGTTATACAAGGTGCCCGAGGAGGGCGGCACCGCGCAGCAGTTCCCTTTGGGGAAAGAACTGAATCCCGAATTTGTCGATGAGTATGCTGTCTATGAGTTTGAGTACCGTATGGATAGGGGCAGCAACAGCGGCAAACGGATTGATTTGGAAACGGGGCAGATCACCAATCTGGAACTTCCCGGTCAGATCGAGTGGATCAATCAGACAGGAACCTCCCGCTTTATCATGACACGGGCAATCACCCAGACACCGCTTCCTTCCTACAAAGAATGGGAAGTGTATGACGCGCTTCTTCAAAGTGGAGAACGGGAATTCGACTGGTATGATCCGGCCACCGGTGCCATGGAAAAAGTCATGGCAGAACCCTATTACGGCGAGGAACAGCCGGATGGAAAGCGCCGTCGCCACGACTTCCTGGGAATGGCCGGAGATCGGTTGTATTTCAGTTGGTACAATGAGGATGGCTCGGCCAACGGTGTAGAGAGCTGTGCCCTGGATGGCAGTGATTGGCAACAGATGCCGGGGCGGCTGGAAAGGGAGCGCCCGGACTGGATTTTCAGCCAGAACGGTACCTTGCGCTGGATGATGAAAGGTGAGCCGGGCAACCTTTGGATCTATGACCTGTCGGCAGGACAGATGTATGAACTGCCTCATATTACCGTGGCAAACGGCTGGCCGGAAGCGCTGGTGGGACAAAACCAGGTACTGGTGTCAAGAGGAAGAGACCCCGACATCGTCGACGGTTTTGCACTGATCTCCCTGGAGGACTATCTGGCCGGTTCCACTGATTGGACGCCCATCACGGACGCCCCGGATGGTGGGACTACCATTGTGTTTTGAACCGTCCGGGCGACACTCACATCCAAACAAAACACCCCCGGCCAAACGGCCGGGGGTGTTGCTGTATTATGATTTCATCGTCATCGGCGGACATGCGCCGGCGAGAATCAACCTTTGTTCTTCTTGCTGGCAGCCTTCATGCGCAGGTCATGGTCCAGGATGCGCTTGCGGATGCGCAGGTTCTCCGGGGTGACCTCCAGCAGTTCGTCGGGCGCCAGGAATTCCAGGCAGCCTTCCAGGCTGAACTTGCTCACCGGCACCAGACGCAGGGCGTCGTCGCTGCCGGAAGCACGGGTGTTGGTCAGGTGCTTGGTCTTGCAGACGTTGACGGTGATGTCCTCGCCCGTGGGGGTGTAGCCCACAACCTCACCGGCGTAAACCTTCTCGCCGGCGGTGACCAGCAGGGTGCCGCGCTGCTGCGCGTTGAACAGACCGTAGGTCACGGCGTCGCCGGTCTCAAAGCTGATCAGGGAGCCGGTGGAACGGGTCTGGATATCGCCGCACCATTCTTCATACCCGTCAAAGATGGTGTTCATGATGCCTTCACCGTGGGTATCGGTGAGGAACTGGCTGCGGTAGCCGAACAGGCCGCGGCTGGGCATACGGAACTCCAGACGGGAACGACTGTTCATCATCTGCATGTTCATCAGGATGCCCTTGCGCGCACCCAGGGCAGTCATGACGTTGCCCTGGTACATTTCGGGCACGTCGATGACCACGCGCTCCATGGGTTCCATGGTCTTGCCGTTCTCTTCATGGGTCAGAACGTGCGGGGGAGAAACCTGCAGCTCGTAACCTTCGCGGCGCATGGTTTCGATCAGGATGGACAGGTGCATTTCGCCGCGGCCCATGACCCGGAAGGAATCGGTGGTGGCGGAATCTTCCACCTTCAGGGCCACGTCCTTCAGCAGCTCGCGCATCAGGCGATCACGGATCTGGCGGGAGGTAACGTACTTGCCCTCCTTGCCGGCAAAGGGAGAATCGTTGACCGAGAAGGTCATCTCCACCGTGGGATCGTTGATCTTCACAAAGGGCAGGGGCTGCACCTTGCTGGGGTCGCACAGGGTGTTGCCGATGGAAATATCCGGCAGACCGGCAAAGGCCACAATGTCGCCGGCGCGGGCTTCCTCAATGGGCTCGCGGCCGTTGGCCTTGAAGTCGAACAGCTTGGTGATGCGGCCGGTCATGTGCACGTCGGGGTTGTGCCAGTCGCACACCTGCACGGGAGAACCAACCTTGATCACACCGTTCTGCACGCGGCCCACGCCCATACGGCCCACAAACTCGTTGTAGTCCACGCTGGACACCAGCATCTGCAGCGGCTCGTCGGGTTCGCCCTCCGGCGGCTGCACGTATTTCAGAATGGTGTCGAACAGCGGCTTCAGGTCGGTGCCGTTCTCGGGATGGGTCCAGTCGTAGCTGGCGGTGCCGTTACGGCCGGAGCAGAACACCATGGGGCTGTCCAGCTGTTCGTCGGTGGCGCCCAGATCCATCAGCAGTTCCAGGATCTCGTCGATGACTTCCTTGATGCGGGCGTCGGGACGGTCCACCTTGTTCACCGCAATTACCAGCGACAGGTTCTGCTGCAGGGCTTTCTGCAGCACGAAGCGGGTCTGGGGCATGCAGCCCTCGGCGGCGTCCACCAGCAGCAGCACGCCGTTGACCATCTTCAGAACACGTTCCACCTCGCCGCCAAAGTCGGCGTGGCCCGGGGTGTCCACAATGTTGATTTTAACGCCTTCGTACTCGCAGGAGCAGTTCTTGGCCAGAATGGTGATGCCGCGCTCCCGCTCAATATCGCCGGAGTCCATCACGCGCTCGGCCACCTGCTGGTTGGCGCGGAAGGCACCAGACTGCTTGAGCATCTGGTCCACCAGCGTCGTCTTGCCGTGGTCAACGTGGGCAATGATGGCGACGTTGCGTAAATTTTCCTGAATCATATCCGTTCCCTCTCTATTTGAACTTGCGTTGCAAAGGGGGCGTCCCCCAATATCCACATACAGCATCTATTTTACGCTGTAGTGCGGTTATTGTCAAGAATCGCAAAGCGCAAAAAAGTGTGGTATAATAGAAAATGTAATAGAGTGCAGAGAAAGAACTTTTGGTGAATTTGCGGGCTGTGAGGGAAAACGCCCGCCTTATGCTCCATGGGAAGAGAGGAAGGTTTTATGTCGACTGAAAACGTCCGCCATATCAATATCATCGGGCACCAGAACCCCGACACGGACTCCATCTGTTCGGCGCTGGCGTATGCCTGGCTGAAAAACCGCGGCAGCCTGACCGGCAAATATGAGGCCCGCCGCGCCGGTCATGTGAACCGGGAAACCTGGTTTGTGCTGCAGCATTTCGGTTTTGAGGCCCCGCGCCTGTGCACCGATGTGAGCCCCCAGATCAAGGATATCGACATCCGCAAACAGCCGGGCATCGATGCCGAGATGAGTGTGCGCGCCGCCTGGAACCTGATGCGGGATGTGGAGATCGACACCCTGTGCATCACCGATGCGGACAACGAACTCAAAGGCCTGATTACCATCAAGGATATTGCCGATGCCAACATGGACCTGTTTGACACCGGCGTGCTGGCGGCAGCCAACACCAGCTACCACAATCTGCTGGAAACCCTGGAAGCAGAGCTGATCGTGGGCGATGCGGACGGCCGCATCACCCAGGGCAATATCTGCATCGGTACCAGCCCCGAAATTATGGAAGAACTGGTCAAGCCGGGGGATCTGGTGCTGGTTTCCAACCGGTACGAAACCCAGATGTGCGCCATCGACTGCGGCGCTTCTGCCATTGTGGTTTGCTGCGGTTCCGCGGTGCCCCGTACCATTGTGGCCCGCGCACAGGAAAAGGGCTGCACCGTGCTGGCAACCCCCTACGATACCTACGCCGCCGGACGGCTGGTGACCACCGCCGCCCCGGTACGGCATTTTATGCGCACCCATGATCTGATGAAGTTCAGCGTCAACACGCCCATCGAGGACGCACGCAAGATCATGGCCAGTGTGCGTCACCGTTATTTCCCCATTCTGGACGAGAACGGCAAATATTGTGGTGTGGTCAGCCGCCGTAACCTGCTGAACCTGCACCGCAAAAAGCTGATCCTGGTGGACCACAACGAACGGACCCAGGCTGTGGACGGTCTGGAACAGGCCGAAATTCTGGAGATCATCGACCACCACCGCATCGGCAACCTGGAAACCACCGGCCCGGTGTATTTCCGCAATGTGCCGGTAGGCTGCACGGCCACCATCCTGTACCAGATGTATCAGGAACAGGATATGACCCCCTCCAAGGAGATTGCGGGCCTGCTGCTTTCCGCTATTTTGTCGGATACCCTGATGTTCCGTTCACCCACCTCCACCCCGCAGGATGAAGCCACCGCCAAGGCGCTGGCCGAAATTGCAGGGGAGGACATTCCCACCTATGCCGAGCAGATGTTTGAAGCAGGCGCCGACCTGACCGGCCGCGATGCCGAGGATGTGTTCCGTTCCGACTTCAAGGCGTTCAGCCGCGGCGATGCCAAGTTCGGTGTGGGCCAGTCCATCTACATGACCGACAAATCCCGTGCCGCTGCCGAGGCGCTGGTAGGGCCTTTCCTGCCGGAAGCCGGCCGCCGGGAAGGTCTGCCCATGATCTTCTATATGTTTACCGACATGAAGACCCAGAGCACCGACCTGATGTACTGGGGCCAGGGCACCGAAGCCATTGTCCGCGATGCCTTTGGCGTGGAACCCAAGGACGGCATGGCGGTGCTGCCCGGCGTGGTCAGCCGCAAAAAGCAGCTGATTCCGCCGCTGCTGGCCGCACTGCAGGCCCGGCAGGGGTAAATTGGCATCTCCAAGAGGCGGTTCGGATTCGGCGGCTGCGCCGCACCGTACCCGCCTTGGCGGAAGTAAAATTTTCGTAAGATGAAAAAGCACGTCTGCGCGAAGAAAACTTTGCGACAGACGTGCTTTTTTTGTTAGAATATGAACTTTGTTCATAGAATGTTTGTTTGACACCCCGCCCCCGACAGATTATAATAATCGGTATACGATCTGTACAAAAAAGAAGTGTGAAATGGGAAAAAAATCAAACGTTCCGTCATAGACGTCGGAAAGGGAGGGTTCTTTATGAGTGATTACGCAGCTATCGAAAAGGAAGCACGCATCTTTACCGAGGAGTGTGTGACCAACAACCGGGTGGACCCGGCACTGTTTGCCCAGTACAACATCAAGCGCGGCCTGCGCGACCAGGACGGCAAAGGTGTGCTGGCGGGCATTACCAACATTTCCCGGATCGATGCGTTTGAACAGCGCGACGGCAAGCAGGTTCCCTGTGACGGTAAACTGTGGTACCGCGGTTACAACGTCTATGACCTGATCCGCGGCCTGCGGGGTAAGCGCTATGCCTTTGAGGAAGCGGCGTATCTTCTGCTGCTGGGGGATTTGCCCAACGAGCAGCAGCTGGAATCCTTCAAGGATTGCCTTGCCAAATGCCGGGACCTTCCTACCAACTTTGTGCGGGACGTCATTATGAAAGCCCCCAGCAAGGACCTGATGAACTCGCTGACCCGCAGTGTGCTCACCCTGGCCAGCTATGATGACGATATCGGCAAGACCGACCTGCAGACTCAGCTGGAACAGTGCATCAAGCTGATCAGCGTATTCCCCATGCTGGCGGTCTATGGCTACCACGCCTACCATTACTATGAGTGCGGCGGCAGCATGTACATTCACCGGCCCAAACCGGAACTTTCCACGGCGGAAAACCTGCTGCAGATGCTGCGGCCCGACCGCCAGTACACCGATCTGGAAGCCCACGTTCTGGACATTGCCCTGCTGCTGCACATGGAACACGGCGGCGGCAACAACTCCACCTTCACCACCCGCGTGGTCACTTCCTCCGGGTCCGATACCTACTCGGTCATTGCGGCGGCACTGTCCAGCCTGAAAGGCCCCAAACACGGCGGCGCCAACATCAAGGTCATGCACATGATGGACGATGTGCGTGCCCATGTGGCTGACCCCACCGATGAGGACGCCATGCGCGATTACCTGGGCAAGATCGTGGACCGGCAGGCCTTTGACCAGAAGGGTCTGATCTACGGTATGGGCCACGCCGTTTACTCGCTGAGTGACCCCCGTGCGGTGGTGTTCAAGAACTTTGTCCACCAGCTGGCCGACGCCAAGGGTCGTGACCGCGACTTTGAATACTACAATACCATCGAGCGCCTGGCTCCCCAGGTCATTGCCGAAAAACGCCATATCTACAAGGGTGTTTCCACCAACGTGGACTTTTACTCCGGCTTTGTGTACGATATGCTGGGCATTCCGGTGGAACTGTACACGCCCATCTTTGCCATTGCCCGTATTGTGGGCTGGTCGGCGCACCGTATGGAAGAACTGGTCAATATGGACAAGATCATCCGCCCGGCCTACCAGAGCATTATGGTCCCCCGGGAGTATGTGCCCCTGCAGGACCGCTGAGGTACTTTCTTGAAAGAAAGTACCCAAAGAACTTTCAACCGGCCAACCCGGGAAAGGGAAGCGATCTGACCGGGAGCGATTCCGAACAAAGCACAACAAAAAGCACACCGCTGCGGCGGTGTGCTTTTTTGTTACTGATTTATGCTGCGAAGATCAGGCGGCCATCATTCGCCCACCATGGCGGGGTGTTCGGTGGGGGTGTGCTCGGTCTGGTACTGCAGGGCAGCTGCCACAAAGCCCTTGAACAGGGGATGAGCACGGTTGGGACGGCTCTTGAATTCGGGGTGGAACTGAACGCCCACATGGAAGGGACGTTCGGAAAGTTCCACCGCTTCCACCAGACGGCCGTCGGGGCTGGTACCTGCAATGGTCAGGCCCTTCTCCTCAAATTCGGCGCGGTAATCGTTGTTGAATTCATAGCGGTGGCGGTGACGCTCGTCAATTTCCAGTTTGCCATAGCAGCGGGCCATGGTGGTATCGGGTTTGATGGAGCAGGGGTAAGCGCCCAGGCGCATGGTGCCGCCCTTGGGAA
Organism: Gemmiger formicilis; assembly: GCF_016901605.1. GTDB lineage: Bacteria > Bacillota > Clostridia > Oscillospirales > Ruminococcaceae > Gemmiger > Gemmiger formicilis_B. The sequence continues at coordinate 9,048 of NZ_JACJKP010000058.1, forward strand.
TGTTCCCCTGCTGGTCCGGCATCAGGTCAATGACGTTGTGGGCACCATCGGGGGTGAATTCGCTGGAGTGGGCGTCGGCATAACCCAGCACGTTGCGGGCGTATTCCATCACCATGATCTGCATACCCAGGCAGATGCCAAAGTAGGGAATATGCTGTTCCCGGGCATACCGGGCGGCCTGGATCATGCCCTCAATGCCGCGGTCACCAAAGCCGCCGGGCAGGATGATGCCGTCTACGTCGGAAAGTTCCTCGGCGCAGCGCTCCTGATCCAGCAGAGTTTCGCTGTCCACCCACTTGATGTCCACTTTGCTCTCGGTCTCAAAACCGGCGTGGTACAGGCTTTCCATCACGCTCAGGTAGGCGTCGTGCAGTTTCACGTATTTGCCAACCAGGGCAATGGTGCAGGTGCGGCTGCGGGTGGCAATGCGGCTGATCAGTTCCTTCCACTCGGTCAGGTCGGTGGGTGGGGTGGTCAGGTGCAGCTGGCGTGCCACCACATTGGTCAGGCCGGCGGCTTCCAGCATCAGGGGGCATTCGTACAGACTGGGCATGGTCAGGTTCTCAATGACGCAGTCGGGGCGCACATTGCAGAACATGCTGATCTTGCGCTTGATGTCGTTGCCCACGGGGCCGTCGGCACGCAGCACAATGATGTTGGGCAAAATCCCCATGCCCTGCAGTTCCTTGCAGGAGTGCTGGGCCGGTTTGGATTTGTATTCGTCGGAGCCGGAAATGTAAGGCACCAGTACGACATGGATATAGCAGCAGTTTTCCAGCCCCTGTTCAATGCCCACCTGACGGATGGCCTCCAGGAACGGCTGGCTTTCGATGTCGCCGGTGGTGCCGCCGATTTCGGTAATGACCACATCTGCCTCGGTGCTCTTGGCCAGATTGTAGATGTAGCTCTTGATCTCGTTGGTGATGTGGGGAATGATCTGTACGGTCTGGCCCAGGTAGGCGCCCTGCCGCTCCTTGTTCAGAACGTTCCAGTATACCTTGCCGGTGGTCAGGTTGGAATATTTGTTCAGATTCTCGTCGGTAAAGCGCTCATAATGGCCCAGGTCCAGGTCAGTCTCGGTGCCGTCATCGGTCACAAAGACTTCGCCGTGCTGCAGCGGGCTCATGGTGCCGGGGTCCACGTTGATATACGGGTCCAGCTTCTGGCTGGCCACTTTCAGCCCCCGGGTCTTGAGCAGGCGGCCCAGACTGGCCGCTGTGATACCCTTTCCCAGACCGGAGACAACGCCCCCGGTCACAAAAATATACTTCGTTCCCATTACTTTACCCTCCATATTGTTAAAGAAAAAAACAATGGCTCTAATATTATACACACGGCGGCCGCCAAATTGCAAGGCAATAACCCCCGCTAAGGGCGGTGTGAGAGTAAAAATTTACAGGATGCCTTGGGCCTGCGGTGTATTGACAAATCTGCCGGAAGGGTGTACAATCACTTTATCCTACAAGAAAGGTATGAATAACCATGGCCAGCCGCTATGTTTTCCGCCGGCGATGTTGCCCCGGCGTGCGTTTCTGAATTTTACACACTTTTATTATGAACAGGAGACGAACACCATGAGCAAAATTTATACTTCCGCCGAACAGCTGATCGGACATACCCCGCTGCTGGAACTGACCCATATTGAAGCGGCCGAAGGGCTGGAAGCCCGCCTGCTGGCCAAGCTGGAATATTTCAACCCCGCCGGCTCGGTCAAAGACCGGGTGGCCAAGGCCATGATCGACGATGCCGAAGCTACCGGCAAACTCAAGCCCGGTTCGGTGATTATTGAGCCCACCTCCGGCAACACCGGCATCGGTCTGGCGTCGGTGGCCGCAGCCCGCGGATACCGGGTCATCATCGTTATGCCCGAAACCATGAGCGTGGAGCGCCGTCTGCTGATGAAGGCTTACGGTGCGGAACTGGTTCTGACCGAGGGTGCCAAGGGCATGTCCGGTGCCATTGCCAAGGCGGATGAGCTGGCGGCCCAGATCCCGAACAGCTTTGTGCCCGGCCAGTTTGTGAACCCGGCCAATCCAGCGGCCCACCGTGCCACCACCGGCCCCGAAATCTGGCAGGATACCGACGGCCAGGTGGATATCTTTGTGGCGGGCGCCGGTACCGGCGGCACGGTCACCGGTGTGGGCGGTTACCTGAAAGAACAGAACCCCGCCGTCAAGGTGGTGGCGGTGGAGCCCTCCGACTCGGCCGTGCTCAGCGGCGGCAAGGCAGGCCCCCACAAACTGCAGGGCATCGGCGCGGGCTTTGTGCCGGAAGTGCTGGATACCACGGTGTATGACGAGGTCATGCCCGTTACCTCCGAGGACGCTTTTGCCGCCGGCCGCATGATGGGCCGCAAAGAGGGCGTACTGGTGGGCATTTCCTCCGGTGCGGCGCTGTATGCCGCCATCCAGCAGGCCAAGCGTCCCGAAAACAAGGGCAAAACCATCGTGGTTTTGCTGCCCGATACCGGGGACCGCTACCTGTCCACCCCCATGTTTGCAGAGTAACTGTGTTTGTCACCACTCGCAGTGACGTTTTTTCAAAAGCCGCAGCGGCATGCCCGCTGCGGCTTTTTGTTTGCATTTTGCCCCGTTTTGGGGTATGCTGAAAACAGTATCAAACAGGAAGAGGAAACCGCTATGCCCCATATTGTGGAAATTATCGATCTGTCCGCCCCGGAACTGGACGTTTATGCCCGCCTTACCGAAACCCAGCTGCGCAACCGGCTGGAACCGGAGAAAGGGGTGTTTATTGCCGAAAGCCCCAAGGTCATCGGCACGGCATTGGATGCCGGGTATACCCCGTTGTCCTTTTTGATGGAACGCCGCCAGATGGAAGGCCCCGCGGCCGGGGTGCTGGCCCGCTGCCCGGATGCCGTGGTCTATACGGCGGACCGCCCGGTGCTGGAAAAACTGACCGGTTATGCCCTGACCCGGGGGGTGCTTTGCGCCATGCGCCGCCCTGCCCCCAAAACGGTGGAGGAAGTCTGCCGGAACGCCCGGCGGGTGGCAGTGCTGGAAGGCATTGTGGATTCCACCAATATCGGAGCCATCTTCCGTTCGGCGGCGGCCCTGGGCATGGATGCGGTGCTGCTGTCGCCCTCCTGCTGCGATCCCCTGTGCCGCCGCGCCATCCGGGTCAGCATGGGCACGGTGTTCCAGGTGCCCTGGGCACGGCTTGGGGAACATAAGGAGGACTGGCCCGCCGCAGGGCTGGCCCGGCTGCACGATTTGGGGTTTACCACGGCCGCCATGGCGCTGGATCACCGCGCCCGTCCCGTGGATGACCCCGCCCTGCAGGTGGAAAAACTGGCCATTCTTCTGGGAACGGAAGGAGACGGCCTGAACCCTGAAACCATTGCCCGGTGCGATGCCACGGTGATGATCCCCATGCAGCACGGCGTGGACTCCCTCAACGTAGGCGCGGCGGCTGCGGTAGCGTTCTGGCAGCTGCGTGCACGGTAAGTTTGTCAATCTGCCGCAAAAATATAACGAATTTTTTACGCCCCGTTGACGCAAAACGGGGCGCTTTTGGTTGTTTTTCGGGCCCGGAAATGCTACAATTAAATTATGTTTGACATAATGGGAGGAACTGTTCATGGGTTTCCTGAAAAAATTTACCAAGCAGGAATTGAGCTGGATGATGTACGACTGGGCCAACAGTGCCCACTCGGTCATTGTGGTCACCATCCTGCCCATCTTCTTTGATTCGGTGGCGGAATACACCGCCGACAGCGTTTCCAGCATGTCCACCTGGGGGTATGCTACCAGTATTGCTATGGCCATTGTGGCGTTGTCGGCGCCTTTCCTGGGCGTATTTGGCGACATCCGGGGCATGCGCAAAAAACTGTTTGCGGCTTTCCTGGCCTTGGGGGTGCTCTCGGTGGCAGGGTTGGCCCTGACGCCGGGGATGGATTTTACCTCTTCCACCGACGCGGCGGGCCGTGTGGCCGGTATTGTGCTGGTACTGTATATCCTCAGCACCATTGGCTTTGATGCTTCCTGCATCTACTATGATGCGTTCCTTACCGATATTACCACCGAGGACCGGATGGACTCGGTGTCCACCATGGGCTACGGCCTGGGATATATCGGCGGTTCCACCATTCCGCTTTTGATCTTCCTGATCATGAACGCGGTGGGGGTCCCGATGCTTACCTGCCTGGCGGTGATTTTTGCCATTACGGCTGTGTGGTGGCTGGTGTTCAGCCTGCCGCTGCTGAAAAACTGTGAGCAGACCTCCGGCAAACCCTACGAAAAAGGGGATGTCGGCCGCAACATCAAGGGCGTGTTCACCACCATCCGGGAGATCATCGCCGACAAACCCATGCTGGTTTACATTGTGGCGTATTTCTTCTACATCGACGGCGTACATACCATCATCAGCATGGCTACCAGCTACGGCACCAACCTGGGGTTGGATTCGGCCGGTATGCTGCTGGCCTTGCTGCTGGTACAGGTGCTGGGCCTGCCTTTCTGCCTGCTGTATATGAAGCTGGCCTCCCGGTTCGGTGCCCGCCGCATGGTGGGGGTAGGCATCTGCGTCTATATGTTCATCTGCATCTTTGCCTTCTTTATGGACAGCCTGTGGCAGTTCTGGATGCTGGCCGTGCTCTGTGCCACCAGCCAGGGCGGTATTCAGGCGCTGTCCCGTTCCATGTTCGGCAAGCTCATCCCCGACCGGGATCGCAGCGGCGAATTCTTCGGCTTCTTTGATATCTTTGGCAAGTTCTCCTCCATTCTGGGCCCCACCCTGGTGGGCGCTGTCAGTGCGCTGGCGGCTTCCCGGATGCTGCAGGACCAGGGCCTGACCGCGGCCACCGCCACGGCCGAACAGGTGGATGCCATCAACAAGGCCGCCGGCCCCTACGGCATTCTCTCGGTGATCCTGATCATCATTGCAGGCGCGCTGCTGTACTTCTTTGTACTGCCCCGCACCCTGAAAGGCGACCAGCGCAATATCTGAGCGCGGGGGCACCGCCCTGCTGCTGTACAGTGACCGGGAGATACCCACTGAATCCAAACCACCTCTACGAAAGGCAATTTGACTTTTCCGCCCCGGCGGGGTACAATAAACTGCGCTTTGTAATGTAAGGAAGTGAACCCCTTTTTATGCCGGAAGGTTATACCCATGTGCGCACCGCCCGCCAGGCGGCAGCCGCCATCCACTATAAGATTCAATGCCCCGAGGCTTTTGCCGCAGGTGCCAATGGCCCGGACAGCTTTTTCTGCTATGAGGTCTGGAAAAAACGCGCCAAGCGGCGCTATGATCTGCCGGCCCTGGGCGAACGGATGCACGAGGAAAAGACCGGTGCCTTTTTGTACAGCCTGTGCCGCCATGTAAAGACAAGGCCTCAGGTGGAGTATGCGCTGGGCTTCCTTTGCCACTATGCCACCGATACGGTCATGCATCCCTTCGTCTGCGCCATGTGTGAAGCCGGGATGCCGTATGCGGGCAAGGGCGGTCACGGGTATATCGAGATTGCGCTGGATTCCACCCTGCACAAAGAAGATACCGGCGATGCCTGTGTCCCGGCGGGGGATGCCAGCCCGCTGCCCACCGGGGAACAGCTGGCGGATATTACCACACTGCTGCATACCTGCCTGCTGGAAGTCTACGGCGAGGATATCCCCGTGGAATATCTGGCGGATGCCTTCTATCACACTTACCGGCTGCGCAGTCTGTTCCCCAGCCGCTATGGCGTGCGCCGGGCGGTGTTTGGCCT
>NZ_JACJKP010000570.1 GCF_016901605.1 Gemmiger formicilis
CCAACATCGACCTGACCAGGGTGCGGTTCAACAGCGTGCAGTACAACATCCGGGATCTGGAAAGCAAGATCTATGTCCCCGAGCGCAACCGGCTCATCGTGGACACCTGGCTGCAGTACGTCCGGGACAAGCGCACCGTAGTGTTCTGCGCTTCGGTGCGCCATGCCGAAGAGATTGCGGATCTGTTCCGGCAGGCAGGCGTGTCTGCGGCTGCGGTCTCGGGCGGGATGAAGCCTGCCGAGCGCCGGGAGTTCCAGGACCGGTTTGTCCGCCGGGAAATTCTGGTGCTCTGCGCCTGCGACCTGCTCAAC
>NZ_JACJKP010000571.1 GCF_016901605.1 Gemmiger formicilis
CCAGCACAAAAGGCCGCACAATCATCAGCAACAAATTGCCCACGGTTGCGGCAATGGCGTTCACAACGGCACGCAACTTGCGCCACGCGCATACCCCTGCATATTCGACCCAGAAGCCGATCATATACAGCAGATCGCCAATCACATAACTATACGGGATTTTACTAAAAATACCCGTCATGCGGCGCCGCCGCGTAGCACGTTTTTTCTTACGGTGCCACGCGCGTACAGTACGTTTGCACCGCCAGTCATCCAGGCGCTGCGACAAGGTATTCTTTTTTTTCTTTTGCGGTTGTTTATCAGTCTGGGT
>NZ_JACJKP010000572.1 GCF_016901605.1 Gemmiger formicilis
TGTGCAGAACGGCGATGTCATCCGGTTATTCCTGAATGACGATCAATTAGAAAAAAAGCCTTTGCCGCCCGCAGTATTTGTCTATGAAGATGATGATCTGATTATCGCCAATAAGCCCGCGGGAATTGAAGTGGACGGCCCCGCCTCGGACACATTGCTTAAGCGTGTACAGGCTACCTTGTCCGCAAACAGCCATTCTGCACAAGCTGTGCTGTGCCATCGCCTGGATACCGGCACCAGTGGTCTTATATTATTAGCCAAAAATAAAGCAGCGGAACATTTTTTGACGGAAGCAATCAAAGCCCGCAA
>NZ_JACJKP010000573.1 GCF_016901605.1 Gemmiger formicilis
CAGATGCAGTTTCCAGACCACCGCAAGGTTGGCTTCCCCGGTGCCATCAGAATCTGTGAGTGTGCAAGCAGTCACTTCACCCCATGCAACGCAGGAATCTTCCTCCGAGGCGCCGGGAATCTCTACCGTCTGCTGAACGGGAATCTCTTTTTGCCGTACCGTGAGTTCTTCCGAATCGGCAGGCTGATAACAAACCTGCATCTGCAAAGTTCCCTGTACACTGGCCTGACCGGTTTGCAATGTCACATTCCCCAGTGCGAAAGTTCCCCCAATATCCAGGATCGCATCACCGGCATCCGGCAGCAGGAT
>NZ_JACJKP010000574.1 GCF_016901605.1 Gemmiger formicilis
GGCCACCGATTTTCTTTTTTGTGACCTCACGGAAAGTCTCTACAATAATAGCTGCTTTCTGCTGAAGGTTGTGCGGATGTAATTCCTCATAGCGTCGAATCGTTCTAACAGCCTTAGAGGTAGGGACTTCCGGATTGTCCTGGACATTCTTTGCGATTTGATAACACATTTTGTATGTGGTATAGTTCGCTAAAACATCCAGGATAAATCCTTCTTCGATAGCCTGTCGCATCGAATAGATGTGGAAGGGATGGAAAGAACCATCCGGTTGAGGTTCGCCGAAAATTTCCAGGGTTTTGCCTTTGGGCG
>NZ_JACJKP010000575.1 GCF_016901605.1 Gemmiger formicilis
TTGCCTATCGAAGGACGGAGCCTCAGGCCTCGGTAAATACCTTGGCCATGATCTTCCAGCCGTCCGGGCCCTTCTTCTGGGCGTGGAAGTCCACATAAACGGTACTTGCCGCAGAAAAGTGCCGGAACCTGTGCAAGGTGTACAGATTCCGGCGCTGATTTTTGTGAGTGCAAACAGAGGCTGGGGGCTGTCCATGCTGCTCCAAGGGGCTGTGCTTTCCCCGGGTCTGCTGTATAATGAAAGTAGAAATCGCAGGAGGTGACAGCCATGCAGGAAAAGCTCTACGCAACTCCCTGCGGCAAG
>NZ_JACJKP010000576.1 GCF_016901605.1 Gemmiger formicilis
GACCAGGTGGGCGAGCCTGTGACCACCGCCGCCCTGGGCCTTGCCTTTGAGCCGGAACAGCCGTACACCAACCCCGACGGCTCCCCCCTGGAACCGAGCCGTGATTTTGCGGGCACGGTGCGGGGCAATGCCCCGCGCATCGGTCCGCTGGAACAGTGGCCGGCACGACTGCTTCTGGTATGATTTTTCAAAAAATGCCCACTGCGCCGGGATTTGTGATATAATCACCGAAAGACACATCACAAAGAGGTGCGGACGATATGGCATTCCACAAAATCGACCTGCAGGGCTGGGCCCGCAAA
>NZ_JACJKP010000577.1 GCF_016901605.1 Gemmiger formicilis
ACCCGGTCTGTATCCTGCATTTGCCGGGCGCAGCCAAGGACCGGCAGCTGAAACTGATTTACCGCCGGTATACCCAAAATGGCAGTTTCCCGCCACCGGCCAAAGTTCATCGGCTCTGCTGCCTGCCGGCCGCACATCCGCCGCTTCTGGCAACGCTATGGGTACGGCTGCAGGCCAAACTGCCCGGGTAAGTTACACAAGGAGGGCCTATGTCACCACGAAATCGAAAAGATCTGACCCAGCGGCTGGAAACCGTTATCAAAACACTGATTCCGCAGCGCGGACAAAGTGCCGATGAACTT
>NZ_JACJKP010000578.1 GCF_016901605.1 Gemmiger formicilis
CATTGGCAATGTAGTTGCGTCCGGCCAGCCAGTTTTCGGCTTGCAGGGAATAACTGTCATACACATTGTGTGCCAGCAGGGTTCCGCCCGCCAGAGAATGGTACAAAAGAAGCGCCAGCGCAAGGCAGGCGGTGATCCCGACCAGGGCGGCGATGTGCTCCCGCTTATGTCCCATAAAGAACCACCCCCCAATGAGGATAAAGAAAAAACCCGGCAGAAAAATACCGGGATGGCAAGGAACAAATGTTGCCTTATTTATTTCTTCTGCTGCAAAGCACCCTGCAGCATGATGTCGCCGAAGG
>NZ_JACJKP010000579.1 GCF_016901605.1 Gemmiger formicilis
AGCCCAGGCGGCGCATGGAAACCGCCATCATGGCGCTGGTCATGCTCTTACCTACGCCGCCCTTACCGGATACGACGCCGATGACCTTGCGGATGCGGCTTCTGGGGTGCGGGGGTTCGTGCTGAGGTGCACGGTGATCACAATTCGCACTGCATGTGCTGCAATTGTGGGTACATTCTTCACTCATGATGTTTTGCTCCTTACCATAAAAATGCCATCAGGCGATGTACAGTATACCAAAAATGCCGTGCCAATGCAAGGTACAGGCAAAATCACATTGCCTCTACAATGCCCCGCACC
>NZ_JACJKP010000059.1 GCF_016901605.1 Gemmiger formicilis
GCCCGCCAGAACCTTGCCGCCACGGCGGAGCAGGTGTTCCGCCTGTGGTATGCGGGGCAGCAGGCTGCCAAAAACCGGTAATGGCGATGATTGCCGATGGCAAAAGTACGGAATCTTTGAATAACAAAAACAGGACAGACCTTGATGTGAGGTCTGTCCTGTTTCGTTGTTGTGAGAAAAACGGGTGTATAAAACTAAATGGTGGTCACTGATTTTGCAGCAGGTAGTAGACGGCACCCACCAGCCCGGCGTCGTTGTGCAGGGCTGCGGCGGTGATGGTCAGACCTTCGGCAAAGGCGGGCATGACGGCTGCCTTGACTTTGCGTGCCAGCGGTTCGATCAGCAGCTCTTTCTGGGCGCTGACACCGCCGCCTACCAGAATGCGCTGGGGGTTGAAGATATGCACCATACCGGCCAGCCCTTCGGCGATCTCGTCAATCCAGCCGTCCAGCAGGGCCAGCACATCGCTACGCCCGGTGGCAGCAGCCTCAAAAATGGCCCGCCCGTCCGTGAGTTCCGGGTCCATGGCTTTGGCGGCGCGGACCAGTGCTGTGGTGGAGGCATACCGTTCCCAACAGCCTTTGGCGCCGCAGGTGCAGGGGACGCCGTCCCGGGCGTGGGTGCGGTAATGGCCCATCTCTCCGCCCAGGCCCCTGACTCCTTCCAGCAGGCGGCCGCCGGTCAAAATGCCGCCGCCGATGCCGGTGCCGATGGTAATGCCGATCACATCGGTACAGCCTTGGGCGGCACCGACCCACACTTCCCCCAGGCACATGCAGTTGGCGTCGTTGGCGACGGTGACAGGCAGGTGATAGTCCTCCGTCAGCCGCTCTTTGATGGGGGCGCCCACCCAGCCGGGCAGGCTGCCGCAGGTGCCGGCCACCATACCGCGGCGACTGTCGATCTGCCCGGTGGCCGACACACCGATACCTGCGATCTGTTCCCGCCGCCCGGCGGTAAAGTCTGCGGCGGCAGCCTGTACGGTGTCCAGAATGGGGGTGCGGTAGTCATCAAAACTCACGCTGCGCTCGGCGCGGTCCAGTACGGCGCCGGTTTCGTCCACCAGACCCAGCTTGACCGCCGTACCGCCGATGTCGATGCCCAGATAGATCTTGCTCATGGCGGCTCCTTTACTGGCAGTCCTTGATGGCTGCGGTGAACCGGGCCGTGATCTCGGCCGGGCGTGTGATGGCACCGCCCACCACCAGGGCATAGGCGCCGGCTTCCAGGGCTTTGCGCGCCTGTTCCGGGTAGTGGATGTGCCCTTCGGCAATGACTTTGGCCGGGCATTCTTTGGCCAGTTTGGCCACAAAGTCAAAATCGATGTCGTTGATGCCGGTGGTTTCCGGTGTATAGCCCCGCATGGTGGTGCCCACAAAGTCAGCACCCGCCTCGGCACAGGCCATGGCTTCCTCAAAGGTGGCGATATCGGCCATCAGCAGCTGGTCGGGGTATTTGGCTTTCACTTCCCGGATGAACTCCGGCGCGGTCTTGCCGTCGGGCCGCAGGGCGCTGGTGCCCTGCACGGCCAGAATATCCACGCCGCAGCCCACCAGCGCATCCACTTCCGCCATGGTGACGGTGATGTACATGGGTGTACCGGGATAATCCTTCTTGATGATGCCGATCACCGGCAGGTCTACCACCGCTTTGATCTGGGTGATATCCCGCACGGTATTGGCGCGGATGCCCACCGCACCGCTCATGGCGGCGGCTTTGGCCATCAGCGGCATCACGCCGCCTTCGGGGGTGTAAAGGGGTTCGTGCTCCAGCGCCTGGCAGGAGACGATCAGCCCGTGATGAATCTGTTCAAAAATCTGCTCTTTCTGCATGGCAAATCCGCTCCTTTACAGCATTTCAATTTTGACCACCGCTTTGCGCAGCCGGTCACAGTCCGGGGTGCGGCAGCTGGGTTTGTGGGGTTCGCCCGGCAGGAACAGGGCGAACCGCCCGTCTCCCAGGGTGCCGCCGGCCTCCTCGGGGCCGGTCACAAAACCGATGTCGCCCGCTTCGTCAAAGGGCTTTTCCTCGGTGCCGCGGACGGCCCAGCCCCAGTGCTCGCCGCCGGTCAGGTCCAGCTGCAGGTCGGCATAGCGGCGGTGGTATTCAAACGCGGCGCCTTCGCCCTCCCGCAGGTCGGCGTCCATCACATTGATGAAAACGGCGTTGCCGGCAATTTCGGTGCGGCCATTGGGCAGGGCGGCGGGATCGTGGGTCTGCAGCCAGGCAATGGCAATATCCAGATTTTTATGCAAGCCGCGGTAGAGCGGCAGGTTATGCAGGGTATCGGTGATCATGGGGGGGTCCTTTCCGGGACGTAATCCCTGAACAGAGGACAGGCTTCCCCGAATATGGGGAAGCCTGCCGCCGTCTTATAACGTTTTGACCTCGGCCAGTGCGTCCTCGATCATCTTCTGGGCGGCGGCTACCACCGCCTCGTCGGACTCTGCCAGGTTGGGCAGCGGTGCGCGCACGCCGCCCAGTTCCAGGCCGTACATGCGGCGCAGGATCTCCTTCTGCACGGCGTACAGGTTGCCGTGGGCTTCGCACATCTTATAAATGATGCGGTCGGCCAGATACTGCACATGGCGGGCGGTGTCAATATCGCCCTTGGCCAGCAGTTCATCCATCTTCAGGAACAGTTCGGGCATGACGGCGTAGGTGCCGCCGATGCCGCCGTCGGCGCCCATCACCCGGCCGGAGACAAACTGCTCATCGGGGCCGTTGAATACCGCAAAACCGTCCTTGCCGCGGGCGGCGATGCCGGCATCCTTGAACATCTGAATGTCCTGCACGGGCATGGAGGAGTTCTTGACGGCTACCACGTTGGGGTTCTTGAGCATTTCCTGCAGCAGGGGCATAGTCAGGGCGGTGCCCGCCAGCTGGGGAATGTTGTAGATCACAAATTCGGTGTTGGGGGCCGCGGCGCTCATGGCGTTCCAATACTCGGCAATGGCGTAGTTGGGCAGGTGGAAATAGATGGGCGGGATGGAGGCAATGGCATCCACACCGCAGCTTTCCGCATGGGCGGCCAGTTCCACGCTGTCGGCGGTGTTGTTGCAGGCTACATGGGCAATGACGGTGATCTTGCCCTTGGCTTCGCTCATAACAGCTTCCAGCACGGCCTTGCGCTCGGCTACGCTCTGGTAGATGCACTCGCCGGAGGAACCGCCCACATAGACGCCCTTGACGCCTTTAGCGATCAGGTGGCGGGTCAGCGCCTTGACCCCTTCCACCGAGACGGCACCCTGCGAATCATAGCAGGCGTAGAAGGCCGGGATCACGCCGCGGTATTTGTTGATATCTTTCATGTTGATACGCTCCTTACCTGAATGCTGTATTTTCTGCCGCCGCAGCGGCTGCTTTCGGTGGTGAACAACCCGTCTATCGGGTCGGGTTTGTCTGTACTTTCAGTATACCAATCCGGCCCGCAGGGTGTTAGAGAAAAAACGCCAATCTATAAAACAAAACGCGCGCAAAATAAACGAATTGTTTACACAGATATATCAAATCTGTTATAATAAGAGCGGAAAATGCAAATCTGCACCGGAAAGGAGCCTTTGCCATGGAAGCTATCTATTCAGACTATTATCCGATCTTTATTTATGTGGATAAGTACCGCTTTTCCAAAAACTGGGTCTACCCCAGTGCGCCGGTACCCTATTCGCTGATCCGCTATGTGGTTTCCGGCACAGCGGTCTTTTCCCTGGACGATACCTCTTATGAAGTGGGCCCCGGCGATGTGTTTTACATCCCCCAGGGCAAGGTGCTCAGCTGTGCCGCCCGGGAGGAAATCGTCTTTATCAGCATCCGGTTCATCGGTTCCATTCAGCTGGAGGGGGCCGATATGCTCGGTATGTTGTGGAACGTACCCATCCGGCACAACTTCGGGCAGGTCCCCGAAATGCGGGATTTCTTTGAACGGATCTATGCCAGCGCTTTGACACGCAGCACCTTCAAAATGCTGGAGATCCGCGGCTATCTCAACCTGATCCTGGCCCACATGGCCTGTGTGTCCAAGGAAAACTTCAACCGTGACACCACCCTGGAGGAGGACCGGCGGGAAACCGAAGCACACTTTGATTTGCAGAGCATCCGCCACCGGGCCGAAAAAACCGCCCGCACCAACAAGGACCCCCGCATCACCATTATTGTGGATACCATCGTCACCCACCCGGAAAAAAACTTTACCAGTAAGGAACTGTGTGAGCTGGCCGGTTTCAGCGAGAGTACCCTGCGCCGCCTGTTCAAGGAGCAGACCGGTAAAACGGTATACGACTTTATTAAGGATATCAAGATGACCAACGCAGCCCGCAAGCTGCTGGTCACCAATGAGCCCATCTCTTCCATCGCGTATGCCCTGGGGTACGAGACCCCCAGCTATTTTGCCAAATGCTTTAAAGAAGTGTTCGGTCTTTCCCCCCAGGAGTACCGCCGCACCTCTCACGATGTGTAAGCGAAATTCGTCAAAGTAAACAAAAAACAAACGAATAGTTGTATACTTTGAAACAATACAATCAGAAAATAAGCGGATTGTTGCATCTTTGCCCGGGTTTTGGTCTGGAAAGATAGGCCCCGGCCCCGTATAATAAAATCAACGGGAACGCCCCGATCAAGGCGTTCAAAAAGCAACGGACGTCCAACGATCCACTGGCCGGCACGTGGAAACGAAGGAACCTGTTCATCAAACAAGGAGGACACAAACTCATGAAAAAGGCAATTGCTACCCTGCTGGCTGTTGGCCTCGCTGCTTCGCTGTTTGCGGGCTGCGGCGGAAGCGAAACCAGTTCCGCTCAGACTGCAGAAGGTGCTACCAGCACGGCGGCAGAAACGGATGCCCCGCTGGAAGGCGAGATTACCTTCTGGCATTCCTTTACGCAGGGCGCACGCATGGATGCCATCCAGAAAGCCGCGGACGCCTTCATGCAGGAAAACCCCGGCGTCAAGATCAATATCGAAACCTACTCCTGGGGCGACTTCAACACCAAGTGGAACGCCGGCATCACCACTGGTGACCTGCCCGACATCAGTACCGCCCAGGGCACCGGCGAAGTGGTCGAGATGATCAACGCCGGCGTCATCAACCCTATGGATGACATTGTGGACGAAATCGGACGGGACCGCTTCTCCGAAAATGCACTGGCAGACATGACCGTGGATGGTGCCGTGTACGGCATTCCGTACTACTCTCACGCACAGGTCATGTGGTACCGCACCGACCTGCTGGAAGCCGCCGGGCTGGAAATCCCCCAGACCTGGGACGAGTTCTATGATGCCGCTGTGGCCCTGACCAAAGACGGCACCTACGGCGCCGCTTTCTCCTGCAGCCCCAACGACCTGCTGTGCAGCCGTTACCTCAACTACTACGTGGTCAGCGCCGGCGGCAGCCTGCTCAACGATGACCTGACCGCCAACCTGACCAGCCCCGAAGCCATCGACGGCATCAACTTCTGGGTCAACGTCTACAAGAACTGCTCTCCCGCCGAAACCATCAACTACACCGTCAACGACCACGCCACCCTGTTCTACCAGGGCACCACGGCCTTTGACTTCAACTCCGGCTTTATGATCAGCGGTGTGCAGAGCAACACCCCCGAGATCGCCGAGTACGTGCGCTGCGCTCCGCTGCCCCGCATGAACGCCGATGATCCCGTCTACAGTGCCGAAACTTCTCACATTCCTCTGGTGGAATGGAGCAACACCGAGCATCCCGAAATCTGCAAAGCATTTATTGAATACTTGTATCAGGACGATAACTACATCGAATTCATCCACGCCGTTCCGGTCGGCATGCTGCCCGCTCTGAGCGACATCGCCACCAACGAAGCCTACCTCAACGATCCCACCATCCAGGAATACGCTGACTGTGTGGACGTCATCCAGGAGGCTGTGGACAACGGCCACGCCATCGGCTTCGAGCACGGCCCCACGCCGCAGGCCAGCTACCTGACTTCCCAGGGCGTTATTGAGGAGATGTTCCAGGACATCATCACCAATGGCACCGATGTGGAAACCGCTGCCAAGGATGCGGAAGACCGCCTCAACGAGATCTTCGATACCATGATCGCCTGACGTTGAAACGCCGTGAGGGGGAAGCAGCGTCTTCCCCCTCTCCGTCTGGCGGCCCGTAGCAGGCGCCGCCTGCAGGCCACGCGCTGACAGGGAGGTTACATTTTGAAAGGCATAAAGACCGGGGCTGCATCCGTTTACCCCAAAAAGGATCGCAACCTTACGCGGTGGCTGTTTGTCGGCCCCGCCATGCTGGTGGTGCTCTGCTTGCTGGTCTACCCCCTGGGGTCCACACTTCTGTACAGCTTCACCAACAAAACACTTATCAAAACCACATACAGCTTCAAAGGGCTGGAAAACTACATCAAGATCCTGTCCGACCCGGATTTCCTGCGTGCCTTCGGCACTACGCTGGTCTGGACGTTCTCCAGCCTGCTGGGCCAGCTGCTGGTGGGCTTTACCGGCGCGCTGGCACTGAACCGCATCAACAACCGCATCACCCGCCCCATCTACCGCATCTGCATGATCATTCCCTGGGCGTTCCCCTCGGTTGCCATCGCTCTGGTGTGGAAGTGGATGCTCAACGGCATCCAGGGTTACATCCCCACCATGCTGATGAACCTGGGCCTGAGCGACAGCATGATCCAGTTCCTCAGCGACCCCAAACTGGTTCTGCCCACGCTGGTGTTCATCAACATCTGGTTCGGCGCACCCATGATCATGGTCAACGTCTATGCAGCTTTGCAGACTGTGCCCCGTGACCAGTACGAAGCCGCCGTGATCGACGGCGCCAATGCCTGGCAGTCCTTCATTCACATCACGGTGCCCCACATCAAGGTGGTTGTGGGCCTGCTGGTGGTACTGCGTACCATCTGGGTGTTCAACAACTTCGATATCATCTTCATGACGACGGCAGGCGGCCCCGCAGGGCGCACCACCACCATGCCCATCTACATCTATGAGCTGGGCTGGACCAACAAGCTGGTCGGCCGTGCCTCGGCTGCGTCGATCCTGCTGCTGATCTTCCTGATCGCAGTCTGCCTGATCTACTTCGCCGTCATCACTCACTGGGAGAAGGAGGACCGGGCATGAAAAAAGGCAAACGCGTAGGCGACATTCTATGCAATGTCTACCTGATCATTCTGGCAGTGTTCGCAGTCTTTCCGCTGCTGTGGCTGCTGGTCTCCTCCTTCAAGAGCAGCAGTGAGATGCTCAATAACCCCACCAAGATCCTGCCCATCCAGTGGACGCTGGAAAACTTCAAAACCGTTCTGATCACCCTGAACTTTACCATCAACATCCGCAACAGTGTGATCATTGCCGCCGCCACCACCCTGATCGCCATTGTGATCTCTTCGCTGGCCGCCTACGGCGTGGTGCGGTTCTTCCCCAAACTGGGCGATGTGATGACCAAGGTCCTGGTCACCACCTACATGTTCCCGTCCATCATGCTGGTCATTCCCTACGCTATGGTCATGGCCAAGCTGGGGCTTACCAATACCCGCATCGGTCTGGTACTGGTTTACCTCTCCTTCAGCGTGCCCTACGCGGTGTGGATGCTGGTGGGCTTCTTCAAAACGGTGCCCATCGGCATTGAGGAAGCGGCCCGGATCGACGGCGCCAACAAACTGCAGGTGTTCGTGCGGGTGGTGCTGCCTCTGGTAGCCCCCGGTATCGTATCCACTGCCATCTATGTATTCATCAACGCCTGGAACGAATACCTCTACTCCATGATTTTGATGAGCAGCTCCGACAAGACCACCATCTCGGTGGCAGTCAAAACCCTGGAAGGTGCCGACATCCTCAACTGGGGCTCCCTCATGGCCGCCTGTGCCATCGTGGTGGTACCGTCCATCATCTTCTTCTGCTTCATCCAGAGCAAGCTGGCCGGCGGTCTGTCGGACGGCGCAGTCAAATAACCTTTCCACAATCCAACTTTACACATACATATAAAATAAGGAGAATGTTATTATGAAAACCATCGGTTACGGAATCGTCGGTACCGGTTACTTTGGCGCAGAGTTGGGCCGCATCATGGCTCAGAAAGAGGGCGCCAAGATCGTGGCAGTCTATGACCCCGAAAACGGCAAGACCATTGCCGAGGAGCTGGGCTGCGATGCAGAGAGCGACCTGGACAGCCTGTGCGCCCGCGAGGATGTGGACGCGGTGATCGTGGCCACCCCCAACTACCTGCACAAGGAACCCGTTCTGTGCGCTGCCCGCCACAAGAAGAACGTCTTCTGCGAGAAGCCCATCGCTCTTTCCTACGCGGACTGCGATGAGATGGTCAACACCTGCAAGGAGAACGGTGTGGTCTTTATGGCCGGCCATGTTATGAACTTCTTCCACGGCGTGCGCCTGGCCAAGAAGTTCATCCAGGAAGGCAAGATCGGCAAGGTGCTGTATGCTCATTCCGCCCGCAACGGCTGGGAGGAACCGCAGCCTTCCGTCAGCTGGAAAAAGATCCGCGCCAAGTCCGGCGGCCACCTGTACCATCACATCCATGAGCTGGACTGCATCCAGTTCATCATGGGACCTGCCACCCGCGTTACCATGACCGGCGGCAACGTGGCCCACTCCGGCCCGCAGTTCGGTGATGAGGATGATATGCTGCTCATCAACCTGGAATTCGGCAACAACACCTACGCCCTGTGTGAATGGGGCTCCGCCTTCCACTGGCCGGAACACTACGTCCTGATCCAGGGCACCAAGGGCGCCATCCGCATCGATATGTGCAACACCGGCATGACGGTGAAGCTGGCCGACGGCACCGAGGAACACTACTGCGTACATGCCAACAAGGAAATCGACGACGACCGCACCCGCATCTACCACAGCACCGAGATGGACGGCGCCATCCAGTACGGCCACCCCGGCAAGAAGCCGCCCATGTGGCTGAACAGCATCATGAACGACGAGATGGACTTCTTCAACGGCGTGATGCACGGTGCCGAGATCACCGACGAGTTCCGCCCGCTGATGACCGGCGAGGCCGCCCGTGCCGCCATCGCGACTGCCGATGCCGCCACTCTCTCCCTGCGTGAGGACCGCAAAGTCAGCGTTTCTGAGGTAACCAGCAAGTAAGTTGCTGTAAGAATCGTTTTTCTCCCGAAAAAGCGCGTTGAGACGAAAGTCTCAACGCGCTTTTTTGTGTGTTTTTTCAGATTTGTGCCGCTTGTCTGGCAACGGCCAGAAATTCTTTCAGCAGCCCGTTGGAGGAAGAACGGTTGTAGCTCATGCCGTAGGGCAGCAGCTGGGTGCCCTGCAGCGGCCGGTAGAGCAGGCCGTCCCGGGTATCGGGGGATTGGGGCAGGATGCAGCAGCCATACCCGGCCCGCACCAGAGCCAGGGCAACCTGGGGGTTCTCGCTGACATAAATGTTCTCCGGGGTGATGTGCTGGGCGACCAGATTCTGCAGTTCCACCGCCTGGGCGGGGATGGTGTAGGAATTGCAGGCGACCAGTGACTCCGTGAACAGGTCTTCGACCCGGATGGATTCTTTTTCCCCATAGGGGTGGTTCTGGGGCAGCACGCAGCACAAAGGAACTTGCTGCAGCTCGGTAAAAAGGATTTCATTTTTGATGGGCATATGTTCCCGGAACCCGAACAGCACATCCAGTTCCCCCTGATAAAACAGGGTCATCAATGCCCGGTGGGGAATGACCTTCAGAAAGGGATGAAAAGCATGGATGCACGGGCGGCAGGCTTCCAGAATTTCACTCAAAAACAGTAAGTCCGCCTGGCTTTCGCAGCCGATGCGCAAGATCCGGGCAGTCAGGTTGCTGCGGTGCTGGATTCTGGCCGTGGCGATCTGCAGCTGGCCCAGGATCTGCTTGGCGTGTTCCAGAAAAATGATCCCCTCGGGCGTCAGGGTGACGGTACGGGTGGTGCGGTAAAACAGTTTGGTGTCCAGCTCTTCTTCCAGGGCGTGAATCTGGCGGGAAACTGCCGATTGGGTCACATTCAGCAGTGCAGCGGCATGGGCAAAATTCAGGTTTTCCGCCACCTGAATAAAGCTTTCCAGTTGTTGGGTGTTCAAAGCCGTCCTCCTTGGATTATTGCGTTTTACGCATCAATAATACCATTTTTTCACTTTTTTTTCAAACTGAATCATGGTTTAATACTATATATATGGTCGAATTCTGGCGGTATCGGTCGAAAGGCCCTGCCGCCTGCGGCCTGCCGGGGCTTATCCCAGCAAAAACTTGTGCAACCAGCAGAAAGAACGAAAGAAAAACCATGACAGAGCATCCCACAACACAACAATTAAGCCAGGGACTGGCGGCGGGCATCGATATCGGTTCCACCACCACCAAAGTGGCCGTCCTGGACCCGGAAAATGGCAACCTTCTTTACGCAGACTACCGCCGCCACCACGCGGACCAGGTCCACAGTGT
The DNA here is from genome assembly GCF_016901605.1 of Gemmiger formicilis. Taxonomy (GTDB): domain Bacteria; phylum Bacillota; class Clostridia; order Oscillospirales; family Ruminococcaceae; genus Gemmiger; species Gemmiger formicilis_B. Next base: position 10,407 of record NZ_JACJKP010000059.1, read on the forward strand.
GGTGACCATTCTGGAAGAACTGGAAAATGCCTTCCCGGGGCAGACTTTCCGTATCTGCCTTACGGGGTCCGGCGCCAAACCCATTGCGGAGGGGCTGGACCTGCCTTTTGCCCAGGAGGTGGCGGCCAATGCGGCGGCCATCCGCCAGCGGTACCGTAAGGTAGGCAGTGCCATCGAACTGGGTGGCCAGGATGCCAAAATGATCTTCTTCCAGACGGACCCCGGCACCGGTGCCATCAATGTGGCGGATATGCGCATGAACGGCAGCTGTGCCGGCGGTACCGGCGCCTTTATTGATGAGATCGCCACCTTGCTCAAGGTTCCGGTGGAACAGTTCAATGACTTGGCCGCCCAGGGCAGCTGTGTGTATGATATTTCCGGCCGGTGCGGCGTCTATGCCAAAACCGACATTCAGCCCTTGCTGAACCAGGGCGTCGCCAAAGCGGACCTGGCACTTTCGGCGTTCCATGCCATCGCCAAACAGACCATCGGCGGTCTGGCCCAGGGGTTGGAGATCACCCGGCCGGTAGTGTTTGAAGGCGGTCCGCTGACCTTCAACCCGGTTCTGGTACAGGTCTTTGCCCAGCGCCTGCAGCTGACCGAGGAAGAAGTGCTGATCCCGCCCCGTCCCGAACTGATGGTGGCCTGCGGCGCGGCAGTCTGTGCCGAAACCATCTTCCGCGGCGACTGTGTGCCCACTCTGCCCGGGGAACTGCGCAAACGGCTGCAGAACGGCAGCTTCCGCACCGGGCAGAAAAACGCGCCGGTGTCCCGTCCGTTCTTTGCATCGCCGGAGGAACAGGCCGCTTTTGAGAAGCGCCATGCCAAGCCGGTGCTGACACCCCATGTTCCCAAACCGGGGGAGGAGGTCCGGGCGTATCTGGGCATCGACTCCGGCAGTACCACCACCAAATTTGTGCTGATGGACGACCAGGAAAACCTGCTGGATTCCTTTTATGCGTCCAACGCCGGGGAACCGCTCAAGGTGGCTAAGCGCGCATTGCTGGCCCTGCGGGACCGTTACCGGGCGGCAGGCGCCCGGCTGCAGATTCTGGCGGCAGGCACTACCGGGTACGGTGAGATGCTTTTTGCCAAGGCGTTCGGAGCCGAGTACCACACGGTGGAAACGGTGGCCCATGCCCGGGCGGCCAAAAAGTATGTGCAGGACGCTACCTTTTTGCTGGACATCGGCGGGCAGGATATGAAGGCTATGTGGCTGGACCACGGCATCATCACCAACATTCTGGTGAACGAAGCCTGTTCTTCGGGCTGCGGTTCCTTCCTGGAAAACTTCGCCTCCTCCCTGGGCATTCCCACCAAAGAAATCGCGGGGGCGGCTTTTGCCTCCCGGCAGCCTGCGGTACTGGGCAGCCGCTGTACCGTCTTTATGAACAGCAGCATCATCACCGAACAGCGCAACGGCAAAAGTGCCCAGGACATTATGGCCGGACTGTGCCGTTCCATTGTGGAAAATGTCTTTACCAAGGTCATCCGCCTGTCCAACCTGGACTCACTGGGGGACCGCATTGTGGTACAGGGCGGCACCTTTGAGAATAACGCTGTCCTCCGGGCGCTGGAAGAATATACCGGCCGGGAGGTCATCCGTGCGCCGTACCCCGGTCTGATGGGCGCCATTGGTATGGCGCTGATCACACGGGAACGCTACCACGAACATCCCGAAAACCGGACTTTTCTGGATCTGGATACGCTGGATGATTTCAGCTACCATCAGGAGGAAAACGCCCCCTGTCCCTTCTGCACCAACCACTGCAAACGCACCATCCTTCGTTTTTCCAACGGCAATTCCTGGATCACCAACAACCGCTGCGAACGGGGCGAGATTCTGGGGGACCCCAAGGACGCCGCCGTGCGCGAACAGCTGCAGGCGCACCGCCAAAAGGCCGACGCTGTCCCCAATCTGTACCGGGAACGGGAAAAACTGCTGCTGCAGGATTATCCCTGCCCGGCACCGGCCAAAGACCGGGGAATCACCATCGGCATCCCGCGGGTACTTTCTTTCTGGGAAACGCTGCCTTTCTGGCGCACTTTCCTGCGGGCTTTGGGGGTCCGGGTGGTGCTCTCTGACCCCAGCACCCGCGCCCTCTATGAAAGCGGGATCTCGGCGGTCACGTCGGATACCGTCTGCTTCCCGGCCAAGCTGGTGCACGGCCACTTGCGCAATCTGGCGGGCAAAAAGGTGGACCGCATCTTTATGCCGGCCGTTACCACTGTGCCGTCGGAAAATACCCAGCAGACCAGCCGCTCCATGTGCGCGGTGGTCAAGGGGTATCCGCTGGTGGTGGGCAATTCCGACAATCCCGAAAAGCTGTGGGGTATTCCGTACGATGCGCCGCTGTTCCACTGGTACACCGAAGGGGACTGCGAAAAACAGCTCAAACAGTATATGAAAGATACCTTCGCCATCCCGGCGGAGGAAACACTGGCCGCTATCCGTGCGGCGCTGGAAGCGGAAAAGTCTTTCCACACGGCGCTGAAAACGCGGGGCCGTCAGGTATTGGACCAGGTCACCCGGGACAACCGCTTTGCGGTGGTGCTGGCCTCCCGCCCGTACCAGAACGATGCGCTGGTGAACCATGAACTGCCCGAACTTTTTGCGGGGATGGGGATCCCTGTGCTGACGGCGGATGCCGTGCCCGGCGTGGAGGATGTGGACCTGAGCATGAGCCGCCTGGATATTGTGAACAACTTCCACGCGCGGATGCTGGGGTCTGCCATCCAGGCTGCCCGCGACCCGCACCTGGAATATGTGCAGATCGTCAGCTTCGGCTGCGGTCACGATGCCTACCTGTCGGACGAGATCACCCGCATGATGAAAGAAATCTCGGGCAAGATTCCTCTGATCTTGAAGGTGGATGAAAGCGATATCCAGGGGCCGCTGCGCATCCGGGTGCGCTCCTTCCTGGAAACGGTGGCCATGCGCCGCAGCCGGGAGGAAGTCTGCACGCCCCGACCGCTGAGAGACCCCTACCCGGTAAAGTTTGAAAAGAAGGACCGCCAGAAAACCGTGCTGGTGCCCAACACCTCCCATGCTTTCTGCCGGCTGCTGTCGGCGGTGTTCTGCACCCAGGGCATCCGGGCGGTGCCGCTGGCCGTGGGCCGTGAGGATGCCATCCGCATGGGCAAACGCTATGTCCACAACGATATCTGCTTCCCGGCACAGATCGTCATCGGGGAGGTACTGGCCGCCCTGCAAAGCGGTCAGTATGATTTGGACAATACTGCGGTGGCCATGGCCAAATATATTGGCGACTGCCGCCTGACCCATTACAGCGCCCTGCTGCGCAAGGCGCTGGACGATGCCGGTTTTGCCCAGGTGCCCATCCTGACCAATGACGACCAGGATGCCCACCATATTCACCCCGGCTTCCGGCTGAACCTGTTGTCCTCGGTGCGGATCGCTTTCGGTCTGCCCATGATCGACGCGCTGGAGGAACTGCTGCGCAAGATCCGCCCCTATGAACTGGAACGGGGCGCGGCCAACCGTGCTTTTGATGAGGCGATGGATGCCCTGGTCGACGGCATGGAACACGGCGGTGTGCGCGGCGCGGCGGAAGGCTTCCGCAAAGGCATTGCCATTCTGAAAGCGGTGCCCTATGACCGTTCCATGCTGCGCCCCCGGGTGCTGATTGTGGGGGAATATCTGCTCAATTTCCACCCCGGCGCCAACCGGGATATTGAGGCCTACCTGGAACGCAACGGATTCGAGATCATTGAGGCCCGCATGACCGATGTGATCCAGAAAACCTATTTCTATCAGGACAGTCAGATTCGGGAACAGCATGTGGGCCGCCCGGTAACGGAGAAAGCCTGGTACCGCACAGCGGACCGGCTGTTTGATATGGCCCATGACCTGAGCGACCGCATAGCGGCGGACCATCCTCTGTACGAGAAACCGGCCCGCATCCAGGATCTGGCCAGAATGAGCGACCCCATCATTCCCCATACCTTTGATGCGGGGGAAGGCATCCTGATTCCCGGCGAGATTTTGCATCATGCCGAAAAAGGCTGCCGCGCTTTCGTGATTCTGCAGCCCTTCGGCTGCCTGCCCAACCATGTGGTGGGCCGCGGTATTACCAAAAAGATCAAGGAACAGTACCCCGACGCCCAGATTCTGCCCCTGGACTATGACCCCGATGTGAGTTTTGCCAACATTGAAAACCGGCTGCAGATGCTGGTCATGAACATCAGGCGGGGATGACCCCCTTGACAGGACTGGGCAATCGGTTATAATAGGTAATAGGTTACTTAATGAAGAGGGGAGAACGCCATGCCGGGTAAAATGCCTT
>NZ_JACJKP010000580.1 GCF_016901605.1 Gemmiger formicilis
GAAACCAGCGATAACACCAGAGGCACCGGCGCTTACGGGTTCCACCATCTGCCCAAGGGCGATTTTGCCGTTCAGTTTGAGAGCGGTGAAACGGTGAAGCTCGGCGATTACACGGCAACGCAGAAAAATGTGGGAACAAACGACACCATCGACTCCGACGCTGCCGCCAACGTGCAAGGTGGAAAGCTGGTTTCCGCCGTCATTGAAGGGATCGAAATGCCTGCGGCAAAAGAGATCACCGTACAGACCTACGAATCCCGCTACCATGACCTGGGCCTCTACGCTTCGCAGATCAACAT
>NZ_JACJKP010000581.1 GCF_016901605.1 Gemmiger formicilis
GAACTGGCGATGACCGAGGAAGAAAAGGATGTTCTGCGTGAGCATGGCCATGAGTACGGCGCGGCTACCGGTCGTCCCCGTCGGGTTGGTCCCTTTGATGCGGTTGCCAGCCGGTATGGCGTACAGTGCCAGGGCTGCGATGAACTGGCACTGACCCTGCTGGACGTGCTGGATTACATGGAGGAAATCCCCGTAGTGGCGCAGTACCGTCTGTCTGACGGCAGCCTGACCACCCGGTTCCCCATGGGCAAAACGCTGGATGACGCACAGCCTGTTGTGGAAAAGATGCCCGGCTGGCA
>NZ_JACJKP010000582.1 GCF_016901605.1 Gemmiger formicilis
ACCAACAAGCCGGAAAACTTTGTCCTGTTCAAGGCAGACGGCGATCAGGACCGCCCCAATCTTACATAAGCGACCGAATGAAAAAAGCCCCGATGGTTTTAGCCATCGGGACTTTTGTTTTTGTGTTCCCCCTTTTTCTGCCGCAAGGCAAAAGAAAAGGGCCGCTTGAAGCGGCCCGATAAGACGGGGTAAGAGGATTTACTGGGCGACTTTCTCTTTCAGGCGTCCGCTGGCCTTGAAGCCGGGGATCGCGGTGGGTTCCAGCTTGCTGGTCACCTTGGTCTTGGGATTGGTAAAGT
>NZ_JACJKP010000583.1 GCF_016901605.1 Gemmiger formicilis
CTTTTGGTGTAGGGGATATTACGTAGATACGGTAGGCAAGTATGAAGGGGCGATCAGAGACTATATTCGAAATCAGCTGCAAGATGATATAGCAAATGATCAGCTGAGCCTCAAAGAGTTTGTAGATCCCTTCACAGGAGAGAAAGCAAAGAAGGCATAAAAAATGCCCCCGAGTAGGGGGCGGCCCGTGGTAAAAGTGTGGTTGCCAGACTTTTCAGGGCTCCCTTTAGGGAGCGACCACAGGAGATAGGCCCTTATAGGGCCTGTTCAAACCACCCGTTCAACGGGTGGTTTTGAT
>NZ_JACJKP010000584.1 GCF_016901605.1 Gemmiger formicilis
GGGTATTGCGTTCAGATCAATAAGCCTGGGCGTTCCGAACTCCAAGCACTGGCACGTTCCTGGGCGGAAGAGTCTGGTGCCACTTTCGCACCAGGGACTGAAGCGGCGCTTTTGGACCGTTGCGGAGAAGACCAGTTTTTGTTACACAATGAAATTGCGAAATTATCTGCATTGGCAAACTATGGCACCATTACCGCGGATATGATCCAGCAGCTGGGAACAGTTACGCTGGATGCGGACACATTTGAAATGGTGGAACTGGTTGTGTCCGGGCGGATTGAACAGGCACAAAAGCGCC
>NZ_JACJKP010000585.1 GCF_016901605.1 Gemmiger formicilis
GGGGCAAATTATCTTGTCCAAAAAGGCAATTTAATTTGTCAATGAAGTGAAATATAACGGAGTAATGTGGAGTTTTTGCTCGCACTGCTCCGTTATTTTTTTACCCTTTTTGCAGCGGATGACCTCCATGTGCTCTCCTGATGATTCTCCTCATAACCCCTCCAAATTGGATGAAAAATGAGGGGAATTATCAGAAATGCAGGTGATTTTCCGCGAATTATCGCAAAATATTTTGCGCGTCAATGACCGCCGGGTACCTCTCTATATCCTTTCAATTCATCCTATTACGATTGCAAAA
>NZ_JACJKP010000586.1 GCF_016901605.1 Gemmiger formicilis
CGCCCTGGCGGAAATTTGCCCGGAATGACTTGAAAAAATTGCCGACCACCGGAGTGCCGTCTTTTTCACCCGCCATTTTTGTGGTGACATAATGTAAAGCCGTGATGGCAGGGCCAATGGTGACCACCGGAATGCAGCAAACCAGGAACAGCAGATTCAGGACAATAAGATCCCACACAACGCCCAGGGCGCGCATCAGGGGGCTGTCCGGATTAAAAACGCCTCTCAATGAGTTCTCCTCCTTTTTTTCAGGATGTAAATATTCACCAAAAACAGCGATTCAGATTGTACACTATT
>NZ_JACJKP010000587.1 GCF_016901605.1 Gemmiger formicilis
CGCAGGACGATCATTATTCACCGGCTATCCGGGACGCTATTGCCTATCTGAAAGCGCACTACCGGGAAAAAATCTCGTTGAGCATGGTTGCGCAGGCGGTCAACTTCAATGCGGAATATTTCAGCCGCCTGTTTGTACGCGAAACGGGGATGAACTTTACGGTTTATCTGAACAGCCTGCGGATGCGCCAGGCGGTGGAACTGCTGGAGCATACCGATAAAAAGGTGTATGAGATTGCGGAAGAAGTAGGGTATTCCAGCCTGAGCTATTTCTCTACCGCCTTCAAAAAAAGCTTTG
>NZ_JACJKP010000588.1 GCF_016901605.1 Gemmiger formicilis
AAAGTACGGTTTTGTTGCAAAAAGCTCCGTCGGGAAGATTGGTACATAATATTGCGTCCGTTTGAACGGGGCTTTTTGGAGCAAAATTAAAAAAGCGCACGGAGGCAGTTGAACAGACACCCGGTCTGTTCGACAGCTTTCGTGCACTCTTTTTTCTTAAACCCATAAATTGGAAAAGGTCTGCTTGCTTTTTCCAGCCCCCTATGCTACCATAGATACGTTATTTTTTATGCATCAAGCAAAAAATACCCTGCCGGCTGTTGCAAAGGCAGCTTTTTGCAACAAAACCGTACTTT
>NZ_JACJKP010000589.1 GCF_016901605.1 Gemmiger formicilis
TTATAGCCCTCCTTGACCAGATACAAACGCAGCAATTCGCAAATATTTTTATCGTCATCTACAACCAGAATCTTCTCATTCGCCATGTTGTTGTCCCTCCGTTTTCGTTGGGCACCCTTGCGATACCCCACTGTAGCTTCTATTATACCGTATAATTGTGGATAAAAAAAGAACGAAGCTTCGGTTTTGCCGCATTTTTCTTGCGCCGCAGCGGCCTTATGTGTATAATAAGGGATGGAAAACACGCCAAAAGGAGCGAAACAATATGAAATTAGGTATCGTGGGGCTGCCCAACG
>NZ_JACJKP010000060.1 GCF_016901605.1 Gemmiger formicilis
GTAGTTAATGAACTTTTGCAGAATATCCAACAAGCTATCCTTCTGGAGGACTTTCTCCCAGAAGTATGAAGTTACATAGATGCCATCGGTGCTCTTTGGATTACCTGCACCGCCATCCTTGCCTGCACCGGCACTGCCTTGATTGAAAGGAAGGAACGTTGTCTCCGGGCCTTTCAGCTGGGTAGTCATATATACATTGTAGAGATCGCAGGCAAAGTATGCGAGAACACGCTTATTAAATCCGAATGCGGGTTCATTGTAGTTGCGGTCATATTGCCACTGACGCATAGCGTCATCCACCGACTGCCCGGTGAGCTGATTCTTCAATTCAATCGCCACAACGGGGATGCCGTTGACAGCCAGCATCATATCGACTGTATTTGTGTTGCGTTTAGAATAGTGCCACTGGCGGATACACTGGCAGACATTCTTTTGGTAGTTGGTGATGGACACCTCGTTCAGCTCAGACTCAGGCTTAAAATAGCACACACGAAAATTGATGCCACGATGCTTAAAGCCGTGACGCAGAACAGAAATCAGTCCATCCTGTGTGACGGCATTTTCAAATGCCTTATAAAACTGCCGAACTGGGTTGATCGTACACATCCTCTCGAAGCGTTTCCATGCCATGGGCTGGGTACTTTTTACGAAATCGGTCAGAGTGACGATGTCCAGAAACATATCTTTGCTTTCATCGCTACAATAACCAGCATCTGTTGCCTTTGTCCATCCACCATCCTCAGAAATAAGGTAGGACTCTATGAATTCCTCAAAGCGTTTTTCCGTTTCGTTCATGGTCACACCACCTTTCTTTTGCCTGTAACAGTTTCCAATATGAGAGAACGCTTGTAGATTTCCAGCTCACTCAACAAGGACTTCTTTTCTCTGATCAATGCATCAATAGCTGAACATTTTTCGTCAAGATATGCCTCGATTTCCTGCTGTTCAACCAATGGCGGTATGACAATAGGAAATCTCATTAGATTAAACTGAGAAAGCTTGGGTTGTGCAGAGCCTGTAATAAACACACTATAATCACCAGCTTCCAACAAGTAAGCTATAAAACCATAGCAATTATCATCATGAACTTTTAAAATATGAGCATGATTGTTTACCCAAAATTTTCCCTCTGCCTTGTACACCAGTGGCAAATTTCGCATCCGTAGATTCGCACCATCTTCTCCAATAAGCAGTACTTTATCATCAACATTATAATCGTCAATTTTGTCAATGACGCCAGAAGCTCCATAATAATCATACAGTCCTAAAATGTTTTCTCGTTTCTCTGCACTAATAGGTTCTCTCAGATAATCCAAATTGTCTAATTCGTTTTTTATTCTGCTTAGTTTCCAATGAGATGGAACCAACCCAATCCAATCAATATGGCTATCCTTCATTTCTGCTAAAGGGTTTAGTCCCTTGGTCACTGCTTCAAAAATGATAGAAGCTCTCCACTTTTTATATTCTTCTATGCTGGATTTCGCTTCCTCAATAATTGAATCGATTTGTCCGCATTGATTATCAAGGAATCGAACAATAGCATTCTGTTCATCTTGACCTGGCAGCACGACACGAAGTTCCTTCACTTCTGCGTAATTTAATCCTTGTCGCACACCAGAACCCATACCGTAAAATCCTTTTTTTAGATCAAAGGCATGGAGTAGGTAATATAAGTATTTTGAATTGCTTGTGTCTATTGGACGCAAGGTTGTGTAAGCAGAGGTAATAATACCACGCTCTGTGGCCAAACCTACCCGAAGGCTTGTATGGTCGTTCTGTAAATCTGTTAAACGAAGGACAATATCCCCGTCTTCGATAATGTTATAACCGTCAAAAGACGCAGGAAGAAGTCCATCCGGCGAATCAATATCTTTACGTTTGATTTTGCCGTAACTCAAAGACAGCAGATTCTTTTCCTGAAGATTGCTGTTTTTTTCCTTGACCTGGGTCACGAGTTGATACAAAGTGTGGACACGCCAGTGAGAGGGAACGCTGCCTACCCATTCGATGCCGCTATCTTTTGTTTTTTCATAGGTAGTAATCTCACTCATTTTGCCCACCACCATTTCCAAACAATGCCTGCAATTTCTCCATCAGTACCTTTTCACGGGCCGCAATGCGTTTTGCAATATCGGCCGCTGGTTCCAGTTCCTCATATTCATAGAAGGTACGAGTGAATGGAATCTCATACCCAACCTTGGTCTTGCTTTTGTCAATCCAAGCACCCGGACGATAAGGCAGAACTTCCCGTGCAAAATAAGCATCCACATCTTCATCAAGTGGAACACTTTCAGTGTCACGCTTGGAGGTATCGGCTACTGGCTTTCCTTTTTTTACAATCGGTTTGCCATCATCATCCAAAGCAGGACTTTCCACTGTAATTTTATTGTAGCCAAGCGATATGGCATCAAGCACTTTGCTTTTGCAAGTCAGCACTGTTTTTTTATCTTCTAAGGTCTTTGTGAAAATTGCACTTCTATATTCGCTGTATGCCTGTGTGATCAAATTGCGGCAAGATTCCGTAATATCTACACGCTTATTACCAATAGGACGTCTGCGGGCCTCACAGCACTTGCTGGCATCAATCAGCAAAATGCGTTCTCTATGTGTTTCGGGTTTATTTTTGGATACTATCCAGACATAGGTTGCAATTCCGGTGTTATAAAAGCTGTCATTGGGGAGCTGAACAATGGCATCCAACCAGTCATTCTCAATAATATAGCGACGGATTTCACTGGGGCCACTTCCTGCATCTCCTGTGAAGAGAGAGGAACCATTTTGAATAATAGCCATTCTGCCGGTGTCCTTCAATTTAGCAATGCCATTCAGCAAGAACAGCATCTGCCCATCGGATTTTTGAGGTAAGCCAACGCCAAACCGACCGGCATCGCCCAGTTTATGTTCTTTCTCCACATCAGCTGCTTCACGCTTCCAATCGATACCAAATGGAGGATTAGAGATAATGTAGTCGAAGGTATAGCCCTTGAATTTATCCGCATTCAAGGTGTCGCCGAACTGCATGTTTTCAGGATCGCCACCACGGATCAGCATGTCCGCTTTGGCGATACCAAAAGTAAAAGGGTTGATTTCTTGGCCATAACAGATGATTTCAGCCTCTTTGTCAAGGGCGTGAACACGCTCTTCCATACAGGTAAGCATCTGACTGGTGCCCATCGCCATATCGTATACAGTCTTGGCAGGGGCATCCTCGCCGGAAAAATCCGCATTCATGGTAAGCAAGTCACACATCAAATAAATAATGTCACGGCTGGTGAAGTGCGCACCTGCTTCTTCATCATAACTCTCAGAAAAACGCTGAACAAGGTTTTCGAAGACATAGCCCATATCAATTGCGGAAATTTTCTCCGGATTCATATCTGCATTGTCAGCAGTAAAGTCGCTGATAACCTGATACAGAACTCCCGCATCCGCCATACGCTCGATTTGCGTAAAGAAGCCCATATTCGCCAGAATGTCAATAACATTATCGGAGAAGCCGTTGATGTACGCCTCGAAATTGGTCTTAATATTCTCTGGGTCAGCTTTCAGTCGCTCGAAGGTGTACTGGCTGGTATTGTAAAAACGATAGCCAGATGCAGTACGCAGAAAACCATCTTTGACGGCTAACTGTTTCACCTTTTCATAAGTGGCCAGCACTTTCTCTCTGGTCGGGAGTAAGCAGTCATGAAAACGCTTAATCACAACCATGGGCAAAATAACCAGACCATATTCATGAGGCTTATATGCTCCAAATAGACTGTTCGCCACATTCCATATCAGATTTGCTTTTTCTTGAATGTTTGTACCGACTATTTTGATCTTTTCATTGGTATCCATAATCTCGTTCCTCCCTAATATTGGCTGAGATCTCATTGATTTTCTCGGTTAAACGACTTGACTTAATGCCGTATCGCCACAGTTCTCCGTTTTCCTCCATGGTGTCGTGAGTTATAGAGAAGATGCAGCGACCACGCATTACATCGAAAATGCAGTGCGGCATATCCTTGATAGCGTCACAGATGCCTTGCACCGCAAACTGATAATTGTTGGGTGGCTTCTCGCCCAGTGTCAAAAATCCGCTTAATTGCTCGCCAAAGATATCAATAATATCACCAACTGCCAAAAACTCATCTACCTCTGCCGGAATCTGGTCTGCCCATGTTCGGAGATCTTCCATCGACCACTTGGTTTCCATAAGCTCCAACAATTTCTGATGGTGATTGTAAGCCTGTTGCAACCTCGGCCTACTCTTCATCCCTTCCTTAATTCTGGGAACGACAGTTCTATCATCCAGGTCTTTGTGGAGTACCGTCAATCGCCGGTCTTTATGAACCACTGGAAAACGCTTTCCGTCGGAATGGATAATATCAAGCATAGCGTTTCTGGCATATCGCTGAACCGCCTCATCAGTCACCACAATTGAAGCCATTGGAAAGTACTGATTCACAGCATTAAATAAGCTATCGACTGGGTCTACATATATAATTTCAACTTGTTTAGCATCCAATGTTTTCAGAAATGCACCACAGGTTTCCTCAGATGAATCTCGCAAAATGTCCAGGCAATAAACCTCACCATCCCAAATCCCTAAAACAGCGGGATAGAACTCCCCAAAAAACACCACCTCGACAATGCTAATGATATGCGGTGTTCTGACCGGCGGCAACAATGACTCCCTATACTGGATCCTGCGTCGCATTACTTCACCCACTGAAGCAGTAGAAGCTGGAACACCGTAATGCTGGCATACTTTTTTATATGAGAATTGAAAGGTTCCATCTGCCAAGGCATCTGATAGCCGATTTGTGAATTTGCATCCCTTTTCTCCAAATTCTGTAGGCTCAGGGAAAACGCTTTGCCCGCAATTATCACAGCGCATATAACGCTGATGAAAAAGTAGGCTGATTATTTGAAATGTCTTGTGGTCCTCGTCAAGCCACAATAAATCCTTGAGTTTTCGATCCACAATTTTAGAGCAGCGTGTTCTCGAGGAACGACAAGCAGGGCAGAGCAATTTTTCATCCTCAAAGTATCTACGATGTACAACTTCTAAACCAACATCATCCCTGTTTGTTTTTAATACCACAAGTTCGGGTATGCCCAGCCATTCGGTTTCGGCTTTGGAGATGTTTTCTTTTGTGTATAGCTTTTTTCCCAAGGCACACTCCTCCCATCTTATTTCATTATACAATATTTGCCACCAAAAATCAAACAATTTCAATTATTATCTTATATTTTTTTAATTTTGCCACCAAACACAGAACATATGAGTTTTTTAAATAGCAGAAATAGCTGTATAATGGGACCATCAAAAAAAGAGAAATTCACCGGCCCCACGGAAGCCGTGGACAGGTGAATTTCCGAAGCTTTTAAGGAGGTGGTGTCTTATGTACAAATAAAAAGAGCGGCAATCTGCTGGCACAGATTAACCGCTCATTTGCAATATGTACGCTATCAAAATATCATGTATCGCTTGTTTGGTCAAGCAGAAAGGAAAATTATATGTATCATTATTACTATGTTAACAACAATCAGACGTTAAATCCTGGCCTTCATCATGAAGTCCATACAAAAGAGCATGCTGAACAGCTTGGCATCCGTAGCGCACAGTATGTGGGCTACTTTGAAAGCGAGGTTGAGGCAGTAGCTCATGCGAAGAAAATCTATCTCGATGCGGACGGTTGTGCAATCTGCTGTCCTAAGGCACACAGGGGGTAATCGTATGGCTCGTTCTACTCATCACGTCGTTCACAATCCCAATGGTGGCTGGGATGTAAAACGTGGCGGAGCTCAACGCTCCAGTGGCCACTATTCCACCAAGGAACAGGCAGTAAATGCTGGAAGACAAATCAGCCGAAACCAAGGCACTGAGTTTGTCATTCATGGGCTGGACGGTCGTATTCAGTCTGCGGATAGCCATGGAGGGGACCCCCATCCGCCGAAAGGCTGATTTCGATAAAACACTGGTCTCCAAAGGCTCCACGAAGTCTATAAGGAGAAAAGTGGGTAAAATGCTTGCCGCCCACAAGGCTAAGTTAAGACAAAGGGCATCCATGCTTTCGTATGGATGCCCTTTGCACGTCAAGATTTATAGAGTTATCAATCAGAATCTAACTGCGGGATCTCTGTTACGGTTCGCAAGTATTTTTCTGGATCACCATTCAAAATCAATTCCGCATAAGACAGCGGATCGTTGTAGATGAGCCAGTCCAGTTCAGACCGCTGGAAACGGCTATTCGCAACTTCGTCCTCTACCGCGGTGCAATTAATGGAAATCATGCTGTCGTCAGAATATCTTAGTTCAACGCAGCCTGTGTCCATGTTAAATTCACAGGAAAGTAATGTTTTCATAATGCTATCCTCCAATATAGGCTCTGTTAACAAGAAAAACTCCCGACTAATTCCTGTTAGGAATCAGTCGGGAGTCTCGTATGCACCCGAAAACCGTCAGCTAACAGTTGATAAGTGGTTTAGTTCCTTATCACTGTTAAGCCAAAGCATTCGGGATTTTTTGTTTATTGTGCTGCTGCACGTCCTTCTCTTCATGAACATATGTAAACCTTTCTGAATTATCGATACATAACCACGATTACGAGGTGAAGCAATGGATATTTCATTTGAAACCAGGAATGAAAAGTTCAACTATCGAGTGTGCGCAATCATCCTAAAGGACGGAAGGATTTTAGCGATGCACGACGAACGTTCCCCTTATTATTATCTACCCGGAGGTCGTGTCAAATTGGGAGAAAGGGCAGAGGATGCCATCCTCCGTGAAGTAAAAGAAGAATTAGGCGTTGCAGTCAGAATCACGCGTCCGCTTTGGCTTAATCAAGGCTTTTTCAAAGAAGATGTCGATGGCCTTCAGTATCATGAAATTTGCATTTATTTTTTGATGGATATTTCAGATACAGATTTGCTTTCTAAAGGCGATCGGTTTTTCTTGTGGGAAGGAACACACCAAAATACGTTTGAATGGCTGAAATTCGAACAATTAGAACATGAATATTTTTATCCGGTTTTTATAAAAAAAGCAATTTTCCATTTGCCTCACTCTTTTGTTATTCGCACAGAATATGAATGAACCCATGTAATCCATGCGGGATGTTTGGCCAGGAGTTCGCAAAATGGATTTTTGCTGCTATCCATGATGCTGCCACGTCCCGATAAAATCAAAAAACCACGGCGCAATACCAAAAAGCACCGTGGTTTTCTTATTCATATATTTGCTGTGCGCTGGCACACCACCGGCAACGGCTCTTCCGCCGGTGTTTTGTTTCCGGCAAAGAACACGCAGGGGGCCATCAGCAAAAACGGATTGGCCGACAGCAGGAACGGCTTGTTTTCCATAAATATATATAGGGTAAAGGCCACCAGACACAACAGTTCGGTGGCATGGCGATGTTTGGCCAGCCGCCACAGAAGCAGCAAAAAGAATACCGCCACCAAAATTGCACCCAGATACCCCTTGTTCATGGGAATGGCCAAAAATGCGTTGTCGATGGCGTGATGTTCATCGCCATCAGTGGGCAGCCCGCCCAACACAGAAAGATCGGCGCTCCAGAATACATTGTGCCAGATTTCAAACCGGCCGGAGAGGAAGATGCTCAAGAGCAGCAGCGCCATCCGTTCATAAGGCCATTCGGGGTTGTACACATACCCGGCGTACAGACTGAACGCTGCCAAACCGATGGGCAGGGCAATCACCAATGCATACCAGATTTTGTTGTCAAACAGGCGGGGGAGGAATCTCTGCACGGCGAACAAGACCAGCAAACCTGCCATAGCCCCGGCAGCACCGCGGCTGCCCGGCACCTTATAGGTAAAGAGGAACAGCGCGGCCAGCCCCAGCCAGTCAAACCAGCGCATGCGGTCGTGCCGCAGCCAGGCCCAGGCAAAGAAGACCCCCACCAGCCGCGCTCCAAATCCGTTGTAATGGCCGTAGCCAAAGTCCCAGTTGCGGCAATAGAAATTGTACGGCATCAACGGGGTAGCAAAATGGAGTAGCTGCACCACAACCAAGCCAGCTATGGCAGCTGCCAGGTAGACCCGGAGTGCACCGCGCAGATCAATATCTTTGGCGCCCAAACCGACCAGGGCCGCCAGCAGAAACCACACGTCATCTCCATACCAGGCGGCAAAAGCAGTGTACAGAAGAACCGCTCCGGCCAGAACCGGCTGCCAGCGCCGTTCATAATCGGTCAGCAGCAGAATTTTTGCCCCCAGCAGCAGCACCGCACCGCCGGTCAGGGCCAGACGGGCCAGATGGCTGAAGGTGGGAAGCGTGGATTGAATATTGGAACTGAATACCTCGGACAAAATCAGCAGAAAGGCCAATGCCGCACAGAATACCTGCTGTGCCAGCGCCTGCCGCCGTGCCTGCCCGGGATCCAGAAATTTGTAATGTTGTAACAGCATAGAAACGGACCCTTTCTTTGATATGGGCCCTATTATAGCATAAAAAACGGTGTCGGAAAACACCCCCGCAGGAAGGATTGGAGCAAGAGAACAACCAAAGTCGTACTTTTTTTGCCGGATTTGGTGCATAATTCACAACTTTCCCGATTCCCGTGCAAGAAAGATTTTCGTGAAATCTTTTGTGTTTTCTCCGCAAATGTGGTACAATCTCTCTAATCACATATAAATCAATGGCTAAACCAATTGATCGTTCAAATCAGGATGTCAGGAGAGTGCATTTATGGCGTATTATTTTTCCGAACCGTCTCGTACTTTTGGTGAATATCTGCTCGTCCCCGGCTATTCTTCTTCAGAATGTGTGCCGACGGCCGTCAGTCTGAAAACCCCGCTGGTCAAGTACCGCAAGGGCGAGGAAGAGTGCCCGCTGGAAATGAATATCCCCATGGTATCGGCCATCATGCAGTCTGTTTCCGGTGAGAAACTGGCGATTGCGCTGGCCAAGCAGGGCGGTGTTTCCTTTATTTACGGTTCCCAGACCATCGAACAGGAAGCCGATATGGTGCGCCGGGTCAAGGCCTACAAAAAGGGTTTTGTCACTTCCGACTCCAACCTGCCGCCGGAGGCCACTCTGGGCGATGTGCTGGACCTCAAGACCCGCACCGGCCATTCCACCGTTGCCATCACCGATGACGGCACGGCCCACGGCAAGCTGCTGGGCATTGTGGCTTCCCGTGACTACCGTCTGTCCCGCATGACCAATGACCTGAAGGTCACTGAGTTCATGACCCCGCTGGACAAGCTGGTCACCGCCCCCGCCACCACCAGTCTGCATGACTGCAACGATATTATCTGGGATAACAAGATCAACTCTCTGCCGCTGATCGATGACGAAGGCCATCTGCAGTATATGGTTTTCCGCAAGGACTATGATTCCCACAAAGAAAACGTCAACGAACTGCTGGATGCCAACAAGAGCTACGTGGTCGGCGCCGGTATCAATACCCGCGACTATGCCGAGCGTGTTCCTGCACTGGTTGAAGCTGGCGTGGATGTGCTCTGCATTGACTCTTCCGAGGGCTTCAGCGAGTGGCAGTCCCGTACCATCTCCTGGATTCGTGAACATTACGGCGACAAAGTAAAGGTCGGCGCCGGCAACGTTGTTGACCGTGAAGGCTTTATGTTCCTGGCCAAAGCGGGTGCAGACTTTGTCAAGATCGGCATTGGCGGCGGTTCCATTTGCATCACCCGTGAGACCAAGGGCATCGGCCGTGGTCAGGCAACGGCAGTTATCGAAGTTGCCAAGGCCCGCGACGAATACTACAAAGAGACCGGCATTTATGTGCCCATCTGCTCGGACGGCGGTATTGTGCAGGACTACCACATCACGCTGGCTTTGGCCATGGGCGCAGACTTTGTCATGCTGGGCCGTTACTTTGCCCGCTTTGATGAGTCCCCCACGAACAAGCTGCGGGTAGGCGGCAACTACGTCAAGGAGTACTGGGGCGAAGGTTCCAACCGTGCCCGCAACTGGCAGCGTTACGATCTGGGCGGCGCCCAGAAACTCAGCTTCGAGGAAGGCGTTGACTCCTATGTCCCGTACGCCGGTCCTCTGGCAGACGGTGTGCAGACCACCCTGTACAAAGTGCGTTCCACCATGTGCAACTGCGGCGCGCTCTCCATTCCCGAACTGCAGGAGAAAGCCCGTCTGACGGTGGTATCCTCCACCTCCATTGTGGAAGGCGGCAGCCATGACGTCATCCTGAAGAACAACGTTCAGAACAGCTGATTTTACTATTCCTGTCCCGGCGCGGTTTTCCTTGCGGAAAGCCGCGCCTTTTTTGTACAAAATCTGTATAACTGTTGCTTTCACCATGTTTTTTGGCCCGGTTCTGTGCGTCCTATTGCTTTTTTTTGCTACTTTGCTATAATTGGTCTGATACTGTAGAAGTCTGCGCCCTTTTGTCGGCTTTTCGGGGCACAGTGCGTTTGAAAACAGAAAAAGGAGATAGGCTATGAGAATCGTAGTTGTCGGTCTGGGCAAGGTTGGCCGTGCCCTGGCTGCGCAGCTCGCCGCAGAGGGTCATGATATTGTCGGTATTGACCAGAACGCTGAAATTATTGATAACATTGTAAACATTTACGATGTGCGCGGTGTGGCAGGCAACGGCGGCTGCTATGACGTGCAGAAGGAAGCTTTTGAAGACGGCGCAGATTTGCTGATTGCCACGACTTCCAGTGATGAAATCAACATTCTTTCCTGCCTGGTAGCCAAAAAGATCGGCACACGGCACACCATTGCCAGAATCCGGAATCCGGAATACGAGAAACAGCTGCGCTTTATGCGGGAGGAACTGGGCCTGTCCATGGTTATCAACCCGGAAAAAGCCACCTCGCGGGAGATTGCCCGTGTGCTGCGGTTTCCCAGCGCCATTAAGCGGGAGCAGTTCTGCCGTCAGCGCTTTGAGCTGGTGGAGTACCGCGTAGGACCGGATAATCCGCTGGTGGGTATGCCGCTGGCAGACCTGTACCGGAATATCCGCGTTAAGATTCTGGTTTGTGCGGTGGCGCGCGGCCAGGAAACGATTATTCCTTCCGGTTCTTTTGAACTGCAGGCAGGGGATAAGATCTATCTCACCGCATCTCCCAGCGATCTGGAAGCTTTTTTCCGCAAGCTGCACCTGTTCAAAGAACGTGCCAACAACATTATGATCGTGGGTGCAGGCCGCATGACCTATTATCTGGTCAAAGAGCTGCAGGATGTGCAAAAACGCGTAACCGTGATCGACAACAACCTGAAACGCTGCCAGGATATGAGTGAAAAATTCCCCGGTGTGCTGGTGATTCACGGGGATGGTGCCGACAGCGAGCTGCTCAGCGAAGAACGGATCACCGAGATGGACGCTTTTGTGGCGTTGACCGGCATGGACGAGTCCAACATCATTCTGGCCATGTACGCATCCCAGTTCAATTCCTGCAAGGTAGTGGCCAAGATCAACCGCCCTTCCTTTGCGGACCTGGCAACGGCCAACAATCTGGTGGACAGTGTGGTTTCCACTGCCTCAGTAACCAGCGAAGCCATCACACGGTACGTGCGTGCCATGCAAAACAGCATTGATTCCGATAATATCAAGACGCTGCACCGCCTGGTAGGCGGCCGGGTAGAAGCTCTGGAATTTAATGTGGGCCCCGGCTTGCCTTTCATTGGCAAACCGCTGAAAGATGTACAGCTGAAAGACGGCCTGCTGATTGTAGGCATTGTACGCCGGAACGGTCAGACGGTCATTCCTTCCGGTGACGACGCGCTTTCCGAAGGGGATGACGTGGTGGTCGTTACCACAGATACGACCCTGCATGCCCTGCGTGACATTGTAAAGTGAGGCGCCGCGGATGAATTATAGAATGGTCACCTTTGTCCTGGGCCGCATTTTTCTGATTGAGGCAGTGCTGATGCTTTGCCCGATGCTTTGCTCCGCCTTGTACGGCGAATGGGGAATTGTACTGGCTTTTTTGTGGCCGGTTCTGCTGTTGGCGGTGCTGGGGTTGCTGCTCAGTTTCCGTACTCCGCGCAACACAACCATCTATGCCCGCGACGGCCTGGTGATTGTAGCGCTGGTCTGGGTGTTAATGTCGATTTTCGGTGCGCTGCCCTTTGTCCTCTCCGGCGAGATCCCGTCCTTTTTTGACGCCTTCTTTGAGATGGTGTCCGGCTTTACCACCACAGGGTCCACCATTCTGACCGATGTGGAAAGTATGAGCCGAGGACTCTTGTTCTGGCGCAGTTTCTCCCACTGGATCGGCGGTATGGGCGTACTGGTGTTTGCTATGGCAATTCTGCCCATGACTGATGGCCGTGCCATGCACCTTATGCGTGCTGAGGTACCCGGCCCGACGGTGGGCAAAATCTCCAGCAAATTGCGGGACAGCGCAAAAATCCTGTATGAGATCTATTTTGTGCTGACGGTCATTGAAGTAATAATCCTTTGCGCCGGCGGGATGCCGCTGTACGATTCGCTGATTCATTCCTTCGGCACCGCCGGTACCGGCGGTTTCAGCAACAAGGCCCTCAGTGTGGGGGCTTATAACAATCCCTTCTTTGAAGTGGTCATCGGCGTATTCATGCTGCTGTTCGGCATCAACTTTAATCTGTATTACTTCATTTTGCTGCGCCATTTCCGGGATGCTTTCCGCTCCGAAGAATTGCGGGTGTACCTGGGCATCGTGGCTTTTTCGACCATCACCATTACCATCAACATTGCCGGACTGTATGACAATGTGGGCACGGCGCTGCGCACGGCTTTTTTCCAGGTGTCGTCCATTGTCACCACCACCGGTTATGCCACGGCGGATTTTAACCTCTGGCCCAATTATTCGCGGACGCTGCTGGTATTGCTTACCTTTATGGGGGCTTGTGCAGGGTCCACGGCCGGTGGTCTGAAAATTTCCCGCATTATTATTTTCTTTAAAGCGGCCAAGCAGGACCTGAATAAGATGCTGCACAGCCATGCCATCACGACCGTTCGTTTTGAAGGTAAAGCCCTGGACGAAAAAACGCTGCGTGGTGTGCACAATTACTTCAATATTTATATGCTGCTGTTCGCCGGTTCGGTGCTTTTGGTCTCCCTGGACGGGTTCGATCTTGTTACGACCTTCACGGCAGTAGCCACCTGCTTCAATAACGTGGGACCCGGCCTGGAAGTGGTAGGCCCCATGGGTTCCTTTGCCGACTTCTCCGACCCGGTCAAGCTGCTGCTTTCCTTTGATATGCTGGCCGGACGCCTGGAACTGTACCCGATTCTTGCGCTGTTCTCGCCCCGCTTGTGGCGCAAACGAAATACCGGCGCAGTGCATGTATAACCGGCTTTCTACGCCGCGACAAAACCTCGCCTTTCTTGCGGAAGGTGAGGTTTTATTTTATGCCGTTATGGCATACCCTGTAGCAAAACTGCAAGGGAGGGGAACGTCATCCGGTATCATCGTCCGCAGGAAACATGGCCGCAGAAAACGGCGGCGTGGCTCACATTGGTTGTGTTGCTGGTCATTCTGGTCACGGTAGTTCATCTGCTGTACCATCAGGAATACGCAGAAACCGCTATCCCCAACGACTGTTTTGCCGTATCGGCAGCCACGGGGGAAACTGCACTGCCCAAGCAGGTCTGCCTGACCTTTGACGACGGCCCCAGCTCCAACACCCAGCCGCTGTTGGATATTTTGGCCCGGGAGAAAGTCCCTGCCACGTTTTTTGTCTGTGCGCAGGATATCAATCAGGAGTACCTGCCGCTGGTGCGCACCATCCAGCAGCAGGGGCATCAGGTGGCCATGCATAGCGCCACCCATCGGTATGCTACAATCTACCGCAGTCCGGAAGCGTTCTGGCAGGATATCAAAACCCTGCGCCAGGCCCTGGAACCTTATCTGTCACTGGAAGATCTGACCTGGCTGCGATTCCCCGGGGGCAGCACCAACACGGTAAGCCATAAATACGGCGGCAGCGGCATTATGAAGACGCTCAAGGCACAGACAGAGGAAAAGGGTTGGCATTGGATCGACTGGAATGTCTGCGGAGAAGATGCTACGGCATCCCACCCGGATGCAGACCGGATTTTGCGCAACATTCAGGAAGATGCCGAGGACCTGACCACCTGTGTGGTTTTGCTGCACGATACCAAGGCCACCGGAGAAACCGTGAAAGCGCTGCCGCAGATCATTGGTTGGTTCCGGGAAAAAGGCTATACTTTTTGTACGGTGGAACAGCTGGCAGAATTGCAAAGCAGCAGGGAATAGGGTATAATAACTGCGAAAGCAGGTGAACCCGCAATGCGCAAAACAGAAAGCCAGAAGATCGCACTGTGCGGCGTATTGGGGGCACTTTCGGTGGTGCTGATGCTGGTTGGGGCCGCGCTCCAGGTAGGCACTTATGCAGCACCCATGTTTGCTGCGTTTCTGGCCATTCCTGTGTTGGAGGAATATGGTCCCCGGTATGCGCTGCTGCTGTATGGCACGGTGTCGGTGCTGGCGCTTTTGCTGGTGCCGGAAACCGAACTGGCTTTGTTTTACGTGCTGGTGGTAGGGTACTACCCGGTTTTGCGCCGGGCTTTGCGCAAAGTAAAGCCGACGGCGTTGCGCCGGCTTATCAAGTTTTTGGTGTTTAATGCCGCCACGGCACTGGTTTATGGGCTGTTGTTTGCTTTGTTTGGGCCGGCTGTTTTGCAG
>NZ_JACJKP010000590.1 GCF_016901605.1 Gemmiger formicilis
ACGATGCCCAGTCCATCGACCACGCCGCCATGAGTGCCCGCGTTCTGTTTGAGGAAGGGCATATCCGGGATTACCTGGACGATGCCGACGAGGATGAACTGCTGCGCACCGCCGTGGCGTGGCACAGTGCCTACCGGCTGCCCGCCGAACTGGACCAGCGCACCCTTTTGTTCTGCCAGATTTTGCGGGACGCCGACAAGGTTGACATCCTGCGCGTAAACGTAGAAGTGCCCATGGAGGAGATTTACAATGTGACCACCGAAGCACTGCGGCAAAGCCCTGTGAGTCCGGCGGT
>NZ_JACJKP010000591.1 GCF_016901605.1 Gemmiger formicilis
GATCAAAGGATGTTTGCTCCTCCCCAAGGCTTATCGCAGCTTACCACGTCTTTCATCGGCTCCCAGTGCCAAGGCATTCTCCTTGCGCCCTTTGTAGCTTGACCGTTGTTTATCCCTCGATAAACATATCTCTTTTCAGATTCTCCATTTGCCAACGAGATTTTACCGCTTGGTGAAATCATAGATTTTAGAATTAAAATCAGGAATTTTACTTAGCTTAAAATCTCATTTCGCAGTTCTATATTCAGTTTTCAAGGTACATCTGACGCCTTCGGCGTCATCTGTCTTGCTTCA
>NZ_JACJKP010000592.1 GCF_016901605.1 Gemmiger formicilis
TTGAGGCCTGCATCGGATAACAGCATAGCCGCAATTGTTCGTGCATCCACACGGTCGGTTTTGGTCTTTCTGAGGCTGAGACTTTTCCGGTAGAGGTTTGTGCGTAAGGGATTCAAGACATAGGTGGCCAGACCATTGTCCAAAAGAAACCCCAGCAGATTGTAGCTGTAATGTCCGGTTGCCTCAAGCCCTACTCTTATTTTGTCCTGAGGTGCGATACAGGCCTGAATCTTCTCCAACAGCGTATGAAAGCCATCCATATTGTTAGAGATGGTGAACACATCCGCCAGGACT
>NZ_JACJKP010000593.1 GCF_016901605.1 Gemmiger formicilis
GGGGAATGGTTTCGTGCAGGGTGGCGGCGGGATAGCCGGCCAGCTGCTTCTGGAAGTTGCCAAAGGCCACGGCACTCTGGTAGAAATCTTCCGGCGTCTTGACCTGCTGCAGGCAGACGGTGTCCTCCACAAAGGCGTACACGCGCCAGCAGCCGCCCTCGGCGTCGCGGTAATAGGGTTTGCCGTCCACGGTGGGAATGACCTGCAGGGTCACCCGGGCGGGGTCTTCGCCCCGCTGGGCAGCCTGCTTGCGCAGGTATTCGTTCACGCCGCAGATGTTCTTCATCAGGCC
>NZ_JACJKP010000594.1 GCF_016901605.1 Gemmiger formicilis
CTGTTCCGCAAAGGGCATATCGATGAAGTGTATGTGGTCTATACCGAGATGGTCACCCCCATGACGATGGAACCCCGCATGATCAAGCTGTTGCCCCTGGACCGGGATGCCTTCCCGTGGACGCCGCGCCGCAGTGCCGATGGCAGCGAGCGCCATGTGGTGACCTACGTGCCTTCGCCGGAACAGGTGCTCAGCCATATTGTGCCGGGTTACCTCAAGAGCGTGCTGTTCGGTGCACTGGTGGAGTCCTTCTGCTCCGAGCAGAACGCCCGCATGAGCGCCATGGACACCG
>NZ_JACJKP010000595.1 GCF_016901605.1 Gemmiger formicilis
GCCCATCCGTTCCAGAATGCGGCGCAGTTCTTTCAGTTTGCCGGCGTTATTGCTGGCAGCACAGATCAGCATAGGTCAATCCTCCTTATGGGCGGGCACTTCGGGCAGCAGGGATTCCACAAAGGTCTGGGCGTCAAAGGGCATCAGATCGTCGATCTTTTCGCCCACACCGATGAACCGGATGGGCAGACCCAGGTTTTCCCACACGCTGACGGCACAGCCGCCCTTGGGGGTGCCGTCCAGCTTGGTGAGCACCACGCCGGTGGCACCGGCAGCCCGGCAGAATTCCTCC
>NZ_JACJKP010000596.1 GCF_016901605.1 Gemmiger formicilis
TGTACTTCCAGATGGAGCAGGCCACCAGCACAATGTTGTTGATGGATTCGTCCCGCAGCCAGTAAGGCAGGGACTCGATGTCGAAGCCTACCCAGCTGAGCAGGGTATCCAGCACAAAGCCATGGGTAAAGAAGAACTTGAAGATGAAGCCCACCGAGATACCGCAGATCAGGCAGGGGAAGTACAACGCGCCGCGGAAGAACTTGCCGCCCTTGACCTTGAAGCTGAGGATGGTGGCGAACAGAAGGGCCAGGGCCATCTGTACCACGGAACCTGCCATATAGTACAAGC
>NZ_JACJKP010000597.1 GCF_016901605.1 Gemmiger formicilis
TGGTGTCGGTGCCATGGGTCACCACAAAACCATCGTATTCTTCATAGTGGTTCCAGATTGCCTGCGCAATCTGTTTCCAGTGATCCGGGTGGATATTGGTGCTGTCCAGCTGAAACAGCTGTTCGGTATCCACATGGCAGATTTCCCGGATTTCCGGCACGGTGCGCAGCAGCTCCTGAGAGGTAAGCTGCGGCACCTTGCCGTCATCTGTTTTCAGCGTGGCAATCGTTCCGCCGGTCGCCAACATCAAAATACGTTTCATCGTGGTCTTCCTTCTTATCAATTCAGC
>NZ_JACJKP010000598.1 GCF_016901605.1 Gemmiger formicilis
TTCGGCGGCACGGCGGGCCGCATCATCGGGCACACTGGCACACAAAAGCTCCAGCTTGCCCTGGCGCTCGTTCTCACGGATCAGATGGGTCAGCAGCGTTTCCACGGCACCGCCCTGTACCGCGGGAACCGGAAGATCGGGCGGCGGCACCAGCAGCACACGCGGGCGTTTTTCTTTCTCTCTGTCGGATTTCAGGATCGCCAACGTCGGCTCCTTTTACGTCAAATTTCTTTACTTCTTCAGGGGGCACAGGCTTTCTGCGCTCATCATGGACCACCGTGCCGCCGAA
>NZ_JACJKP010000007.1 GCF_016901605.1 Gemmiger formicilis
AGCTTTTTGCAACAAAACCGTACTTTTGTTGAACACCGTGTTCAACAATGTGGAAAGGAGAGGCGTTGTGGAAGAAAAACGGGGGATCGTGCCCGGTTATCCGCTGGAAGATTACCTGCAGGGGCCGAACAGTGTGGACTGGAGCGAGGATACCCGCAGCCACTACCGCCGTGTTCTGTATGACTTGCAGAAATATCTGGAAGAACATGGCCCGCCCACGCCCCAGACCCTGCAGGTCTGGCAGCGCGACCTGCAGCAGCGCGGCTATGGTCAGCGCAGTGTAAACATCCGCATTTCGGCGGCCAATAATTATTTCCGCTGGTGCGGCCGGCATGAATTGGTCATGCATCACCAGCCTACCGAACCGGTGGCGCAGCTGGAACTGACCCGGGGGGAATATCTGCAGCTGCTGCGCACCGCCCGTCGGCTGGGGCGGCACAAGCTGTATTTGCAGGTCAAGCTGTTTGTGGTCACAGGTCTGCCCCTGCAATGCCTGGAACAGCTGACGGTGGCGGTGGTACAGGCAGGCGGCGCCGTGCTGAATTGCCGCAGCACCCCCTATACCCTGCGGCTGCCGGATCCCCTGCGCCGGGAATTGCTGGACTATCTTGCCGAAAACGGCATCACGGCGGGGCCGGTGTTCGTCACCCGCAGCGGCCGCCCGGTGGACCGTTCCAACCTTTGCCGGAATATGCAGGAACTCTGCCGGGAAGCAGGCGTTGCCGAAGAAAAGGGCAATCCCCGCTGCCTGCGGAACCTGTTCCGCGCCACGCAGGATAACCTGTATGCCAGCCTGGAGCAGCAGCTGCAGCAGGTTTACGATATGCAGTTGCGAGCGGAGCAGGAATCCATTGGCTGGTCGCTCCGGGAACAGGGCTGATGCCATGCACAAGACAAACTGCCGGAATCCCCGTGCTTTTTTGGGAAGCACGGTGATTTTTCTTTACTGGACAGGGAAAATGTTGCCAGAACAACATACAGCGGGGGTGAAATCCGGTATAGTAAGGGGGATGAACGCACATACTACCGCCAAAGGAGGCAACCCCCTGATATGAAGATTATTTTTTACGGTACGCGGGATTATGACCGCCTGTACTTTGATTTGTTGGCAGCCGACCCGGAATACGGCTGCTCCATTAAATTCCTGGCCGCCAATCTGGATGTGGATACCGCGCCCCTGGCCGAAGGCGGCGACGCCGTCTGCGCCTTTGTGAACTCCGACTGTTCCGCCCCGGTGCTGGAAGCCCTGGCCAAGGCGGGTATCCGGCTGCTGCTGATGCGCTGCGCGGGTTTCAACAACGTGGACCTGGACGCCGCCAAGCGGCTGGGCATCACGGTGCTGCGGGTGCCGGGCTACAGCCCCGAGGCGGTGGCCGAACATGCCATGGCGCTGGCCCAGGCGGCCAACCGCCGCATCTGCAAGGCTTATATCAAGGTGCGCAACAACAATTTTGCCCTGGACGGCCTGCTGGGGTATAACCTGTACGGTTCCTGCGCGGGGATCATCGGTACCGGGCGCATCGGTGCGGCCATGGCGCGCATCTGCCACGGCTACGGCATGACGGTGCTGGCCTACGACCAGTACCACAACCCCGACCTGGAAGGGATCGTGCGGTATGTGGAACTGGATGAACTGCTGCGGGCCGCAGACCTGATCAGCCTGCATTGCCCCCTGACCGCCGAGACCCACCACCTGATCAACGCCCGGACCATTGCCCAGATGCGGGACAACGCCATTCTGGTCAATACCAGCCGGGGCGGTCTGATCGATACCGAGGCATTGATCGAGGCCCTGCGCAACCGCAAGTTTGCCGGTGTGGGCCTGGACGTGTATGAGGATGAGGACGGCCAGGTGTTTGAGGATTTCTCCGACGATGTGTTGCAGAATGAGGTGGTGCCGGTGCTGCTGAGCTTCCCCAATGTGGTGATCACCAGCCACCAGGCGTTCTTTACCCGCA
Organism: Gemmiger formicilis; assembly: GCF_016901605.1. GTDB lineage: Bacteria > Bacillota > Clostridia > Oscillospirales > Ruminococcaceae > Gemmiger > Gemmiger formicilis_B. Next base: position 1,959 of record NZ_JACJKP010000007.1, read on the forward strand.
CGGCGCTGCAGAGTATCGCCATTACCACTATGGAAAACGCCCGCGCCTTTGACCGCGGCGAACCCCTCGTCAACCAGGTACAGGCCTGACGGCGGGTGTGTTCCTTCTTTGCAAAGAAGGAACCGAAGAAACTCCAGACAAAAATCGCCCCAGGGTTTTAAAGACCCTGGGGCGATTTTTATTTGAGAGTTCTTTTGGTTCTTTTCTTGCAAGAAAAGAACATAGCCGGTCACTCCAGCAGCGCGGCGGCCAGGCGGTGAGCGCCGCGGCCATCGACGGTATGGCGCATGGCGGATGCCATGGCAGCCCGGCGGGGGGCGTCATCGCAAAGTGTGCGCAGCGTCTGCAGCAGGCGGGGATAGAACCCTTCGTCCCGGCGGCAATCCCCGGCATTGAGCATCAGGCCCCGGCGGGCAAAGGCCGTGGCACCGGGCAGCTGGTTGTCCGCCAGTACGTAGGTCACCGTGGGGGTGCCGCAGGCACACAGCTCATACAAAGTGCTGCCCGCAGCCGCCACAGCTGCGTCACACCGGCAGATCAGCGCCGCCATCTGCTGCACATTGCGGTGCAGTTCCAGGTTCGGCAGGGCGGCGGCCGCCCGTTCCAGTTCCGGCAGGCGGGGATTCAGCGCCCCCACCACCAGATGAAAAACCACAGATTCCCAGCCCGGTGTGCGGGCAAGCGTTTCCACAAACCGGCCGGCCACATTCTCCGGGTCGGCGCCACCGGTGGAAACCAGAATGTCCGTGACCTGCTGCCGCACCGGCCGGTCCGGCAGGGCACAAAATTCCTCCCGCAGGGGCGCATAGGCAGGCCCCAGCAGCAGCCGCACCGGCTGCCCGGCATACCGCCGGTCATAGGGACGGTCCAGCCCCGAAAGATTGTAGTTGATCAGAAAATCCGCCGTGGAAAGAAAGGCGTCCTCGTCGTCAAACTGCGCCACGGGAACCTGCTGCCGTGCTGCGTCCAGCCAGGCGGGGGTCAGGGCGTAGCTGTCCACCACTACCAGCTTTGCCTGGGCGGCCAGGGGCAAAAATACCGGCAGTTCGGCGTTCATATCCCGCCAGTGGGTGCCCAGAATCCGGACCTCAAATCCCCGGCTGCGGACGGTAGCGGCCATGGTATCGTCCGCCATGGCAAACAGGCAGTCCTCCCCAAGGGTGCGCAGGGCGGCCGCCAGGGAAAGGCACCGCATGATGTGCCCCGAACCGATGTGGGCATTGCCGTCGGCACGAAAACAGATCATACCAGCGCCTCCCGGCCAAATTCCGCCAGCAGGGCGTCAGCCAGGGCGGTCAGTTCCTTTTCGTCGTCGCCCCGCAGCACAAAATAGCCCCGGTGCATCACGCTGCCGTCCCGGACCGGGTCCAGCCGCTGGCCGGGAACCAGTGCGCAGCGGTAGGCTGCCAGAGGATACCGGGCCATCAGGTCCTTCTCGTCGGGCACCGAGGTGATGGTGCAGCCGCCGAAATCAAAGAACCGGATCAGCCCGCCGTGATACTGCCGCGGGCTGAAATTGTACGGCATGCCCAGGGCAAACCGCAGATAATTTTCCACCATATCTATGCCGGTCACCAGCGGGGTGAACAGGTTGTGCAGGTCGTGGCCGGAAGGCCGGGCCGACAACTCAATGGGGAAAAAGCCGTCCGGTGCTTCGATCAGGTCGGCGTGGAGCACGGCGTTGTCCACCCCCAGGGCAGCTGCGGCCTGTTCCACCGCGGCGGCTGCCGCCGTGAACCGGGGCGTGCCTGCGGGCTGAGAAAAATAGCCCACGCACTGGCAGTGGGGCGGCGGCGTGTTCAGCTTTTTGCGCAGCAAAACCGGGGTGAACCGCCCGCCGATGACCACCGCGTCCATGCCGTATTCCTGGCCGGGCACGGCGGTTTCGATCAGATATTCTTCCCCTTCCGGCAAGGCGGCCAGGGCCGCATCCCGGGCTGCGGGGGTGTCTACCCGGACCACGCCCCGGCTGCCCGAACCTGTGCGGGGTTTGAGGATGGCAGGCAGGGGAAAATCCGCTGCTGCCGCCCGGTCGGCGGCGGTGCGCAGCAGGCGGCAGTCCGCCCGGCGCAGGCCCAGCGGGTGCAGCCGCCGGTGAAAGGCCCATTTGTCGGTGCAAAGCTGGGCGGCAGACTCCCGCACACCTGGCAGATCGAACCGGTCGTTGAGGGCGGCCCCCGAGATCAGATACCGGCCGATGGGCACCGGAATGACCACATCGGGCACGGTGCCTTCCAGGGAAGCCGCCAGGGCTTCGGGGTCGCGGATATCCACCACGATGGCCCGGTCTGCCGCCGCAAGGCCCTCGGCGTTGGGGTTGCCGTCCATGGCGATGGTGTACAGCCCCAGATTACGGGCCAGAGAGAGGGCGTGCAGGGATTCGCTGCTGGCGCCCACCACAACGCCTACGGGTTGACGGTCACTCACAGATATCTTCCTTTCGCAGCGGCTGGCCGAAGGTCAGGTCCCGCGCGGCGGTCTTGCCCAGTACCTGGGGGTAATAGACCGGCGCCAGACCGTGACCGGGGCGCACCACCCGGATGTTTTCTTTGGTAAAGGGTTCGCCTTTGCGGATGTCGGCGGCCACAAAGATGCTGCGCCGCCCCAGCAGCTGGCGTTTTTCCGCTTCGGGCAGGCGGTAGTCCGCCTTGCCCACCGCCGCCAGGGCGTCGTTCACGTCCCGGACCATCCGGCCAAACTCCTGGGGTTCCAGAGAGAACTTGCAGTCCGCCGTGGGGATGGAACGGGACAGGCAGAGGTGCTTTTCGATGATGCAGGCCCCCTGCATGGCGGCTACCACGGCCGCCAGGGTGCCCAGACTGTGGTCCGATGCGCCCACCGGGACCCCGAACCGCTGTTTGAGGTCGGGGATGCAGGCGTAGTTCAGCTGGGAATAATCCGCCGGATAGATGCTGCTGCATTTGAGCAGATAGGCGGGAGCCCCGGCGTTTTGCACGGTGTCCACCGCCAGGCGGATATCCTCCAGGCTGGCAATGCCGGTGGACATGATCACCGGTTTGCCGGTGCGGGCCGCGTAGTCGATGAGAGGGATGTGGTTCAGCTCAAAGCTGGCGATCTTGTAGGCTTCGCAGCCGATGGATTCCAGAAAATCCACCGCCGTTTCGTCAAAGGGGGAGGACAGAAAATCCAGCCCCAGACGCTCACACTCCGCTTTGATGACGGGCTGCCATTCCCAGGGGGTGTAGGCTTCCTCATACAGGTCGTGGAGGTTGGTGCCGTCCCACATGCCGCCTTCGTTGCGGAAATACTCGTTGTGGCAGTCCAGGGTGATGGTGTCCGCCGTGTAGGTCTGGACCTTCAGGCAGTCGGCGCCGGCGTCCGCCGCCGCCCGTACGATCTGCAGCGCACGGTCCAGGCTGCCGCCATGGTTGGCGCTCATCTCGGCGATAAAATACACGCCGCCGGCGGCGATTTTCTCTTGCAGTTTCATGGGCGCTCCTCTTTGTGCAGCAGTTGGTATTTGAATTCGGCGATCTCCCAGTCCGAGAGGGTGTCAATATCCTGCACTTCCAGCTCGGGCAGTTCGTAGGGCAGGATGTGGTCGCCGTAAAAGCGGGGGCAGCGGGCAAAGGCATCGGCCCGGGCCAGGTAGAACTGCCCCGCGTCATGGTACAGCGGTTCCAGGTCCTGGCTGCGGGTCTCCCGGTATTGGGGCTGGGCCAGCCGCAGTTCGCCGTCGGCGATCAGGAACCCGCGCTGGGGCGGAAAACTGAACCGTACCACCGGCACCAGGGTCTCGGCATCGCTGGCCAGCAGCCGGTCCACCGCATCCCGCAGCCGTTCGGCTGTTACAAAGGGGGCCGTGGGGTACAGGTTGGCCACCACGTCGAACCGGCGGCCAGCCTCGGCATAGCGGTGCAGCACTTCGGCCACCGCGTCGGAGGAGGAGACAAAGTCGCCGCTGGTCTGCTCACTGCGCAGGAAGGGCACCGCGGCGCCGTACTGCCGCGCCACCTCGGCAATGGCTTCGTCGTCGGTGGAGACCATGACCTCCTCAAACACGCCGCTGCGCAGGGCGGCTTCGATGGTGTAGGCCAGAATGGGCTTGCCGCAGAAAGGCCGGATATTCTTGTGGGGAATCCGCTTGGAACCGCCCCGGGCGGTGATGATGGCAATGCAGGACATGAAAAGTCCTCCTTTTTGGAAAAGGCATCCATCCCGGCGGGATGGATGCGGTACAGTACAAACAGCCGGGAATGCGGACCCTGCCCGCTTAGTCCCCGGTGGAAATATGCAGGATTTTTTTGACAGTGCGGCAGCCTTTGTCCCACAGACGGGCCCGGGCGTCGATGCACCGCTGCCGCCGTGCGGCGGCCTGCCGCTCTTTCAGCCAGCGGCGGGTGTGGTAGACCTGGCAGGCGTTCTCGGCCCGGCGGGCTTCCGGCACCAGGTGGCAGTAGTAACGGTTCTGCTGCCAGTGGGGGAAGGCGGCGTCCACCTCGGCGGCCAGGGATTGGATGGTATCAAAGGGAATCTGGTCATAGCTGCGCAGGTAGGTCTGCACGGTGTTCACGCAGAACCGCCAGCCGTACAGATACTCCCAGGCGTCGTGGTAGCGCTGCCGCACCCCCAGCTCTTCGGCTTTTTGCAGGGTGGCCCGTTCCATGGTCATCCGGTCCACAATGTAGGGCTGGTTGCGCTTGTGGGTGGTGGAAGCCGCCACCTGCCGGTACAGGTACCCGATGCGGGGCACAAAGGCCGCCCGCTGTACATACAGCTTGGCGATGGGACCCCAGTAGTTGTCCTCATACCGCACATCGGCAGGGAACCACAGGTCGTGGTCCCAGATGAGGCTTTTGCGCCACAGCCCGCAGACCAGCCCGCCGATGGGGCAGCAGATCAGGTCCATCCGCCCTTCGTCGGTCAGGTCCTTGCCGTCCCACCGCATCAGCCAGTCGTCCCAGACGATCAGCGGCGCCAGGGCGGCGGGGTCCACCGTGCCCGGGTGGGCATCGTGGGGGACCGCCGCATACTGGGCAAAGGCCACGTCGGCGCCCGTCTGCTGCACACGGCGGTAGAGGGTCTCATAAAAATCCGGCGTGACAAAATCATCACTGTCGATCCAGCCCACCCAGTCCCCTTTGGCCTGGCGCAGGCCCAGGTTGCGGGCCCCGCCCTGCTTGTGATTCTCGGGGCTGTCGATGACCCGCATCCGGTCGGGATAGCGGGCCTCGTAGTCCCGCAGCACGGCCAGACTGTCATCGGTGGACGCATCGTTGACAAAAATCAGTTCCATGGGCTGCAGCGTCTGGGCCAGCAGGCTCTCGATGCAGTCAGGCAGATAGGGCGCTACGTTGTAGACCGGTACGACGACGGTGACAAGGGGGTTCATTTGCGGTAAGCCTCCACCACTTTTTTCACGGCGTGGATGGTATCTTCCACATCCTGGTCGGTCATTTTGGGGTAGAGCGGAATGCTCATGATGCCCTGGTAGATCTCTTCCGCCACCGGGCACAGGCCCTTCTCATATCCCAGGGCCTGATAATAAGGGAACCAGTACACCGGCACATAGTGCACCTGGCACTGGATGTTCTCGGCACTCATGGCGTCAAAGAACTGGCGGCGGGTGCAGGTCAGCTTGTCCAGCGCCAGCCGGATGATATACAGATGGCGGCAGGTGTCCGACTCGGGAATCTCCTGCTGCAGGATCAGTTCCGGCATGTCGGCAAAGGCTTTGTTGTAGGCGGAAACGATCTGCTTGCGGCGGGCCGCAAAGTGCTCCACCTTGTGCAGCTGGCTCACCAGCAGCGCGGCCTGGAAATCGGTCATGCGGTAGTTGTAGCCCAGGCTGATCTGCTCATAGCACCAGGGACCCTCATGGGGGGCGTCCTGCATCTGGGCTTCGTCGTGGGTGATGCCGTGGGTATGGGCCAGCACCAGTTTGCGGTAGAGGGCCTCGTCATTGGTGGTCACGGCGCCGCCCTCGCCGCCGGTGATGGTCTTGACCGGGTGGAAGCTGAAACAGGTCAGGTCCGCCAGGCTGCCCACCTGCTGCCCCTTGTATTTGGTGGCAATGGCGTGGGCCGCATCCTCGATGAACACCAGGCCGAACTCGTCGCAGATGGCCCGCAGTTCCTCATGGCGTACCGCCTGGCCGGTAAAGTCCACCGCCACAATGGCCTTGGTTTTATTGGTAATATGGGCGCGGACGCTGGCCGGGTCGATGTTGTAGGTGTGGGGGTCCACATCGGCAAAGACCGGCCGGGCCCCGCAGTACAGGGCGCAGTTGGCCGAAGCCGCAAAGGTCAGGGGCGTGGTGATGACCTCGTCCCCGGGGCCGATGCCCGCCGCCAGGCAGGCGCAGTGCAGCGCTGCCGTTCCGTTGGAGACCGCCACCGCATACTTGGCCCCGGTGTAGCGGGCCAGTTCCTGTTCGAACTCGTCCACCTTGGGGCCGCAGGTGATGTAGTCGCTGCGCAGTACTTCTTCCACGGCGCGGATGTCGTCCTCGCCGATCCACTGGCGGCCGTAGTAGATCTTACCCCCGCGTACGGGATAGCCGCCTTCGATGGCCAGTCGTTCCATAATTGTTCCCTCCGTTATCCATCATTGCTTGGAATAGTACATTATACCACAGATCCCGGTATTTGACAATTTGCTCATGCGGCCCGGTAGACGTACAGCGTATAGGGCGAACCCTCGCCGGTAAAGACGCCGCAGCTTTCCAGCCCCAGGTCCGCCGCGTTGGACACCGCCACCCGGGAAAATACATACACGCCGCCCATCTGCCGGAACACCGCAGGGTCGATGTTCAGCACCGCTTCGTCCACCAGCACCGTGCGCTGGGCACTGTAGGTCACATCGCTGGAAAAGACGTAGGCGCGGCCGCCCCAGTCGTCAAAATAGGTGCGGTGGTAGTCGTCGGTTTCCAGCTGGGGGGCGATCAGCGCCCGGAACTGCTCCTTGTAGTCCAGAGAATAGTAGGAGAGATACCCGTCCAGGGTGGCGATGCCGTTCTGTTCCAGAATGCCCGGGTGCATGCCGTAGGCAATGCTCCACTCGCCGTTGTAGCCGATGGATTCCTTGACCCGGGTGAAAAGATCCTCGGAATAAAATTCCTCCCAGGTCAGTTCCTCCGCCTGTTCGCCCCGCAGCCGGGCGGGCAGACGGACCAGATTGTTGTGGATGTCGTTGTAGGTTTCGCCGTCCGCAAAAAGGATCACCGCAAAGGCGGCAGCGGCCAGCCCGTAGGCCGGCAGGGCCCAGCCCCGGCGCAGCAGCCGGGCCAGCACCACAAAAAAGGCCAGGTAGAGCAACAGCCCGTTGAACCAGGCAATGCGGGTAAAGTTGAAGCCGTCCAGCGGGGGAACAAAGGTGCGGATGAACAGCTGGAAGAGTTCTGTATTGGAGATCCCCGCCAGCACCGCATTGCCCAGGGCCGTATACCACAGCAGGTTGAAAGCGTCACGCCACAGCTTGCGGTACCGCCCGGTTTTCAGATACCACAGGTTGCTTGCCAGCCAGTACACCCCGCACACCGGCATGATGACCCAGGCCTGCAGGGTGCCGCCGCAGTTTTCCCCCAGCCAGAAGGTCTGCCCGATGGTGCGCAAAAGGCCTGCCAGGCCCAGGGTGGTGCCTTCCATGGTGCTGCGCAGGGTCTCCTCCTGGGAGAAGAGCATCACCCCGAACAGCCGGTGTTCATACACCAGGAACCCGGCGCAGAGCACCCCCAGCCCCGCCAGCAGCCGCCAGCAGGGGCGCCGCTGCCGGATGCTTGCCGCCACAAAAAACAGCAGCATATACCCGCAGGCAAAAATGCCCGAGGTGGAAAAGTCCGACAAGGCGGGCCAGAGGGCCAGCCCCACCCAGACCAGCGGCCGGGGACGGCGCCACAGCTGCCAGGCCAGTGCCAGCAGCAGCGGCATGCCCGCAAACACAAAGGCCGCCGTGGGGAAGGTGGGCAGGTTGGCGTACACAAAACCGCCCAGCACCAGCAGGTGCCGGTACCGGGGGGCTTCGGTGCCGAACAGGCAGGGTCCCAGAGCCAGCCAGCCCGCGACCGACAGGACGATCTTGAGCACATTGCCCAGGATATAAGCGGGAAAAGCCGGCAGCAGCCAGTACAGCAGGCTGTAAAAGTTCAGTTCGCTGGGCAGATAATCCCGGCTGATGCCGCCCAGAAAGGGGACGGTGCCCCCGTGGGAGGCAAACAGCCCGTTGTCCCGCAGCATGGTGAACCAGGGAATGTTGCTGTCCAGATTGTCGTGGGTTGCGATGTAAATGTCCTGGCCGAATACGGCCACATACCCCAGCGCCAGCAGCGTCAGGGCCGTGATCAGCCACAACGACCAGTTTTTGCGCAGAGATTGTTGCATAAAGTGCCTCTTTTCTGATGGGACAGCCCCCGCGGGGCTGGTGTTTTGGGCCGGGATACGCTACAATAAGGGGGAAGAACGTTACCCGGAAAAGGAGTTGTATTGTTTATGAAACGCATTGTCACCGACAAGGCGCCTGCCGCCCTGGGCCCCTATGTGCAGGCCGTGGATACCGGCAGCACCGTTTACTGCAGCGGCCAGCTGGGTCTGGACCCTGTGACCAACACCCTGGCCGACGGCGTGGCCGCCCAGGCCCGCCAGTCCCTGGCCAACCTGGCCGCCGTGCTGGCCGAAGCCGGGCTGACCCTGGCCGATGTGGTCAAGACCACCGTGTTTGTGCAGGACCTGGCCGACTTCAACACCGTCAACGAAGTGTATGCCGAAGCTTTTGGCGAGACTTTCCCCGCCCGCAGCTGTGTGCAGATCGCCGCACTGCCCAAAGGCGCACTGGTGGAGATCGAGTGCATTGCCGTGCGCTGAACCCGCCTTTTTTGCAGACAAGGAACGCAAGGCCGCCCCGATGGGGCGGCCTTTTTGCATCGGTGCTTCCTTTGGTATAATACGAGCCTGCGGCCGTGATTTCAACAAGTAAAGGAAAAATAAAATGTAAAATTTATCGGAAAACTGAGGCCGGATTTTTCTACGGGCCGCAATTTGTGCTATAATGTGCTTTGTAAATTGGGGTACTGTTGGGAAAGGGGAGTTTTGCCATGCTGACCGTCACCTTGCTGGGCACCGGAGGCACCCAGCCTTTGCCGGAACGGGCGCTGGCAGCTTTGGCTGTCAGTGTGGGCGGGGGAACCGTGCTGCTGGACTGCGGCGAGGGTACCCAGACCGCCCTGCGCCGGTGGGGCGTCAGCGCCTACCGGCTGCACACGGTGCTGCTCACCCATTACCACGGGGACCATATTCTGGGCCTGCCGGGCCTGCTGCAGACTCTTTCCAGCCTGGGCCGCACCGCCCCCCTGACGGTGGTTGGCCCGGCTGGGCTGGAGGCGGTGGCCGCCCCCATGGCGGCCCTGGCCGGGCCGCTGCCCTTTGCCGTCCACTGGCGGCAGGCGGGGCAGGAACCCTTTGCAGCCGGCCCCTTGACGGTAACGCCTTTCCCGCTGGAACACCGGGTGCCCTGCTGCGGCTACGCCCTGACCCTGCCCCGGGCCGGGCGGTTTGACCCCGGGCGCGCCCGGGCTGCGGGTATCCCCGTGGCGCTGTGGAGCCGCCTGCAGGCGGGCCAGACGGTGGAGGGGTTTACCCCCGGCCAGGTGCTGGGACCGCCCCGGCGGGGCCTGAAGGTGGTCTATGCCACCGATACCCGCCCCTGCCCGGCGGTGACCGAAGCTGCCCGGGAGGCGGACCTGCTCTGCATGGATGCCACCTACGCCGACGACGCCGACCTGGACAAGGCAAAACTGTACGGCCATGCCACCTGCCGGGAAACCGGCGCTCTGGCGGCCGAAGCCGGGGTGCGGCGGCTCTGGCTGACCCACTATTCCGCCGCCGTCACCGACCTGGCCCCCGGGCTGGCCGCCGCGCAGCGGGCGTACCCGGACGCCGTGGCCGGGACTGACGGCATGCGGCTGGAACTGGATTTTGACAAGGAATCCTGACCCGCCGCCCCACACAGAAAGGAACCGCCTTTGAAATTTTTGCAGACTCACCGCCGGGATCTTTTGTTCACCGCGGTGATTTTGGTGCTGGCGGGGGTGTTGTATCTCTGGACCCACCCCGGCGGCACCGGCGCCGTGGCGGTGCTGCGCTACGGCGACCCCCAGCAGGAACAGACCATCGACCTGACCCGGGATGCCCGGTACGATATCGATACCGGTACCTATACCATCCATCTGCAGGTGCAGGACGGAGGCATCGCCTTTGTGGACAGCCCCTGCCCCGACCACCTGTGCGAAGGCTTCGGCACCCTGCGGGAGGTGGGCGACTGGGCCGCCTGCCTGCCCGCCCAAGCCAGCCTGACCATCGAAGAAGGCCCCTGAGAAAAAAGGAGTTTGACAATATGAATCCCACTTTCAAGCAAGTGACCAAGACCCGGTATGTGGAGCTGGTCAGCGAACTGGCGAAGGAGATCTTCGTACAGCATTACACCAAACTGACCCCCAAGGTGGCCGCCGCTCTGGCTGATAAATACCAGAGCGACATCCTGACCGACGACGAGATCCACAGCGGGGTGATCAACTATTTCCTGATCTACCTGGGCAGTGAGCCGGTGGGCTATTTTGCCCTGGACCTGGGCCCCGCGGGGGCTATGTGCCTGAGCCGCCTGTTCCTGAAAGAGAAGGCCCGGGGGCAGGGCATCGGCCGCAGCGTGGTGGCCTATGCCCAGAAACTGGCCGAGGGCGACGGCCGCAGCCGCCTGTACCTGAAAGTATGGGCCCGCGACCTGAAAGCCGAAATGTTCTGCAAAAAATGCCGCTTCCGCAAGGCGGAGACCGTGCCCATGGAAGTATTGCCCGGCGTGACGCTGGACATTACCACCTGGGAAAAACTTTGGAGATGACTGCATGAAATTTCTGCATCTGGCGGACCTGCACCTGGGCAAACGGGTCAACGGGTTCGATCTGCTGGAGGACCAGCGCTATATTCTGGAGCAGGTGCTGGGCCTGTGCGATGACAACGGCGTGGAGGCTGTGCTGCTGGCCGGGGATATCTACGACGCCCCCGTGCCCCCGGCGGCCGCCTGCACCCTGCTGGACTGGTTCCTGACCCAGCTGGCCGCCCGGCGTATTCCGGTGCTGGCCATTGCGGGCAACCATGACAGCGCCGAACGGCTGGACTTTGCCGCCGGTCTGCTGGCGGGGCAGGGGGTCTACCTGACCGGACGGTTCACCGGCGCGCCGCGCCAGATCGTGCTGAACGACCGGTTCGGCCCGGTGGAATTTGCCCTGCTGCCCTTTGTGCGGGCCGCCACCGTGCGCCATTTTCTGCCCGATGCCGACCTGCCGGACTATGACAGCGCCGTGGGCGCCGCCCTGGCCGCGGCCCAGCCCGCCGCGCCCCGGCGGGTGCTGCTGGCCCACCAGATGGTGGTGGCGGGGTTGACTTCGCCCCTGCTGGGCGGCAGCGAGACCGCCCCTTTGACGGTGGGCACCGTGGATTCCATCGACGCCGCCCGGTTTGAGGGCTTTGCCTACACGGCCCTGGGGCATATCCACCGGGCACAGCGGGTGGGCAGCGATACGGTGCGCTATGCGGGCGCGCCCCTGTGCTACCATCTGGACGAGTGCGGAGCGGAAAAATCCGCCACCCTGGTCAAACTGGGCCGCCGCGGGGTGGAGCACATCGACCTGCTGCCCCTGACGCCCCGCCGTGCCATGCGCCACCTGACCGGCCCCCTGGCCAAGCTGGTGGAACACCCCACCGACACGGGGGATTACATCTGGGCCACCCTGACCGACCCCACCCCCCTGCCGGACGCCATGGCCGCGTTGCGGGCCGCCTACCCCAACGCTATGCGGCTGGACTACCAGCCCCGGGGCACCACGGCAGGCCCTGCCGATGCTGCCCTGGCGGTGCGGGGCAAGCCTTTTGCCGAGCTGTTCCAGGACTTTTTTACCCAGATGAACGGGCGGCCCCTGACCATTGACGAGGCACGGGCCGTGAAACAGCTGCGAGAGGAGGCCGCCAAAGGATGAAACCCCTGTACCTGACCCTGAGCGCCTTCGGCCCCTATGCGGGGCGTACCGCGCTGGATTTTTCCAAATTCGGCGGCAGCGGGCTGTTTTTGATCGGCGGCGATACCGGCGCCGGCAAAACAGCCCTGTTTGACGCCATCACCTTTGCCCTGTACGGCGAGACCACCGGCGAAAACCGCAAGACCACCATGCTGCGCAGCGACTTTGCCGCCCCCGAGGTGGAAACCTTTGTGGAACTGGACTTTACCCACCGGGGCCGCACCTACACCGTGCGCCGCTGGCCCGAACAGCAGCGCGCCGCCAAACGGGGCAGCGGCATTGTCAAAAGCCCGCCCCGGGCGGAACTGATCCGGGAACCGGAGGAACCGGTCTCCGGCGCGGTGGCCGTTACGGCGGCCATCGTCAAACTGCTGGGCATCGACGCCAAACAGTTCGCCCAGGTGTCCATGCTGGCACAAAACGATTTTACCCGGCTGCTCAATGCGCCTTCCGCCGACCGGGCGGCCATTCTGCGCCAAATCTTTGATACCGCCGACCACCAGCGGCTGGGCCAGGCTGCGGTGCAGCACGCCCGGGAAGCGGACGAAACCTGCCGCCGCCTGGATGACCAGCTGCTGATGCATGTGGGCAGCCTGCTGGGGGCCGGTGCCGACCAGGAGACCGCCGCCAAACTGCAGGAACTGCAGGATACCCGGGACCCCTTTACGGCGGCATCCGCCGTGGACCTGGCCCGGAAACTGCTGGAATTTGACCAGGTCATCGAAACCCGGCAGAACGAACTCATGGCCGACCTGGACGAGAAGATCGCCCGGGGGGACGCCGGGGTGAAGATGGCCGAAGAACGGGCCGCCCGCCGCCGTCAGCTGGCGGGTCTGGTGGATGAGGAAGCCCGCACCGCCGAGGTGCAGCGCCAGACCGAAGCCCAGCAGGCGGAACTGCAGGCCCGCAGCGATGCCCTGAAACAGACCATTGCCGAGACCGAAGCCGCCCGCGCTGCCCTGGGCCAGACCGACACCGAACAGGTGCGGCTGGAACACCACATGGAACTGGCGGAAAACCTGAGCGCTACCTGCGAGACCCTTTTGAAAAACCTGACCGCCGCGGACAAGGCAGCCGGGACCGCCGCCGCCCGGCAGCAGGATTACGTCAAGGCCCAGGCCGCGCTGGACGAGGCCGAGGCCCGGTATGCCACCCTGCAGCGGCAGCTGAACGCCAACCGTGCGGGATTGCTGGCCCAGCAGCTGCAGCCGGGGCAGCCCTGCCCGGTCTGCGGCTCTACCGAGCATCCCTGCCCGGCCCAGCTGCCCCAGGACCATGTGACCGAGCAGGAACTGGAAGAACGGGAACAGGCCCTGACGGCCCAGCGGCGGGACACCGCCGCCTGCAGCCGCACCGCCGGTGACGCCGCTGCCCGTGCCGCCGAACTGCGGGGCACCCTGACCCGGGACGCGGCCGCCTTTTTTGCCCGCCGCGCCGGGCGCTACACCGGCAAACCGGCGGAGGAACTTACCCCCGAAGAATTGCGCGCCGCCCTGGAAGAACAGAAGGCCAGCCTGGCCGAAGGGCTGCAGGGCCTGCGGGAACAGCATGCCCGGTTCAAACGCCAGAGCGACCAGGCCAAGGCCCTGACCGACCAGCTGGACAACCTGAACAACCAGCTGAAAGGGCTGGAAAAACAGACCTTTGTGGCTGCCCGCAAAGCCGCCAACGCCAAGGCAGGCCATGCGGCGGCCGCAGCCCGGGTACAGCAGATGCAGGAAACGGTGCCGCCCCGGGAGGAAGGGGACGCCCTGGCCCGGCTGCAGCAGGCGCTGGCCCATCTGCGGGCGGAACGCGCCGCCGCCACCAACGCCCGGGATGCCGCCGTACACCGGCTGCACACCAACCGCGCCGCCCTGGACGGCATGGAAAAGACCCTGCGGGCCCTTTCCGCCGCGCGGGAAAAACGCGCCATGTGGGACAATCTTTCCAAGACCATCAACGGCAACCTGGCCGGCAAGGTCAAACTGCCTTTTGAACAGTACGTACAGGCCTTCTATTTTGACGGCGTGGTGGAAGCGGCCAACCTGCGCTTCTCCCGCATGACCGACGGCCAGTACCGGCTGCTCCGCCGCAAAAGCGAGGCCCTGGCCGGCAAGACCGCCCTGGACCTGGATGTGTTCGACGCCTACACCGGCAAGACCCGCCCGGTGGGCAGTCTTTCGGGGGGCGAAAGCTTTATGGCGGCCCTCTGCCTGGCCCTGGGCATCAGCGATACCATCCAGCAGAACGCCGGCGGCGTCACCATCGAAACCCTCTTCATCGACGAAGGCTTCGGCTCTCTGGACGCCGACAGCCTGGAAAAAGCCGTGGATACCCTGGCGGGACTGGCGGGGGGCGATAAGCTCATCGGCGTGATCTCCCACGTGGAGGCGCTGCAGTCCCGGCTGACCCGCCAGATCCGGGTGACCAAGACCCGGGCGGGCAGCAAGGCCGAGATCGTGCTGGAATAACAGGTGAGAGTTTCTTCGGTTCCTTCTTTGCAAAGAAGGAATAAAAACATCAAAAACATCTATGAAATCTATCTTACAGCAACAATGCGAACAGCTGGCGGCGGAGCGGTATCCGCTGCACATGCCCGGGCACAAGCGCCGTCTGGCGCCTGCGCCGGGGCTTGGCTGCTATGCCTTTGATCTGACCGAGATCGAGGGCGCCGACGACCTGCACGATGCCCGGGGCATTCTGGCCGACGCCATGCAGCGTACCGCCGACCTTTACGGCTCGGCCCGGTGTTGGTACCTGGTGGGCGGCTCCACCGCGGGCCTGCTGGCGGGTATCCGGGCGGCGGCTCCCTTTGGCAGCCGGGTTCTGGTGGCCCGCAACTGCCACAAGGCCGTCTACCATGCCCTGGAACTGGGCCATCTGATCGCCCATTACCTGACCCCGCCGGTGGTGGCGGAGTTCGGCGTCTACGGCAGCATCCCCCCGGAAGCGGTGGCCGCCGCTTTGGACGCCCACCCGGATGTGCGCTGCGTCATCCTGACCAGCCCCACCTATGAGGGGGTACAGAGCGATCTGGCCGCCATTGCCCAATGCTGCCATGCCCGGGGCATCCCCCTGCTGGTGGATGAAGCCCACGGCGCCCATTACCTGCCCCTGGCCGAACCCTGCGGCTGGCAGGGCGGGGCGGTGGCAGCCGGGGCCGACCTGGTGGTGCAGAGCGCCCACAAGACCCTGCCCAGCCTGACCCAGACCGCCTGGCTGCACCTGAACGGCAGCCTTATCGACCCGGCCGCCGTGGAGCGGGAACTGGATGTGTTCGAGACCAGTTCCCCCAGTTATCCCTTGCTGGTCAGTCTGGACGGCTGTACCGGCTGGCTGGCCCGGGAAGGGACCGCAGCCTTTGCCGCCTGGCGCGCCCGGCTGGACCGGTTTTATGCCGCCGCCCGCCGGTGGAACCATACCCCGGTGCTGGGGCTGGGGGCCGAAGGGCAGGGCTTTTTTGCCCGGGACGAGGGCAAGATCCTGCTGCGCATCGGCGCGGCGGGAGCTGCGGACCTGCGGGCCGCGGGCTTTGAGCCGGAGATGGTCTGCGGGCCCAATGTGCTGGCCATGACCAGCCCCTGCGACGAGGGAACGGCCCTGGACCGACTGGCCCGGGTGCTGGAACGCCGCGACCGGACCGAACCGCCGGTGCCCCGGGCCGGGGCGCTGCTGCCGCCCCCCGGCCCCGCCCGGTGCACCATTGCCGAAGCGCTGGGCCGTCCTGCCGCCCTTTGCCCGCTGGAACAGGCGGTGGGCAGGACCGCGGCCGAGTATGTGTGGGCCTACCCGCCCGGCGTGCCGCTGCTGGCCCCCGGCGAGGAAGTCACTCCCGCCTTTGCCGCTGCCGTGCAGGCACTGACCGCCGACGGCACCGCCCTGCACCATACCGGGGCGGGCACCGCCGGAACCCTGGCGGTGCTGGCATGATCGCCCGCCGCCCTTCGACAGGGAACGGTTGCACTTCCCGCCTGAAAATGGTACAATAAACAGAACTATTCAAAACGTTCATCACTGTCTACGGAGGACTTCTCCCATGAACTGGATCGATAAACTGGAGCGCCGCTACGGCCGCTACGCCATCCCCAACTTGGTCAACGGCCTGATGCTCGGGCAGCT
This sequence comes from Gemmiger formicilis, assembly GCF_016901605.1. Lineage (GTDB taxonomy): Bacteria > Bacillota > Clostridia > Oscillospirales > Ruminococcaceae > Gemmiger > Gemmiger formicilis_B. The sequence goes on from NZ_JACJKP010000007.1 coordinate 18,082, forward strand.
GGCGGTGGGGTTGTTTATCCTCATCATCAACCGCAATTTCGACCTGTATATCTACCTGAGCCGGGACGCCATCCTGCATGGCCAGATCTGGCGCCTTGTCACCTTCCTGTTCGAGCCTATCTGGCTGGGCGGCGTGCTGGGCATCCTGAACCTGGTGTTCTATTTCTGGATCGGCAACTCTCTCACACGGGCCTGGGGCGATTTCCGCCTGAACCTCTACGTCCTGCTGGGCGTGGTGGGGACCTGGATCGGCGCGTTCCTTACCGGCTACGGCTCTGCCGACGGCGTCTATCTCAGCATGATGTTCGCCTACTGCTGGATGTGGCCCAACCAGGGGGTGCTGCTCTGGGGCATCATTCCCTTCAAAATGAAATACCTGGGCTGGTTTGAACTGACCGTCTGGGTGTTGAATTTTGTGATGGGCGGCCTGGGCACCCGCATCAGCCTGGTGCTGGGCATGGCCGGGTTCCTGGTGTTCTTTGGCCGCGAAGTGTTTGACTGGTGCAAGGATACCATCATGGGCTACAAGCGCCGCCGCGACTGGCAGAACCGCAACAACCGCTGGTAAGCAAAGTTTTGCATGGTAAACGTGCCCGGGCTGGGGTCCGGCGCGCAACATAAGGAGGTTTTTGGTATGAAACTCATCACCGCCATCGTGAATAAAGAGGATTCCCGCGCAGTCTGTAACGAACTGCTCAAGCACAAATTCTACGTCACCCGTCTGGCTACCACCGGCGGCTTCCTGATGGCCGGCAACATGACCCTGCTCATCTGCACCGAGGACGAAAAGGTGGATGAATGCATCAGCATCATCTCCCAGTTCTGCAAGCAGCGCACCGAGATCGTGCCCGGCACCGCCACCATGGGCCTGGGCATCGAGAGTGCCATGCCCATGGAAGTGACCGTGGGCGGCGCTACCATCATCGTGACCAACGTGGAACGCTTTGAAAAGCTGTGATGCTGGACCGTCTGGCCGGTAACACGGCCCTGAAAGAGGAACTGGGCGCAGCCCTGCGCACCGGCCGGCTGCCGCATGCGGTTTTGCTCATTGGCGAAACCGGCTGCGGCACGGGTTTTGCCGCCCGCTGCCTGGCCGCAGACTACCTCTACCCCCAGGGCGGCCCCCATGCGGAGGCCGTGCTGAAAAAGGCCGACACCGAATGTCTGGTCCTGCAGGGGGAAGGCGCCAGCGGCCAGATCCCCGTCAAACGGGTGCGGGAAATGCGGGAGGCCATCCAGCATTCCGCCCTGTCCACCGACGCGGCGGGCCGTGTACTGTTCATCTACGGCGCCCAGAACCTGAACGGCTCTTCGGCCAATGCCATGCTGAAGATCATTGAGGAACCGCCCGAAGGGGTGCTCTTTCTGCTTACGGCCACCAGCGCCGCCACCGTGCTGCCCACCATCCGCAGCCGCTGCGCGGCCTACACCATTGTGCCGGTGGACGCCGCCGAGTGCGCCGCGCTGCTGCGGGAACGGGGCTTGCCCGCCCCGCTGGCCGACGAACTGGCCTTTGTCTACGAAGGGCACATCGGCACCGCCCTGCGCGCCTTTCAGGACGCAGGCGCCCGGGCGGCCCTGGGCCAGGCCAAGGAACTGTGCGGGTATGCCGCCCAGAACGATACCTACCGTGCCCTGGTGCTGCTGACCAAATACGAGCGGGACCGAGAAGGGTTTTTGGCGCTGCTGTGGCAGCTGGACCAGGTGTGCAGCGCTGTGCTGCGCCGCCCCGACTACGGTGCCCGCCAGTGCGGCGGACTGAGCCCGGCGGCTGCGGCCGAGATCCTGCGCGCCGACGCAGAAGCCCGCCGCGCCGTGACCGCCAACGGCAATCTGCGCCTGGCGGTGGCGGTACTGGCCGCCCAGATCGCCTGAACACAAAAGGAATACGACCATGAAAGTTATCTCTGTAAAATTCAAAGAGAACGGCCGGGCGTACTATTTTGACCCCGGCACGTTTGAAGTCAAAGAGGGCGACTACGTCATTGTGACCACCGCCCGGGGCACCGAATGCGGCGAAGTGGTCCGCGGTGCCCACGAAGTACCGGGATTCTCCCGGGAAGTAAAGCCGGTCATCCGGGTGGCTGACGCCGTGGATGTGCGCCGGATGCGCCAGAACCGCGCCGATGTGCAGCGGGCCTACCAGATCTGCGAACAGCGCATTGCCGCCCACGACCTGAAAATGAAACTGGTGGATGCGGAGTATACCCTGGACCGCAGCAAGCTGGTGTTCTATTTTACCGCCGACAACCGGGTGGATTTCCGGGAACTGGTCAAGGACCTGGCTGCCCAGTTCCATACCCGCATTGAACTGCGCCAGATCGGCGTGCGGGACGAAAGCAAGATGCTGGGCGGGCTGGGCCTTTGCGGTCAGCCCTTCTGCTGCAGCCGGTTTTTGAAGAACTTCCAGCCGGTGTCCATCAAAATGGCCAAGGAACAGGGCCTGAGCCTGAACCCCACCAAGATCAGCGGCGCCTGCGGCCGCCTGATGTGCTGCCTGGCCTATGAACAGAAAAGCTATGAGTACCTGAACTCCATCACCCCCACCCCGGGCAGCATTGTGCGCACCCCCGACGGGGAAGGCACCGTCCTGGAAGTGAACGTGGTGGCCGGTACGTTGAAAGTCCGCTCCAATGTGGAGATTCTGGCTCCCAGGGTGTATAAGCGGGAAGAATGCGTCTACCTGCGGGGCGGCAAGCGGGTGCCCAAGGACCCCGACCCCGAACAGGAGTGACCGCCGCGGGCCTGTGGGTTGCGGTACGCGGGGAAAATTTTTCAAGATATGGCACTTGCTAATTTTTATGCAATGTGATACACTATTCGTAACGCAGTAGGCTAAACAAACCCGCTGTGCACCGTACCGGGAAGCAGCCGTGCAGGGCCGGTAGGGGAGATCAATCAGCACGGAGATAAGGAGTTCACGATGGCTCATACCGTTACCAGCGAGTGCGTTGCTTGCGGTGCATGTGTTGACACCTGCCCCGTCGGTGCAATCAGCATGGAGGATAAGGCTGTGGTCGATGCTGGTTCCTGCATCGATTGCGGTGCTTGCGAAGGCGTTTGCCCCACCGGCGCAATCCAGGCTGAATAAGCAAAATTGCACACTCTGCGCGGCCGTTCAGGCCGCGCTTTTTTGTTGCGCCTTCCCCCCCGAAGGCATCCATGAGGAGGTTTTGTATGCAATCTCGACGCCTGATCCTGGTACTGGACGGCCAGGGCGGCGGCATGGGAGTCCAGCTGATCAAAATGCTGGCTCCCCAGCTGCCCCAGGACTGTGACCTGCTGGCCATAGGTACCAACGTCATGGCCACCAGTGCCATGCTCAAGGCCGGGGCGCCCCACGGTGCCACCGGCGAAAACGCCGTGGTCTATAACGCTGCCCGGGCGGACCTGATTCTGGGCCCCATCGGGATGATCCTGGCCAACGGTATTCTGGGGGAGGTTTCGCCCGCCATGGCTGCGGCGGTGTCTGCCGCGGCGGCGGAAAAGATTCTGATTCCTTCTTCCCACTGCGGGGTGCAGATCGCCGGTACCCAGGACTGCCCGCTGGAAACCTACCTGCAAAGCGCCGTGACCCTGGCGCTGCGGGAGCTGCAGGCATGAGCGGCGCACTGTCTGCGGCGGCGGCCCCGGTGCTGGCGGCCGCCCGGGCCCTGCTGGAAACACCGCGCCCGGCACTGTTGGCCATCGACGGGCGATGCGGCAGCGGAAAATCCACCCTGGCGGCCTGGCTGGCAGAGCAGCTGCCCTGCAACCTGGTGCATATGGATGATTTTTACCTGCCGCCGGCGGATCGCCGCCCCGACTGGGCACAGCACCCGGGGGCCAATATGGATTTTGCCCGCCTGCGGGAAGAGGTGCTGCTGCCTCTGCTGGCCGGGCAGCCCGCCGACTACCGGGCCTATGTTTGCCGGGATGGCGCTTTGCAGCCGCCGGTCACACTGCCGCCCCGGGGACTGACCATTCTGGAGGGCAGTTATGCCCTGCACCCGGCACTGCAGGTGCCGCTGGCCTGCCGGGTCTTTGTGACCTGTTCCCCGGACTGCCAGCGCCAGCGGCTGCAGCTGCGGGAAGGGGCCCATTTTGCCGCGTTTGAAGAGCGGTGGATTCCCCTGGAAGAGGGGTATCTGGCCGCCTGCCGCCCCGAGAAAACCTGTGATTTTGTGCTGGACACCACCGCCTTGACGGTGTAAAATAATACCCGGTTCCTTTGAGAAAAGCCAGGAAGGCAACAGCAGCCCAGGAAGGGCTGCGCCGGAACACTTTTTGATGAGGAGAGATCTTTTTGATGCATACCCGCGAAAAAACCTACAAACTGGTGCTGTCGGCCCTGTTCCTGGCCCTGTGCCTGGTGCTGCCCATGATCACCGGCGGCATTCCCACCATTGGCAATATGCTGCTGCCCATGCACATCTCCGTGCTGCTGTGCGGCCTGCTGTGCGGCTGGCAGTATGGGCTGGTCATCGGCTTTGTGGCGCCGCTGCTGCGCTCGGTGCTGTTCGGCATGCCGCCCATGTACCCGGTGGCCATTGCCATGGCCTTTGAGCTGGCCGCCTATGGCCTGATCATCGGTCTGGTCTACCGTCTGCTGCCCAAACACGGGGTGGCGGCACTGTACATCAGCCTGCTCACCGCCATGGTGGGCGGACGGCTGGTCTGGGGTGTGGCCGAAGTGGTGCTGCTGGGCATGGCCGGCAACGCCTTTACGTTCCAAGCGTTTTTGTCCGGTGCGCTGCTCACCGCCGTGCCCGGCATCGTGCTGCAGCTGGTGCTGATCCCCGCCGTGATGGTGGCGCTGGACCGCACCGGCGTGGTCAAATTCCGCAGGGCGGAAGGCTGAATAGCAGCCCGACCATCAATTTCCACAACAAGCCGCGCAGGAAGCGCGGCGTTTTTTGTGTGGGCAGTGCTTGTTATTTTGTCGCTGAATATGCTATACTGTAAAAAAATTGTTACCATTGAGGGGGCGCACCGTATGGGACTGATCGCGAAGATCCAGAACAAAACCGAACAAGCCCGGGCAAAAGAGCGTATCCGGCCGCTGCTGGAAAGCCGCATGATGCGCGATATTCTGCTGGAGATCGGCCAGCGCGGTACCGAAAAACTGGACCCCCAAAGTGTGCCCCTGGACCAGCGTCCCCGGGCGGCCAAGCTGGCGGCCGAATGCGGCACCGCCGGCCTGCACCAGAGCGTCATCCGGGAAGTGGTGCTGGACGAGGCAGGCATTACCCTGTATGCGGGGGATGACGAGATCCCCTTCCTGTACGGCGACTATAACTATGAAAACATCGAGGATACCGACTGCCTGCCCGCCGTGGCCCAGTACCTGGTCCAGCGGCTGCGGGGCTATTACAACATCAGCCGGACCTTCTACACGGTGCCCAAACACAACGGCCGCACCGTTACCGAAAAAACCCGCCAGGTGTTTATCCGCCGCCACCACGAGGATACCCCCTTTGACCCCCAGCCTACCCAGAAACAGCACCTGTTCTGACGGTTTGCGTTGACAGGACCACCGAAGTTTGCTATAATGAACTGTACGCTGTACAAAGCGGCGACGATGGAGCATTACTCAAGAGGTCGAAGAGGTCGCACTCGAAAGTTTGCAGCCCACTGGCCGATTCGTCCGCCGCGAATGGCGTGACGGCGGGATTTTCCCGGGGTATGGTTTCCGGTTTTATCCGCTTATCTTGCATCGAAATCTTGCATTTTTCCGAAAGGCTTGCAAGGCGGTGCTTGACAATTAAATATGGAGATGTACTCAAGAGGTCGTAAGAGGGAGCACTCGAAATGCTTTAGGTCTCGAGAGAGGCGCGTGGGTTCGACTCCCACCATCTCCGCCAAATGGGGAGGCAAGGACGGAAACGTCCTTGCCTCCTGTTTTTTGAGGAGGCAGAAATGGCACCTGTTACCAAAGAGCAAGCCTTGAAAAGCGCGTTGGCATCTTCTGCGATGGAAGGTTTCCCGGTTACACCGGAAGTGACGCGCAACTGTCAAAGGTTGCTGAACGGTGAAGTGAACGTCGACAGTCTTGTGAAGGAAATTCTCAGCAAGCGGCAAAAGGGGTAAACTATGCCATATACCGTGGATGCGGCTACCAGCGGCTGCTATGAAGGCACAACCGTTCTAATCAACAAATTCGGACTGCGGGATGCGGAAGCGCTGGCAGAGGTAGAAGCTGCGGTAGTTCCCGCCAAGGCAGCCATGTGGGAAGCAAAGCCCCTATGTGAGACCTTTGATTTTGCGCATTATAAAGCCATCCACCGCTGGTTATTTGAAGACCTGTATGAATGGGCTGGGGAGGTCCGTACCATTGATTTGTCGAAAAAAGGCACAATGTTCTGTCCAGTCGGGGAAATAAACCGTGTTGCCCAGGCGATTTTTTCACGTTTGAAAGCGGAGAAGTTTCTGGTGGGGTTGGAAAAACCGGAATTGCTTTTGCAGCTCACAGATTTTTACCAACGTACCAATGAACTGCATCCTTTTCGGGAAGGCAATGGCAGAACGCAGCGTGTTTTTCTGTCTCAGCTATGTCGCCATGCGGGTTATCATCTGGACTTTTCTCAGTTGGATACAGACTTACTGATGATTGCCACCATACAAGCGTCGCAAGGTATGGATATGCTGCTGCGGCAGGTTCTGGAACAGGGAATCGAAGCGGAAATGGATTGATCACAAAGCGGGAGCTGGATTTTCCGGCCCTCGCTTTGTTTATGTCTGCCACCGATTGGTCATTCCGCTCTCCGGCAGCGGCAGGGCCTGCTCCATTGTTGCGGCGCTGAGCTGCTTGGACTGGGAATCCAGGTGGGCGTAGATGTTGGCTGTGGTGGAAATGTCGCTGTGGCCCAGCCATTCCTGGATCTGCTTCATGGGCACGCCCTGCTTCAGCAGCAGGCTGGCGCAGGAGTGGCGCAGATCGTGGAAGCGGATTTTCCGCAGGCCGTGGTCGGCCAGCAGCTTGGCGAAGCCGTCGGTCACCGCGTTGGGCAGGATGAGATTGCCCATCTCGTCCACGAACAGGTAGCCTTTATACTTCTGGTTGTAGCAGTTGCCGCAGAGCCTCTCGTTGTAAGCCTGCTGCTCTTTCAGCGCCCGCAGCCGCTGGGCAAAGCTGGCCACCAGCGGCAGGGTGCGCAGGCTGGACTTGGTCTTGGCCCGGTCGGCCTCCACCAAAACGTGTTTGCCCTCCAGGTTGGTGCTGGTCACGATGTGGCGGATGGTCAGGGTACCGGCCTCGAAGTCTACGGCGTCCCACCGCAGGCCCAGCACCTCGCCCCGGCGCAGCCCATAGAAGGCCGCAAACTGGATGATCAGTTCCAGCCGGTGCCCCCGGGCGGCTTCGAAGAGCTGCTCCATCTCCTCGGCGGTGTAGTAGGCGGCCATGTACTTCTCGGGCTTGGGACGCTCCACCTTGTCCACCGGGTTGCCGGGGATCAGGTCCAGCTTCACGGCGTATTTCAGCGCCTTGTGCAGGTTGGCGTGCTGCCGCAGTACGCTGGTGGCTTTCAGTGTTTCCAGCTCGTGGAGGTAGAAACTCTGGATATGCCGCGCCTGCAGCCCGCCCAGCGTGATGCCGGTGGGCTCGAAGTAGGGGACGATGTGGTTCTTCACATTGAAGTTGTAGGAGGACCAGGTGGTTTCCTGCACGGCGGGGCGGATGATCTTCAGCCAGTAGAGCATATAGTCACTGAACAGCATATCGGGGCTCAGTTCCTCTTTGCGGTTGGGTTTGGGCGGCGTGAAGCTGCGGCGCAGTTCCCGCAGCATCTCCTCCGCCCGCTTTTTGTTGCCCTTCACAGGCAGGCCGGTGGCGTGCCAGGGCTGTTTGCGCTTGCCGTCGGCACCGGTATAGCTGAGTACCATGTAGTAATATCCGTTTTTCTCTTGCAGTCGGCCTGCGACCATAGGCATTTCTCCTTTCATAATCGTTTGTACGGGTTTCCGGGTCCATCACAACAATACCCGGAATCTTTGGCAAAAGCTAGTCACAAATCTACACAAGGATACGCCCTTGTTTTGGGTACGAATCTACCAAAGCGCCCGCGTCGGGAACATCCCGGCGCGGGCTTTTGGTATGGTTGTGGTTCAGTGCTCCAGACCGCGGCGGCGCTTTCGGTGGCGGGCTTTTTCCTCGGCCCGCTGACGGGCCTGTTCCTCCAGGGCCTTGCGGCAGGCGGTGGTGGCTCGTACCCTTCGGAGAATCCTGTCACAGACTTCATCCTCATGCCGCAGCGCCTTGATCTGGCGGGTCAGTTCAGCCCGGTGCTCAGCGGTACCGGGCGGTGGGACCTTGTGCCGCAGCAGCCGGGCACAGTCGGCGCGCTCCTTGCAGAGAGTGTCGATCTGCGCCGCCAGTTCCCGGCGGCGGGCCTCCACCTCGTCGGTGGTGTGGAAATCCCGATCAAAGCAGAGGTGCATCTCCTCCAGCGTGCGTTCCACATTGTGCCAGATCGCTTCGATCTCGGGCCAGTTGATGGACGCCCGGGGATTCGGCTTTGCCTGCACCTTGTACCGGAAGTAGAGATACTTCCGACTCAGGTGGGGCTTGCCGAAGAGCTCGTCCAGCAGACCCTTGTACCGCACCTTGGCCCAGGAACGGCAGGGGGGACGCCGGGGACGGTCGTACCCGCCGAACAGGCTGTAATAGTGGGGGCCGAACTGGTAATAGTGGGCGTCCAGCACCCGGGCCAGCGCGGGCCAGTCGAACTCCGGGCCCAGGCGGTGCACCCGCACCGGGCGGCCACCGTCCACCGAGCGCAGCGTGGCGTACTTGCGGCCCTCCTCCCGCCGCCACAGGTAGCCCACCCGACGCAGGGCCAGGGCAAAGTCTTCCTCGGTGCTGGTCTGCTGGAGGGCGGTTTGCAGTGCCTCCCGCATCCGGTTGTACCGGGTGGGCTCACCCCGGCGCTCCGCTTCGTAGAGGAGACGCGGTGTGCTCTTGCCGGGGGTCTGTACCACTGACAGCCCCTGGGCCCGGCAGAGGGCATCGGAGGCGCGGCGCAGCTCCCGGTACTGGCTGCGGCGCTGCTCGTACTTTTTGCCATCCACATAGGACACCGCGTTGATGACAAAGTGGTTGTGCAGGCAGTGGGTGTTCATGTGGGTGGCCACCAGCACCTGGAACCGCCCGCCCCAAACCTGCCGGGCCAGCTTCACCCCGATGGCGTGGCACTGTTCCGGCGTTACCTCGCCGGGCTGGAAACTCTGGTAGGCGTGCATCGCCACCACGCCCTCGGTCTTGCCGAACTTCCGCTGCACTGCCCGCATATCCGACCAGGCGGTTTCGGGGCGGCAGTGGATGCCCGACACCAGTTTTGCGCTTTCTGGCAAGGTGGTCTTGGCGTCGTTCCCGGCGTAGTGCAGCGCCTGGGCCAGGCCGCCGGATTCGGTTTTCTCCGGGTTGGCGGCATAGTCCACCACCCGGCGCAGGTTGTCCCGCACCGGCCAGATCTTGGTGACGGCCAGGGATTACTCCTTCGGCAGCAGGGCTTCCCGGATCTGGTCTGTGGCCGCCCAGCAAGGGAGCGCGTCCCCGGGCGGCAGAAGGTCCGCCAGCGCGTCCAGTTCTCTCAGAGCAGAAAACAAAGACGCGGGCGGGTGAAACTGCGGTGTGTACCCCAGTGCCCGCTGCCGGAGATATTCGGACAGCGTTAGACCGCAGCGCCGGGCAGCGGATTCCATCCGGTGTTTTTCAGCCGGTGTCACCCGCACGTTGATGCCCACGGTGCGGTTTCTCACGAGGCAGCCTCCCGTGAGAAATCGGGGCTCGGGGTCGTCCCCGTAGAAGCGGCGGTGTCCGCCGCGGCGAAGGGGTGCCCGTCGGCAACACAAAGCCCATGCTCGCTACCGTGATGCGGCCCCGGTGACGGTGATGACGACGATGACGGTACGGGGGCCGCACCCTCTTCACCAGCCGGTATCGTACCAGACGGTAAGGATCTGCCGGTATCATCGTCACTACCGTCATGACCGTCATCCCCGTCACGGGTGAAGCACAGCAGCCGGGTGTTGGAGGTGCGCCGGGACTGGTAGCAGATGCCCTGCGGGGCAAACACCGTGTAGAAGTGCTCCACCAGTTTGCGGGTGAACTGGTTGGGCAGCACATCGGTGATACTGGCGGCGGTCAGCAGTTCGGTGGCGGTGCCTGTCCAGCTGCCGGTGCGCCGGACAAAGTCCGCCGCCCGCCACAGGTAGTCCGGAACAGCCTTCCGGACCTGCGCCTCGGCGGTTTCCTCCTCCAATAGCTGCCAGATGCAGCCCCGGGTCTGCAGATGGAGGGTGCAGCTATCCATGTTACGGCCTGTCACCAGCAGCCGGGCCGTGTCGCTCATCCGCTGGCGCTGCAGCAGCCAGATGGTGTCGGCGGCACCCATCAGGCCGTTGGACCCGGAAATCTGCTGGAACGGGTCGGATGCGCCCTGTTTGCGCAGATGATGCACCAGCAGCAACCCGATGCCACGGCGGTCCGCCAGGGATTTCAGCGCGCTCATATCCTGATAATCGCTGGCGTAAGCGCCGTTGTTCGGGTCGGCGGTGCGGACCTTCTGCAAGGTGTCGATGACCACCAGCCCGGTTTCGGGGTGCTGGGACAGGAATTTCTCGATCTGGAGTTCCAGTCCGTCCCCAATGGCGCAGCTTCCGGTCTAGAAGTACAACCGGCTGGGAACGGGGTCCTCGGTCAGGCGGAACAAACGACCCTGAATGCGGGCATAGGTGTCCTCCAGACAGAGGTACAGTACGGTCTGCGGCTGGGTGGTGCGGCCCCAGATCTCGCCGCCCCGGGCCAGCTGCAGGCAAAGCCACAGACACAGCCAACTTTTGCCTGCCTTGCTGGCACCGGCCAACAAGGGAAGCCCGGCGGGCAGCAGGCCGGGAATCAGCCACCGCAAGCGGCAGCGGGGTGGAAAGTAGAGTTTCAGCGTCAATAGGTTCGTTTCTCTGCATAGCATACGCCTCCTTCTTGCTGGGCCACAGGCCGCCCAACGGGGCCCTGTAGCGCGACCTTTGCGACAATGCGGGTAACGTGCCCGCCGCCCGGCGGCGCGCGGCACGGCGCGGATTTGGGCGGAGGGACAGAGTGAATCTTATTAAGATTCACTCTGTCGGGAAAATCGCTTGCGTGAATCATGTTAAGATACCTTTGGCCGCAATACAGCAGAAAGTGAATCATGCTATGATTCACTTTTTCTGCGGCGGGTTTCCAGTGAATCATGCTATGATTCACTTTGCAGGTCTTGCCCGGCAAAACCTGCCCCTTGTGCATTGGTCAGCAGATAGCGGATGACGTTGATTTTGGGAATCTTGTAGGCGTTGCCCAGTTTGAGGGCTCCGATTTCGCCTTCTCCCAGCAGATCATACGCCGCATGACGGCTGATGCCCAACATAGTTTGCAGTTGCCGGACTGTTATCACGTCGGGATAGTCGGCAAACAGCAGGCCATAGCAGGCTTTCAGCTCTTTTTCCGGGATGAGGCGTTTCGCAGACATGCGACCCTCATAGAATGGAAGTGTACGGATTGGATAATCATAGGCAAATCTCCTTTCTGTAATCATTTGCAGAAGCTCTATTGAACTTTCGCAAATTTGATAAGAATATTATAGTTCGCAAAAATGCGAACGTCAATATATTTCGCAAATTTGTTACAATTTTCTTGTAAAATGGGGATGGGTAGGGTACAATGAATACAAAAAGACGCGCCCACGGGAAATCCGTGGACGCGATAACGGCTTGGAGAGGAGCAAAACCGTGACGACCGGCGAGAAAATCAAGCGGATACGCCGCCATCGGCAGATGACGCAGAAGGAACTGGGAGAAAAGATCGGGCTGGGCGCAGGCGGCGCCAACCGCATTGCCCAGTATGAGATGGGGTACCGGATTCCCAAAAAGCCACTGCTGGAGAAGATGGCTGAAGTACTGAACGTATCCGCGATGGCCTTGTCAGAAGGCGGAAACGGCGCTGCTGCCGATATGATGGAACAACTATTCTGGCTGGATGAGGAAGTGCCCGGCATCATCAACCTGGTCCGGACACAGCGGTCAGAGACCCGGTACAACGCCAACCAGGATTTTTCGTTGCGTTATGATGACAATGATGACTGGCCGCCGGACAGCCCTGTGGCCATGTGGTTTAATTCGACGGTCTTGAACGATTTCCTTAAAGATTGGGCGGAAGTGCAGCGGAAGCTTCGCCAGGGGGAGATTTCCGAAAAGGACTACTTTGAGTGGAAGATTTGTTGGCCGGAGAGTGTGGACAAGTAGGGAATAGCAGAAGTACTTTCGTAATGCAATTAAATGTTGCTGGGCTAACGGTTAGAAAGTTGTTTATGCAGAAGTTTTTGGATATCCTGCTTTGTGCCTATCTTTTTTTACAATTATCTGGTATAATAATTCCGCCAAAGCCGAACTCCGACTTTGAGTATTGGGTATGGAGGTAAAGTGCATGGATAACATAATACATATCGGTTATATTGTGCTTACCGCCGCCGTTTTGATATTGTAGCCTTTGTGCTGGATGATGCAGAACGGAAACTTGGCGGTAAGTCCCAAGTTTGAAGCTGTCACATAGCGGATTCTTTCGATAGTTAAATATCTTAGAATTGTCTTTGCGTTGTTGAAGTCATTCAAGTAAACCGCACGGTAGGCATGCCGAAAAAATCCCGGCCATCCGAAAGGGGGGCCGTTATTTTTTTGAAAAGTTTTTTAAGATTCTAAAAGAGTGGTCATTTTTCTTAGATACAAAGAAATTTTGCTTTCTACATACGAAGTCGTAAAAATAGGGCAGTGTGCAAAAACACACTACTTTGTCCGCTTATTTAATATATACGGGCAAAAGTTGTGTTGACGGTGCACCTGCCTTTCGTTATAATAAAACTGCATTAGTTTGTCCGCTAGTCTGCGCGTTGACGGCTGAATTTGTGTAGGAGCTTTGGCATGAAAAGGGCTGATGAATACAAAAAAATATTTGACCGCTATGGCGGAATGATGCGTACAAAGGATCTGCAAAAGGAAAAGATCCAGTACCGAACTTTGCAGCGCCTGATTGACCAAGAAGTGGTGGAAAAAGTTCGCTATGGCTATTACCAGTGGATCAATCCGGAAGACTTCAGCGAAGTTGGAACGGTGATCCGACTGTTCCCGGATGCCGTCTTTTGCATGGAAACTGCTCTGCGTTACTATGAGTACAGCGACCGCACACCCGCTGAATGGCATCTGGCTGTCAGCAAGGATTCCGGGAAATCGCGGTTCAAAATTGACTATCCGTTTGTAAAACCGCACTATATTGAACCTGCTTGTCTGGAGGTAGGGCTTACATCTGGGAGCATGGATGGACACAAGATTCGCATTTATGACAAAGATCGCGTGATTTGTGACTGCCTGCGGTATCGCAACAAGATGGACAAGGAAATTTTCAATAAGGCTGTGCAACGATATATTGCAGACCCAGAAAAAAACATCCAGCACCTGCTGGAGTATGCAGAGGTGCTGAGAGTCAAAAAGATTGTAAAAGAATTGATAGGAGTGTGGCTTTAATGGCGGATAAAGCGGCTTCTGTGCTGGCAAAACTGAAAAACAAGGCCAAAGCCACAGGCATCAGTTATCAGCAATGTTTGCAGCTTTTCTTTCAGGAGGAATTTCTGCGGCGGCTTGCTGCTTCTCCTTATGCGGATAACTTTGTCCTGAAAGGTGGGCTGTTTATCTACACGCTCACCAACTTTGAAAGCCGGGCTACGGTGGATGTGGATTTTTTGATGCGGGGCCTGAACAACGATCTTGCTCGGATGGATACTATCCTTGCCGAGATTCTAGCGGTGGAAACGGGAAATGATTTTGTGACCTTCCGTGCTGAAAAAACACAGCCTATTGCTCTCCAGCGCAAGTATCATGGTGTCAGTACGCAGATCACCGGCTTCATCAAAAATGTTCGGGTTCCCTTTAACGTGGACATTGGCGTTGGGGATATAATCGTTCCGGGTGCAGAGCGAAGGGCTATTCAGACACAGCTGGAGGGTTACACACAACCCGCTGTCCTGACCTATTCGCTGGAAAGCACCGTGGCGGAAAAATTTGATGCTATTCTGCAGCGTTTTGAACTTACCGGACGAATGAAAGACTTTTACGATATCTATTATCTGTCCAGAACCTTTGACTTCGACGGAGCAAAGCTGCAGTCGGCCATACAACAGACGCTACATAACCGAGGAACAACATACGGAAAAGACAGCTTTGACCATATATTTGCATTGGCTGACTATCCGGAAATGCACACCAAGTGGCGCTATTTTCTGCGAAGCCTGGGAAACTCTGAACTGGATTTTACCGCGGTTATTCAAGAAATCAGTGCATTCCTTTTGCCGGTGTGGCAAAAGATGATGGCAGAAGAACCAATGACCGGCGTATGGTATGCGGAAAAGGCGTGCTGGGATACAGGCGAAGAGTAATGCCCGGCAAAGATGGTCATTTACATAATTTTACTAAAGGATGGTACTCCCCATGGCAAGGAAAAAAGCCGAAGAAAAATTGAACCTCGAGTCAGTTTTATTTAAATGCCGGGATATTCTGCGTCAGGCGCGCAATTCCGGCTCGTTTTTTGAAAAGCGCGATATGATGCTGACACTGGTGTTTTTGCGATTTATGGGCGAAAAATTTGAGGACGGCATCGAGAATCTTCGCCAGACGCTGATAGATCAGGGATTGAATCCGGATGACGAAGAAATCTGGAATGCGTTTTTTAATGATCCGACCTTTACGGATGGCACCTACAATCTGCCAGTGGAAGCCCGCTGGACCACCATCATCAATACACCTGCGCCGCAGTTGAATGTGGCTTTGGATACGGCTTTGAAAGCCTTGGGAGACAGTGATAAGCAGCTGAAAGGCTGTTTTGTAGAAGGTA
>NZ_JACJKP010000061.1 GCF_016901605.1 Gemmiger formicilis
GGCACCGTCCCCCTCGATGCAATAGAGGCCCGCCGGGGCGGAACATTCCTCATACCGGCCGCGGCAGAAGGTCACCAGTTCCTCGTCGGTCAGGTCCTCCCACCCCTGGGGACGCTCTTTCAGTTTGGGTTCCACCACCTCGGCGTAGTAGTCATCCCAGCTGCCTTCGTAGTGCATGGTGGCCACCGGGTGGTAGACATAGACCATGTCCCCCGCCGTGAAGAGTCTTACCTCATTCCCCCGCCCCGGCAGCCAGGCCGGGCAGGATTCCGAATCGTGTGCACAGCCCGGCACACTGCACAGCACCTGCCGGGTGGCCGTGGCATAGTCGGTTTTGGTGACCAGCGCATAGCCCAGATGGCTTTCCAGGGAATACCAGGCATCCCCTGTATTGAAACCGTCGCCGGCGAGATAATTGGAACTGATGGCGTAAAAGTCCCCCGCCGGGGCGGCGGTCTGCGCGGGGGTTTCCTCCTGCGGGACCGGGGCCGGGGTGGCCGCTTCTTCGGGGGTGACGGTGACCTTCCCGGGGCTTCCGCACCCTGCCAGGGAAAGGGTCAGGGTCAGCGCCAGGGCACAGGACAACAATCGTTTCATACAGTTTCTCCTTTATGTTGGTTGTTTCAGGGTACCAGCTGCGGCAAATCCTCCTCGGAAAAAGGCTGCAGGCTCAGGCTCAGGAACCATCGCTGACTGGTGACGGTTCCCGCCGCATTGGTCCAGCCGGAATATTCATAAGGGCTGACCAGAGCTGTGATCAGTGCCTGGCCGTTCCGGCTGTACAGGGCGTTGGGATAAGGGGAGTTTTCCGGTTTTGCCCAGTCCCCCAGGTTTTCCAGCCCGGCCCGGTCGGCAAAGGCCAGCAGGGCTTCTTCGCCCGGGGTGGGCGGCGGTTCATCCCCCTGCCGCGGAGCCGAGATCCACAGTTGGGTCACCACGCCTGTGCGGCTGTCCATGGTCATGCTGAAAGCCGTGTACAGGGATTCCTGCTCCAGTGCAAAGCGTTTCAGGGTCACGAAGCCCAGACTGTCGGTGGCGTAATAGGGTACGTCCAAAGGATAATACGCACCATCGTAGCCCACATACGCCTGGGTCGCATCCCCCCAGTCTGTCGCCCAGGCAGCCCATTGGGGGGCGATGACGCCCCCGTCCGCCAGATTTTGCAGGGTGGTGTTCACCGTTTCCTGATAATCATAGCCATTGGTCATGTTTTCCAGACTGTTCTGGGCGCCAATGTACATTTTCAGTGCCGGACGGCTGGGGTCCTCTTCCGTTCCGGGAACGGGGGTCAGATTGCTCTGCTTTTCCTGCCGGGCCGTCAGCTGGCGCAGCACATAATAATCCTCGCCGCTGGGCGTGGGTGCCGTGTATGCATCTTTCACGGTTTCGCTGCGGCCCAGCACAGCGGCATCCACCGCCGTCAGAAACACCGCCGGGGCCGCTGCACATACCAGCACCGCCGCCGCGCAAAGTCCCGCCATCCAGCGGGGATGCTGCCAAAGGCTCATGGAGTGCCTCCTTTCCGCAGGGTGACACGCACCGTGGTGCCCTGTCCCGGTTCGCTTTCGATCACCAGGTCACTGCCGTGGGCGGCCGCAATGCGTTTGCACAAGGCAAGCCCCAGTCCGCTGCCGCCCTGCTTGCGGGCGCGGGATTTATCCACCATATAAAACGGCTCGGTCACCCGTTCAATTTCTGTTTGGGGGATACCACAGCCGTGGTCCTCCACTTCCAATGTCACCGTATCCGCACCCGGCAGGCAACGTACTGCAACGGGTGCGTCGGGCGCGCCGGCCTTGGCACCGTTCTGCACCAGATTGCAGAGCAGATCCAGCAGCAGGTCCGCATCCCCTTCTACCACGCAGTGGTCCTGCGGGGTCTGCAGATTCACCGCCGGGCAGGCTGCCCGCAGCTGCGGCCACAAGTCAGCCAGATCCACATCGGTCAGTTGCAGTTCTTCCTCCCCCAGTGCCAGCAAAGCCAGCAGTTTCTGGCTCAGGGACTCCAGCCGCCGTCCCTCGTGGTAGATGGCAGCGGCCGCTTCCCGCTGTTCTTCCGGGTCGGTCTGCAGGCTGCGCAGCACATCGGCATATCCGATGATGCTGGTCATGGGGGTTTTCAGCTCATGGGTGAACGCGCCCATAAAATCTTCCCGCTTCTGCACATCCGCTTCCAGATCGGCGATTTTTTCCTGCACAGCATCGGCCATTTTGTCAAAGCTGCGGCTTACCTGTTCCAGCTCATCCCCGGTATGCAGGTCGGTGCGGCGGCCGTATTCCCCGGCTGAGATCTCGGCACTGGTAGCGGTAAGCACCCGCAGCGGGCGGGTAACCTGCCGCGCCAGCAGGGCCATAACTGCCGCCCCCGCTGCCAGCACCACCGCTTCCAGCCCCAGGAACCGCCGCAGACTGGCGTTCCGGTCCTGATACAAACCGGTCAGATCAAAGGCGCTGACCAGATGCAGGTTGCCCTGCAAATCACTGCCGTAGAGCGCCGTCACCGTTTCGCCGCTGCGCACTGTGCGCATGGTGCCGTTTTGCAACGGCGCATCACAGGCAACGGGCAGTGTATCGCACAGCTGCGTTTCCCCGCGCCACAGGGCAACTTCCCTGTCCTTGGCCAGCAGCAGGTTTGCCACCGTCTGGTCGCCCACATCTTCCCCACGGCGCTGCAGGTCGATGATCTCGGTCTGCACCAGCGTGCAAGTCTGGGCATGGGCGGCCGCATTGGCCCTGTCGATACGTTCCAGCTGTACGCCGAAATCGCTGTACAACAGATAGCATCCGCCGATACCGAAGGACGCGCTGAGCACCAGCAGCAACAGGCAGATGAGTTTTTGTGCGTAACGCATGAGGTCACTCCTTTTTCAAGCGGTAGCCGATGCGGTAAACGGTTTCGATATGGTCATACCAGTGCAGTTTGCGGCGCAGCCGCATAATGTGCAGATCCAGGGTGCGGGTATCGGTTTCGGTCCGGTCACCGCCCCATACCCGCTCATAAAGGGTATCGCGGTAGAGGGCAGCCCCCCGGTTGCGCATAAGCTGTTCCAGCAGCAGAAATTCATTGGGGGTCAGGTCCACCGGCTTGCCGTTCTGGGTCACGGTGTGTTCCCCGGCATCCAGCACCACATCAAAGGCCTGCATCACATTGCCCCGGCCTGCCCGGCGCAGCACAGACTCCGCCCGGGCCAGCAGTTCCTCCACCACAAAAGGTTTCACAATGTAGTCGTCCGCGCCCCGGCGCAGCCCTTCCACCCGCTCTTTCACAGTCCCCTTGGCGGTGATAAAAATCACCGGCACGCCCTGGGGCCGCAGATAATCCAGCAGTTCGTACCCGTCCAGGCCCGGCAGCATAATGTCCAGCAGCGCCAGGTCATAGTCATTTTCCTCGATCAGATCCGCCGCTGTGCGGCCGTCCCCCGCCACGGTGCAGTCGTACCCCGCGCGGGTCAGGCTCATCTCAATCAGCCGTGCGATCAGGCGTTCATCCTCCACGATCAAAACATGCGTCATACGTGACTCCTTTTCTTTCCTGCTTTTATGATACATCCCGTTTGTATCGTAGTTGTAACAAAGTTCGTGGTAAATTTACACAATTTCCTTTATTTTAGCATAGCCGCCGTGGTATAATGTACCAAAACTTACAAAAATGTCAAAAGGAGCCTGTGACTTATGCGCTCTACCGTAGAAGAATTGGTTTCGGCCCTGACGCTGGAAGAAAAAGCCGGTCTGTGTTCGGGTCTGGATTTCTGGCGCACCAAAGCTGTGGAAAGGCTGGACATTCCGGCCCTGATGGTATCCGACGGTCCCCACGGCCTGCGTACCCAAAAGCCCGGCAGTGACAACCCTAACGACAGCATCGAAGCGGTATGTTATCCTGCCGGATGCGCGGCGGCTGCCAGCTTTGACCCGGCGCTGACCCGGCGTATGGGCGCCGCGCTGGGCCGGGAGGCCCGGGCCGTGGGCGTAGGCGTTGTGCTGGGCCCTGCCATCAACATCAAGCGCAGCCCGCTGTGCGGCCGAAACTTTGAATATTACAGCGAAGACCCCTTCCTGGCCGGGGAACTGGCCGCCGGCTTCATCCAGGGCGTGCAGAGCGAGGGCGTGGGTGCCTGCCCCAAACATTTTGCCGCCAACAGCCAGGAGACCCGCCGCATGTCGGCAAACAGCCGGATGGACGAGCGTACACTGCACGAAATCTACCTGCCCGCCTTTGAAACGGCGGTACGGGACAGCCAGCCCTGGACCCTGATGTGCAGTTACAACCGGGTAAACGGCACCTATGCCAGCGAGAACAAACTGCTGCTGGAAGATATTTTGCGCGACGCCTGGGGCTTTACCGGTTTTACCATGTCCGACTGGGGCGCGGTGAATGACCGGGTGCTGGGCGTAGCCGCCGGGCTGGACCTGGAGATGCCGGGTTCGGGCGGCGTGAACGATGCCAAACTGGTGGAAGCGGTGCGCAGCGGTGCCCTGGACGAGAAGGTTCTGGACAAAGCCGTGACCCGCATCCTGAACATTGTGCTGCGGGCCGCCGATCTGGGCAAGACCCCGGCCGTGTTTGACCGCAGCGCCGACCACGCACTGGCGGTGGAACTGGCCAAAGAAACCGGCGTACTGGTGCAGAACCTGGGCGCGCTGCCCCTGCATGACGGGCAGAAAGTGGTGTATATCGGTGCCTTTGCGGACCAGCCCCGCTATCAGGGCGGCGGTTCCAGCCATGTGAATACCCATGCTGCCATTGGTGCCCTGGCCGCCGCCCGCGGCAAGGGCCGTGCGGTGACCTATGTGGAAGGGTTCCCTGCCGACCGTGACCAGCGGGATGAGCAGGAATTCCTGCGGGCAGTGACCGCCGCCGAGGAAGCCGACGTAGCGGTGATTTTTGCCGGTCTGCCGGATATTTTTGAGAGCGAAGGCGCCGACCGCCGCCACATGCGGTTGCCGGACTGCCAGAACAACCTGATTGCCCGGGTGGCAGCGGTTCAGAAAAACACCGTAGTGGTATTGCACGCCGGTGCGCCGGTGGAATGCCCCTGGGCCGGGGATGTTTCCTCGGTATTGTGCATGTATCTGGCCGGGGAAGGCATTGGAGAAGCCACTGACGCCCTGCTGTGGGGCGAAGCCAACCCCTCCGGCCGCCTGCCCGAAACCTGGCCCCTGCGGCTGGAAGACACCCCCTGCTACCTGGACTACCCCGGCGACGGCATCACCGCCGACTACCGGGAAGGCGTCTACGTAGGCTACCGCTGGTACGACGGCCGCCACATGCCGGTACGCTGGCCCTTCGGTCACGGGTTGAGTTATACCGGTTTTGTCTACCGGGATGCCGCCCTGGACAACGATACGCTGGAAGAGGACGGCCACGTTACGCTGCGGGTAAAAGTACGCAACAGCGGCACCATGCGCGGCGCCGAAGTGGTACAGCTGTATGTAAGCGATGCCACCAACACCCCCACGGCGGGCGGACGGGTCCCCCAGGTGCTGCGCGGCTTCCAGAAGGTCACACTGGACCCCGGCCAGGAATGCGAAGTCAGCTTTACCCTGACAGCCCGGGATCTGGCCCATTACGAAACCGCCTTGCACGACTGGTATGCAGCCCCCGGCCGGTATGAACTGCGTCTGGGCCATTCCAGCCGCGATATCCGCACCACGGTATCGCTGCAATTCCAGACCAAACGGCATCTGCCGCTGATGGTGGACGAAAATACGCCGCTGGGCATTCTGCTGGCCGACCCCCGCACCGCCGAAGCGGTCCGCACCGTTCTGGAAAGCGACAACGAGGCCATGGCCAACGGCGGCGGCGATGACCTGATGCCCCCCGAAGCGGTGGCCCAGATGCTGGACGCCATGCCGCTGCGTGCCCTGACCAATTTTGGCGGACCCAAAGCGGCTGCCGCTCTGCCCACTTTGCTGGAAACGCTGCGCAAAGCCGTGCAGGAATAACACACATAAAAAATCCCGGTGGGAATTTCCCACCGGGATTTTTACTTTATCAGTCGCGGCTGTACAGATCGCAGGTATAGATTTTTTCTTTTACGTCGGCCAGTTCCGGCGCGGCACGGTTGGCCAGGATCACATCGCATTCCGCCTTGAAGGCCTCCAGATCCCGTTCCACCCGGTCACCGCAGAAGGTACCCTCCCGCAGCATGGGTTCATAGATCACCAGCGGCGCGCCCTCGGCCCGCAGGCGGCGCATGACCCCCTGGATGCTGGACTGCCGGAAGTTATCGCTGCCCGCCTTCATGGTCAGGCGGTAGACGCCCACCACCCGGGGCTTGCGGCGCAGCACCTGCTCGGCAATAAAATCCATCCGCGTGGCGTTGGACTCCACAATGGCCTGGATCAGGTTCTGGGGCACATCGTTATAGTTGGCCAACAGCTGTTTGGTATCCTTGGGCAGGCAGTAACCGCCGTAACCAAAGCTGGGATTGTTGTAGTGGTCCCCGATGCGCGGGTCCAGACAGACGCCGTCAATGATGTCCCGGGTGTTGAGCCCGCGCACCTGGGCGTAGGTATCCAGCTCATTAAAGTAGGCCACCCGCAGTGCCAGATAGGTATTGGCAAACAGTTTGATGGCTTCGGCTTCGGTCAGACCGGGGAACAGCGTGGGGATTTCCTGCTTGATGGCCCCCTGCTCCAGCAGCCGGGCAAAGGTGTGCGCCCGCTGTGCCAGCGCCTCGTCCCCTTCCGGTACGCCCACCACGATCCGGCTGGGGTACAGGTTATCATACAGCGCATGGCCTTCCCGCAAAAATTCGGGGCTGAAAATGATGTTCGGGTTGTGGAATTTCTCACGGACCGAACGGGTATACCCCACCGGCACCGTGGATTTGATGACCACCAGGGCCTCGGGGGCGTACCGCCCCACCAGTTCCAGCACGTTCTCCACGCTGGAAGTATCGAAATAGTTGGTTTTGGGGTCGTAGTTGGTGGGGGTGGATACCACAATGATATCCGCGCCCGTATAGGCAGCCGCCGCGTCGGTGGTGGGGTGCAGGTCCAGCGTGCGTTCAGCCAGATATTGCTCGATCTCCTTGTCCGAGATGGGGCTTTTGCCGGATGCCAGCATGGCGACCTTTTCCGGCACGATATCCACAGGCCATACCTCATTGTGCTGGGCCAGCAATACACTGATGCTCAGCCCCACATACCCGGTACCGGCAACGGCGATCTTCATAGACAGGACTCCTTACAGAGATATTTCTGTTCAGTATACCATGTTTTGCTGCTTCCCGCAACCGAGGACCGGTTACTTGTCCTGCCGTTCCTCCTGGTTTTTCTGGACCATACGGCGGTATTCGATGGGGCTCATCCCCTCCAGGCGGCGGAAGCTCTGGGAGAAATAGCTGGGCGAGCTGAAACCCACCAGTTCACTGATCTGCGTCAGGCTGTGGTCGGTGCTGGCCAGCAGCGCCTTGCTCTCGGTAATGCGGCGGCGCAGCAGGTAATTGATGGGCGAGATATTGTACTCTTTCTGGAAAGCATGGGCCAGATAATACTTATTGATATGGGTCACGGCAGCCAGCTGGTCCAGCGAGATACTTTCGCGGAAGTTTTCGTCCAGATACCGTTTGGCTGCAGCACACTCCTTATTTTTGGAAGCCTCCTTGGTGATGCGCACCGACACGGAAGCCATCCGCACCAGTTTGACCAGCAGCACTTCCAGAATGTCCTGGCAGATCATCTCACAGCCGTCTTCTTTGCCGTCCATCTCCCGCAGCAGCATCCGGATCATGTACAGCATATCTTCCCGCATATCGTGGCATTTGAGCATGGTGTACCCCAGGTTTTTCTGGTCAAACAGAAATTCCACACCCTCGATGCCCAGCACCACATATTCCAGCGGGTTGGCCTGGTAACTCAGCTCGGTATGCTGTACCCGGGGATTGACGATGATCAGATCATCCGGTTCCACATTGTGCAGGGTACCTTCAATATTAAACTGGCCCCGGCCGCTGATGCAGTAAAACATCTCGCTGCAGGCATGGGTATGGGGCACCGAATGCCAGTCGCCGCCAAAACGGCTTTTGCTGATATAAAGCAGGCGTACCGCTTCCCGCGGGGGGACTTCCATATCCAGATCATAGCGGGTATTCATCTCGTCATCCTCCTGGCAGTACAAAATTCATAAAACCAGCAACAACCTGCATAAATTCTGTACATTTAATAAAAAGCAGGTTTTATTTTCTTTCATTATAGCCGCCCTGTGCCCGTTTGACAAGCACCCCAAAGCACTTTTTTGCTCACTGAACTTTTTTCGAAAAATCGTCAAAATTCATTTTTCACCCCCGTTATGAGCAAAATAGATAAGAAAGCGAGCCCCGATTTGGTCATAATTTTCAAATTCTTGCTTCTGTAGGAATTTTGTAACCGCAGCAAAGCAATATCAATAAAGTTGTGCTCAACAAATCCCTTGTGAGCATTTGGTGAAAACGGTATGATAAAGATGTCAACAGGACATCCCGCCTGTGCGGCGGGATCGCTCCATCCGCTTCATCCAGAAGGAGGAAAACAGAATGAAGAAAGTAATTTCCCTGGCGCTGGCGGCCAGCATGGCACTGTCCCTGGCTGCCTGCGGCGGTTCGGCATCCAGCTCCACCGCAGCGTCCGACAGCTCCGCAGCCACCACCGAGGGTGCTGCCGCTGAAACCACCACCATCAAGGTTGCTGCCATCGAGACCGCTTACGGCACCGAAATGTGGCAGAAAGTTGCCGACGCTTTCACCGAGCAGACCGGCATCGGCGTGGAACTGACCACCGACAAGAACCTGGAAGACGTGATCGGCCCCTCCATGCAGGGCGGCGATTACCCCGACGTGATCCACCTGGCCACCGGCCGTGAAGCTGCCCTGACCGAGCAGTTCATCAAAGGCAACCTGATTGCCGACATCACCGACGTGCTGAGCATGACCGTTCCCGGCGAGGACGTGAAGGTCAGCGACAAGATCGCCGGCGGCTTTACCGAGACTTCCCTGACCAACCCCTACAACGACGGCAAGACTTATCTGGCGCCCATGTTCTACAGCCCCTGCGGTCTGTTCTACAACGCCGGCCTGCTGAAGGAAAAGGGCTGGGAAGTGCCCACCACCTGGGACGAAATGTGGGAACTGGGCGACAAGGCCCTGGAAGAAGGCATCTACCTCTTCACCTACCCCACCACCGGTTACTTTGACGCCTTCTTCTACGCTCTGATGTACTCTGCCGGCGGCCCCGAGTTCTTCGAGAAGGCCACCCACTACGAGGAAGGCATCTGGGATACCCCCGAGGCACAGACCTGCTTCGACATCGTTACCAAGCTGGCCAAGTACACCAACCCCATCACCCCGGCCCAGGCCAACGATCAGGACTTCACCCAGAACCAGCAGCTGGTGCTGGACAACAAGGCCATCTTCATGCCCAACGGCACCTGGATCGTGGGCGAAATGGCTGAAGCTCCCCGCGCTGACGGCTTTGAGTGGGGCATGACCGCTCTGCCCGCCGTTTCTGAAGGCGGCGACCGTTACAGCTACACCTGGTTCGAGCAGTGCTGGATTCCCTCCGGCGCCGAGCATCAGGATGCTGCCAAGCAGTTTATTGCATTCCTGTACAGCGACACCGCCTGCCAGATCTTTGCCGAGTCCGGCGCCATCCAGCCTGTGCTGGGCATCGCCGACACCCTGGAAGGCGACAACAAGCTCTTCTACTCCATCTACGACAACGGCGCCAAAGCCGCTATGGGCAACTTTGCTGCCTTCAACGCCATCCCCGGCGTGGAAGTCCGCACCGCTTTCTTTGACCCCGTCAACTCTCTGGTCTCCGGCTCCATCACCGAAGAACAGTGGATCGAGGGTGTGAAGTCCGCCAGCGATCAGATGCGTGCCAACATCATCGAGTAATTTCAGCAAAAAGCGGGGGCGCTCGGGTGCCCCCGCCTTTTCTATCGCGAAAGGAGCCGTTGTTCCTATGAATAAAAACAAGGGCCGCAGCCGGTTTCTGGTGCTTTGCCTGGCACCGGCCACCATCCTGTTCTTTATCTTTATGATCGTGCCCACGCTCAACGTCTTCCGTATGTCGTTGTTTGAGCGCGGCGCTTACTCCCCCAACGAAACCTTTGTGGGGCTGGCCAACTTCCAGCAGCTGTTCAAGGACACCCAGTTCATCCGCTCCATGCAGAACATGATCCTGCTGGTGGTTATCGTCACCATCATCACCTTCGGGTTCGCCCTGGTCTTTGCCGCCATCCTGACGCGGGAAAAGATCAAAGGCCAGAACTTCTTCCGCGTGGTGTTCTACATTCCCAACATTCTGTCTGTTGTCGTTATCGCCGGTATCTTCTCGGCCATCTATAAGCCCGAAAACGGTATGCTCAACAGCATCATCGGCCTGTTCACCACCATGACCGACCCCATCCTGTGGAAGGGTGAGACCCTGGTCATCCCTTCGCTGATCATCGCCATGGTATGGCAGGCCATCGGTTACTACATGGTCATGTACATGGCTTCCATGTCCGCCGTGCCCGAAAGCCTCTATGAGAGTGCCAACCTGGACGGCGCCGGCCGGGTGACCCAGTTCTTCCAGATCACCATTCCCCTGATCTGGACCAACATCCGCACCACCCTGACCTTCTTCATCATCTCTACCATCAACATGGCGTTCCTGTTTGTCAAGGCCATGACCAGCGGCGGCCCCAACGGTGCCTCCGACGTGGCCCTGAACTACATGTACAGCCAGAAAGACGCCGGCCTGTACGGTTACAGCATGGCCATTGGCGTCGTGATCTTCCTGTTCTCCTTCGCGCTGTCGGCCGTCGTCAACAAGGTCACCGACCGCGAGCCGCTGGAATTTTAAGGAGGGGCAACCATGCAAGAAAAAACTACCTCCCGTTCGGGCGAACGGCTGTATAAGGCGTTCATCTACCTGGTCCTGGCACTGCTGGCCA
Organism: Gemmiger formicilis; assembly: GCF_016901605.1. Classification (GTDB taxonomy): domain Bacteria; phylum Bacillota; class Clostridia; order Oscillospirales; family Ruminococcaceae; genus Gemmiger; species Gemmiger formicilis_B. The sequence goes on from NZ_JACJKP010000061.1 coordinate 10,918, forward strand.
TCAGCATTCTGGTACCGGTGGCCTGGGTATTCATGGCGTCGGTCAAACAGAACTCTGAATTTTACGGCAACCCCTGGGCGCTGCCCGCGGGCTTCTACTGGCAGAACTTCGTGGACGCCTGGAACGGCGCCAAGATGGGTTCCTACATGCTCAACTCGGTCATCGTCACGGCGCTGGCCCTGGTGCTTCTGCTCATCATTGCCCTGCCTGCCGCCTACTGTCTGGCCCGCTTCAAGTTTGTGGGGCAGAAACTGCTGCACACCCTGTTCATGGCCGGTTTGTTCATCAACGTGAACTACATCGTGGTGCCCATCTTCCTGATGCTGCGCGACGGCGACAACTGGCTCAAATCCCTGACCGGTTCCAGCTTCCTGCTCAACAACCTGTTTGTGCTGGCGGTCGTCTACGCCTCCACGGCGCTGCCCTTCACCATCTACCTGCTGTCGGGCTACTTTGCCACCCTGGCCCACGACTATGAGGAAGCCGCTTACATCGACGGCGCCGGTTACGGCACCACCATGGTGCGCATCATCTTCCCCATGGCAAAGCCCAGCATTATCACCATCATTCTGTTCAACTTCCTCTCCTTCTGGAACGAATACATTATCTCGATGACGTTGATGAGCTCCACCAGCGCGCCGCGCACCCTGCCGGTAGGCCTGCTGAACCTGATGCAGGCCCAGCAGAGCGCCGCCCAGTACGGCACCATGTATGCCGGTCTGGTGCTGGTCATGCTGCCCACCCTCATCCTCTACATCTGCGTGCAGAAACAGCTGACCCAGGGCATGACCGTGGGCGGCCTGAAAGGCTAAGGTGATCTTATGGCATTCTGGAAAGAACATCCCGCCCTGCGCATCGTACTGATCGCCGTTTTGTTCGTGCTGGCGGTGGCGCTGGTCATCTTCGGCTGGACCATGACCGGTCAGCTGGCCGGGCTGGGCATCATGATTCTGGGCGTTGCCCTGCTGCTGGCCGCACTGGCCATCTACAACAAGCCGTTTGAAGACGGCAAAAAGCCTAAGAAATAAGAAAGGGGAGCATCACCATGCAGGATTCCAAACTCCGCGGGCGCGTAACCATTCCCACCGATATTGACGTCATTCCCCAGACCAAGGAACTGTTGGCCCGCTGGGGCGCCGACGCCATCCGCGACTGCGACGGCACTGATTTTCCGCAGGAGCTCAAAGATACCGGCGCCAAAGTGTACGCCACCTACTACACCACCCGCAAGGACAACGCCTGGGCCAAGGCCAACCTCGATGAAGTACAGCAGTGCTACATCATGACGGCATTCTACACCGCCGCCGAAGGACCCCTGTCCATTCCCCTGATGAAAGGCATCAGCCCCGAACTGATGCAGCCCAACACCCGGGACGACATCACCCGCTGGTGGGAAGTGGTGGACCGCACCGCCGGCCAGCCCCTGGCCCCCGACGCCTGGCATTATGACGAGAGCACCGGCTGTGTGGTCATTGACGCCCCCGTCGCCTACCATGAATACACCGTCAGCTTCCTGGCTTACCTGATCTGGGACCCCGTGCACATGTACAACGCCGTGGTCAACGACTGGAAAGACTGCGAGCATCAGATCACCTTCGACGTACGCCAGCCCAAGACCCACAAGTACACCATGGAGCGGCTGCGCAAATTCATCGAGACCCACCCCTATGTGAACGTCATCCGCTACACCACCTTCTTCCATCAGTTCACCCTGATGTTCGACGAACTGAAGCGGGAAAAATACGTGGACTGGTACGGCTATTCCGCCAGCGTCAGCCCCTATATCCTGGAGCAGTTTGAGAAAGAGGTGGGCTACAAGTTCCGCCCCGAGTTCATCATCGACCAGGGCTACTACAACAACCAGTACCGTGTGCCCAGCAAGGAGTACAAAGACTTCCAGGCCTTCCAGCGCCGGGAAGTGGCCAAGCTGGTCCGCGAGATGACCGACATCACCCACGAATACGGCAAGGAAGCCATGATGTTCCTGGGCGACCACTGGATCGGCACCGAACCCTTCATGCCGGAGTTCCAGAACGCCGGTGTGGACGCCGTGGTAGGCAGCGTGGGCAACGGTTCCACCCTGCGCCTGATCTCCGATATCAAGGGCGTCAAATATACCGAGGGCCGCTTCCTGCCCTACTTCTTCCCCGACACCTTCCACGAGGGCGGGGACCCCGTCCGGGAAGCCAAGGAAAACTGGGTCACCGCACGCCGCGCCATCCTGCGCAGCCCCATTGACCGCATCGGTTACGGCGGCTACCTGAAACTGGCCTGCCAGTTCCCCGAGTTCCTGGATTACGTGGAGAGCGTCTGCGACGAATTCCGCGAACTGTACGAAAACATCAAGGGTACCACCCCCTACTGTGTCAAGACCGTGGCTGTGCTGAACAGCTGGGGCAAGATGCGCGCCTGGGGCTGCCACATGGTGCACCATGCCCTGTACCAGAAGCAGAACTACAGCTATGCCGGCGTCATTGAAGCGCTGTCCGGTGCGCCCTTCGATGTGAAGTTCATCAGCTTTGACGACATCAAGGCCGACCCGAAGGTTCTGGATGGCATTGACGTGCTCATCAACGTGGGCGACGGCGACACCGCCCACACCGGCGGCAAGGTCTGGGAAGATCCCGAAATTGCAGCAGCCGTCAAGGGCTTTGTGTACCGCGGCGGCGGCCTGATCGGCGTGGGTGAGCCCGGCGGCCACCAGTACCAAGGCCGTTACCTGCAGCTGGCTGCCCCCCTGGGCGTGGAGAAGGAAACCGGCTTCACCCTGAACTACGACAAGTACAACTGGGAGGAGCACCGCGACCACTTCATCCTGGCCGACTGCCCCGACCACGACGTGGATTTCGGCGAAGGCAAGAAGAGCATCTACGCCCTGGAAGGCACCGAGATCCTGATTCAGCGCGACAAGGAAGTGCAGATGGCCGCCCACGAGTACGGCCAGGGACGCGGCGTTTACATCAGCGGTCTGCCCTACAGCTTCCTGAACAACCGTGTGCTCTACCGTGCCATTCTGTGGGCCGCCCATGCTGAGGGCGAACTGCACACCTGGTTCAGCGACAACTGCAACGTGGAAGTACACGCCTATGTAAAGAACGGCAAGTACTGTGTGGTCAACAACACCTACGAACCGCAGGATACCACCGTATACCGCGGCGACGGGTCCAGCTTCCCGCTGCACCTGGAAGCCAACGAGATCCGCTGGTACGAGATCTGAGGGGGATGTATCATGGAAAATCGTTTTGAGCACGCCGATGTGCTGGCCGCCTGGAACTGGGGCGGCGAAGTGGCCGGTGCCCTGCCCTACGGCGAAGGGCATATCAACGCCACCCACTGCATCTATGTGCAGCTGCCCGACGGAGACAGCCGCCGTTACATTCTGCAGAAAATCAACACCGCCACCTTCACCGACCCGGACGGCCTGATGAAGAACATCTGCGGCGTGAACGAATACCTGCGCAAGCAGGCTGCCCAGCGGGGCGAAGACCCCGCCCGGGTGACCCTGCAGGTCATTCCCACCGTGGACGGCAAA
>NZ_JACJKP010000599.1 GCF_016901605.1 Gemmiger formicilis
GCCGTGCCGTTCATGGTCACGTTGATGGTTTCACCGCCGGACGGCGTCTCCGAAGAGCCGGAATCCGAAGAACCGGAATCCGAACCAGCAGACTCCGAATTGCCGGAATCCGATGTGCTGTCGCTGGCCGGGGGCTCCGTGGACGAAGCCGAATCACTGGCACTGTCAGAAGCCGGAGCCTCCGTCGGTGCCGGGGTTTCGGTCGGTACCGGAGTTGCCGTGATCTGGTCCACGGTTACGGTCTGTTCCGGCAGACCGCCTTCGGCGCCCTGGTTCAGATCGGATTCCG
>NZ_JACJKP010000600.1 GCF_016901605.1 Gemmiger formicilis
TGCCGGCATCCAGTTTACCGGAGTAAACACGGAAGAAGCACAGCTTACCAACGTAGGGGTCAGTCATGATCTTGAACGCCAGAGCGGAGAACGGAGCGTCGTCGGAAGAAACACGAGCTTCTTCCTCACCGGTCTCGGGGTTGGTGCCCTTGATGGCCTCAACGTCGGTAGGAGCCGGCATATAGTCAACGATCGCATCCAGCAGCTTCTGAACGCCGCGGTTCTTGTAGGAAGAGCCACAGACAACGGGCACGATCTCGTTAGAGATGGTAGCCTTGCGCAGCGCA
>NZ_JACJKP010000601.1 GCF_016901605.1 Gemmiger formicilis
AGATCGAAATTGCCCAGAAAAAGATGCACGATGCCGTCCAGACCCAGGTGCGGCTGTTTCACATCGGCTGCACCAGCAGCACCGAACTGCGCTACCTGAAAGAGCCCCTGCGGACCCTGGGGCAGCAGCACCCGGGGTTCAGCCCGGTCCTCCATGTGCAGGACTATTTCAATCTGAAAAAGATGTTTGAGGCGGAACAACTGGATGTGATGCTGTGCACCCAGAACATGATCCACCGGCTGCCCAACTGTGAATTCCACCCTATGGCCGAAGCCGCGCTGTATG
>NZ_JACJKP010000602.1 GCF_016901605.1 Gemmiger formicilis
GATTGGGGTGAAGTCGTAACAAGGTAGCCGTATCGGAAGGTGCGGCTGGATCACCTCCTTTCTAGGGAGTCAGACATTCAGTCAAAGCTGGTCTTTGAGTGAATGGACAGGGAAGCAAGTTTCAGTATTGTTCAATTTTGAGGGATCCTGATGCCTCCGGATCTATGATCTGGAATCGCGCAAGGCGCGATGCAGCAGGCGGCGAAGCGCAAGCGGAGCCGAACCTACAGATCGGCCACCGAACAGGTGGCATGATGGGAGTGGGTTCTGCGGTGGAAACCTCAA
>NZ_JACJKP010000603.1 GCF_016901605.1 Gemmiger formicilis
GTCAGACCGAGATCAAGCTGGGCAGCCTGACCCCCACCCGTGACTTCAACTACGTGAAGGACACCGCCAACGGCTTTATGACCATTGCAGACTGCGATGCCGCCATCGGTCAGGAACTGAACATTGCCACCGGCGTGGAACACTCCATCGGGGATCTGGCCAACGAACTGATCGCACAGATCAACCCCAATGCCACCATCGTCTGCGAAGCTGAACGCCTGCGCCCTGAAAAGAGCGAGGTCAACCGCCTGCTGGGCGATGCCACCAAACTGCGCAACCTGACCG
>NZ_JACJKP010000604.1 GCF_016901605.1 Gemmiger formicilis
CCTGCAAGACCAAAGGTTTTGAGCCCTATGAGTGCAGCGTCACGGTGGAAAACGAAGCCGATATGCTCAAAGCCGTGGAAGAAGTAAAGGCCGCGGGCTGCAACGCCCTGACGGTGTTCCTGGGCAACTTTGGCCCCGAAACCCCCGAAACCCTGCTGGCCAAGTATTTCCACGGCCCCGTGATGTACGTGGCGGCTGCCGAGGGCGACGGCGATATGATCAACGGCCGCGGCGACGCCTACTGCGGTATGCTGAACTGCTCCTACAACCTGGGTATGCGCCACC
>NZ_JACJKP010000605.1 GCF_016901605.1 Gemmiger formicilis
TGCAGGCTCGCAGCCGCACCCCCTCCCAAGAGGAGCGCGCGTTGCTGGAGCCTTTGGCCAAACTGGTTGTGACCAAGAAAACCATACGGGAAGAAGAAAGCGAAAATGACTGAACTGCAAACATTGAATCAGGAATATCTTGCACAGGCGGCCTCCGACCCGGAACGCCTGGCGCGGGAATTTGATGAAATCACCGAATATATGAAGGCTTCCACCGCGATTCACCACGGGGAATACGTGCGTACCTGCTATCAGCCCAAGTTGTTTACAGAGCAGATTTTTCAG
>NZ_JACJKP010000606.1 GCF_016901605.1 Gemmiger formicilis
GCTACCATCACCGCAGTGCAGACCACCGCCGCAGCGGGGCGCACCAGTTTTTTGAACACCAGCACCGCCAGCAGCACCGGCAGCGCGGCCAGATAATAGATACACTCACTGCGCCAGGCCGCCGTCAGGATACCCAGCACCGCCAGAACCGCCAGCTTTTTTTTGGTGACCCGCTGCCCGTCAAAGTACCACCACACCGGCAAAAATACGGTGAACAGTTCACACCAGGCGGACCAGGTGGTGCGGAACGGCTGCATATTGTGCAAAAGCACCGGCGGCAGCAA
>NZ_JACJKP010000607.1 GCF_016901605.1 Gemmiger formicilis
CTGTTCGGTGCCCATTATTCTTGCGGCGCAGAAAAACCAAGCCCCAATTTTCTGAATTCGCTGGGTGTGCAGCCAATTTGAAATTTAAAAATGCGATTGAACGTGGCCAACGAATTGAATCCTGAACGCATGGCAACTTCTGTGATGGGGAGCGAAAAGTCTGCTAACAGGGTTTTGGCAAAGAGAAGCCGTCGCCCTAACAGATAGTTGTGGCAGGTGGTCCCTGTTATTTCTTTAAAAAGTCTTGCAAAGTGGTACTTACTGAATCCTGCTTCGTTGGCCA
>NZ_JACJKP010000608.1 GCF_016901605.1 Gemmiger formicilis
TCCAGCATGGGCCAGTATATCTACCCCAACTACTTCGGCAGCGCCGCCGGCCTGTCCATCGCCAACGGCCTGAGCAGCGTGCTGACGCTGGTACTGGCCATGATCGTGCCCAGCCTGACCGCCAAGGTGGGCAAAAAGGAACTTTCCATCTTCGGTTCCCTGCTGGGTGCCGCCGCTCTGTTTGTGGCGTTCCTGCTGCACACCGATAACCTGATCGTCTGGATCGTGCTCTACCTCATCGCTTACATGGGCATCGCCTTCTTCAACGTGGTCTGCTGGGC
>NZ_JACJKP010000062.1 GCF_016901605.1 Gemmiger formicilis
TGAGTTCACCCGTGGGCTATACTATACCAACAACTGAGAGGTTTTGTATGCAAATGACCGTTTCCTGCAAAAAACTGGACCCCCGCGCCAAACTGCCCGTGTATGCCACCCCCGGCGCCGCCGCTGCCGACCTGTGTGCCCTGCTGGACGAGCCTATGACCGTTGCCCCCATGCAGCGGGTACTGGTCCCTACCGGCCTGGCCATTGAACTGCCCAACGCGGAATGCGTGGCCTTGGTCTACGCCCGCAGCGGCCTTTCCATCAAGCACGGGCTTTGCATGGCCAACGGCGTGGGCGTTATCGACAGCGATTACCGCGGCGAACTCCGCGTTCCCATGGTCAACCTGTCCCAGGAAGCCTACACCATCCAGCCCGGTGAACGGGTGGCCCAGCTGTGCATCGCCCCGGTGTGGCAGGCTGCCTTTGTACAGGCGGAAACCCTGAGCGATACCGACCGCGGTGCGGGCGGATTCGGCTCCACCGGAACGGTATAAGGACAAGCAATTTCCAAAATTTTCCAGTCTCGTGCCGCTGCGGCAGGTTTCGACGCAGCGGTGCTACTATAATCGAACGCGAAAGGATTCCGCTATGGCTTTGATCCTGGCCTCCGGCAGTCCGCGCCGGCGCGAACTGATGGCCCTTATCACCCCGGACTACACCGTCATTACCAGTGACGTGGACGAAAGCAAAATTGCCGCCGATACCCCTGCCCACCTGGCACAGGCCCTGGCCACCGCCAAAGCCCGTGCCGTGGCTGCCCAACATCCCGACGATACCGTCTGCGGATTTGATACCGTGGTGGAGTGCAATGGGGAGGTATTCGGCAAACCCCGCGATGAAGCCGATGCCCTGCGGATGCTGCGCGCTCTTTCGGGCTGCACCCACAAGGTACATACCGGCGTCTGCATCTGCCGGGGGGACCGCGCCGCCGCGACGGTGGAAACCACCCTGGTACAGTTTTCGCCCATCGAGGAAGAGGACCTTCTTGCCTACGTTCACACGCCGGAGCCATACGACAAAGCCGGAGCCTACGCCATCCAGGGGCACGCCGCACTTTGGTGCGCGGGCATTGCGGGATGCTACTATAACATCATGGGGCTGCCGGTACACCGGGCGGCGCAGCTGCTGCGCGAATTTCGCTGAAGTGTGCCCCCTGTGCGCAGCCCCCAAGTGAGGGAGCTGTGCATGAGCAGGATCGGAGATTTTTTCAAACGTTTTTTCGGGAGAATACGCGCTATGTTTACCAAAGACATTGGCATTGATTTAGGCACCGCAAACACGCTGGTGTACATGAAAGGCCGCGGCATCATCATGCGAGAACCCAGCGTGGTGGCCGTAGACCCGCGCAGCGATGAACTGCGGGTGCGCAGCGTGGGCCATGAGGCCAAGGCCGTCATCGGCCGGGCGCCGGGGTCCATTGTGGCGGTACGCCCGCTGAAGGACGGCGTCATCGCAGATTTTGACATCACCGCCGCCATGCTGCAGAGTTTTATCCGCCAGGCATGCGGCCGCAGTATTCTTGCCCGGCCCCGCGTGGTGATCTGCGTACCTTCCGGCGTTACCGAAGTGGAACGCCGCGCGGTACGCCAGGCAGCCGCCAAGGCCGGTGCCCGCCAGGTCACCGTAATTGAAGAGCCCATGGCCGCCGCCATTGGCGCGGGCCTGCCCACCACCGATGCCGTGGGCAGCATGATTGTGGATATCGGCGGCGGCACCGCAGAGGTTGCTGTCATCAGCCTGTCGGGCATTGTGGCCAGCCACAGCGTGCGCTGCGCCGGCGACACCCTGGACCAGAGCATTATCGCCTTTATCAAACGCAAATACAACCTGCTGGTGGGCGAACGTACCGCCGAGCAGATCAAAATTGAGATCGGTTCCGCCTGTCCCCAGGACCCGGAAACCAGCATGGAGATCAAGGGCCGCAACCTGGTGGACGGCCTGCCCAAGGATATCCTGATCCGCTCCGAGGAAGTGCGGGAGGCCATGAGCGAGAGCCTGCTGCGCATTGTGGACGCCATCAAGGACACCCTGGAACGCACGCCGCCGGAACTGTCCAGCGATATCATCGACCGGGGCATCATGCTTTCGGGCGGCGGCGCCCTGCTGCGGGGACTGGATACCCTGATCCAGAATGAGACCGGCATTACGGTCCATGTGGCCGAAAGTCCCCTGGACTGCGTGGCGCTGGGTGCCGGTGCGGTGCTGGATAACCCGGACCTGGCCGGCAAACGCAAGGAAGAACTGAGCTATCTGTAATCCGCCTACCATAATAAAGAGACACAGCCCGACCGGCTTGTGTCTCTTTTTGCTTTTGGGGCGCAAAATCCAGTTTTCTCTTGCCGTAGCAGGGCAAACGCTGTATAATGACAATGTATATTTGTAAGTATATGCCGCATACAAGCGGTAACGATACATGGAGGCAGTCATTATGTCTGAGTTTATCCCGCTTTCGGTCCCGAATTTTGGTCCCCGTGAAGCTGAATTGGCCGGGGAAGCCATCACCTCGGGGTGGGTGTCCACCAGCGGCGGCAAGGTCACCGAATTTGAAGAAGCGCTGGCCCGCTACCTGGGCACCGGGCGCGCCGTAGCCTGCAACGCCGGTTCCAGCGCCCTGCACCTGGCCGCCATGGCCGCCGGGATCACCCGCGGGGATGAGGTCATTGTCCCCACACTGACCTTCATTGCCGCCGTCAATCCGCTGACCCGTTATGTGGGTGCCGAGCCCATCTTCATCGGCTGTGATGATTCGCTGTGCATCAACCCGGATGCCGTGGAGGAGTTCTGCCGCACCCGCTGTGAACTGCGGGACGGCAAACTGTACAACAAAGCTACCGGCGCCCACGTAAAAGCACTGGGCGTGGTTCATGTATTCGGCAACATGGCCGACATGGTCCGCCTGACCGATATTGCCAAACGGTACGGCCTGATTCTGATTGAGGACGCCACCGAAGCCCTGGGCACCCGGTATACCGAAGGCCCCTTCGCAGGCAAGTTTGCGGGCACCATCGGCGACATCGGCTGTTACAGCTTCAACGGCAACAAAATCATCACCACCGGTGCCGGCGGTGCGGTGGTTTCCAACCATCCCGACTGGCTGGAACACGCCAAGCATCTTTCCACCCAGGCCAAAGCCGATATGCTCCAGTTCAAACATGATGAAGTAGGCTACAACTACCGTATGACCAATGTACAGGCCTGCCTGGGCCTGGCCCAGCTGGAACGGCTGGAAGGGTTCATTGCCCACAAAAAGGAACTGTACGACCACTATGTGGAAAAACTGGATGGCGTAAAAGGGCTGCACATTCTGCCTTTCCGTACGCAGGATGTGCGTTCCAACCGCTGGTTCTTCAGCCTGTACCTGAAAGATTCCGGCCTGGACCGGGATACCGTCATTGAAAAACTGCAGGCCCAGAGCATCCAGACCCGTCCGGTCTGGGCCCTGATCCACGAGCAGGCAGACTACCCGCGCAACGAAGCCTACGGCCTGGAAAAAGCCCTGGATTACCGCCGGTATATCGTCAACCTGCCCTGCTCCACCAACCTGTCCATGGAGGACTGTGAGCGTGTCTGCCAGGCGGTGCTGAGCCTGTAACCCATTACCGACCGAGAGGGGGATCACCCTTTGATCCAAGTAGAAGAATTGTTCCTGGCACCGGATGCTTCTGTGCTGGAAGCTCTGCGCAAGCTGGACGAAACCGGGCAGCGCATCCTGTTCATTGCCCCCCAGGGCAAGCTGGAAGCCGCCCTGACCGACGGCGACATCCGCAAGTTTTTCCTGCGGGGCGGTACGCCGGATCAGGCTGCCAGTCTGGCCGCCAATTTTCACCCGCTGAGCCTTCCCATTTCCGAACGGGGCCGTGCCCGGGAAGTTCTGCAGAAGAACCGCATCGACGCACTGCCCATTCTGGACAAGCGCGGTGTGATCACCGATATCGTCTTTGCCCACGGGCTGGATGTGGACAACCGCAAACACACCGATATCCCCGTTGTCATGATGGCGGGCGGGCTGGGAACCCGGCTGTACCCTTACACCAAAATCCTGCCCAAACCGCTGATCCCCGTGGGGGAACAGCCCATTGCCGAACTGATCATGGACCGGTTCCGGGATTTCGGGTGCCGCCAGTTCACCATGATCGTCAACTATAAACGCGGGATGATCAAATCCTATTTTAATGAACTGGAAAAAGATTACACCGTAGACTTTGCCGATGAAGATGTATTCATGGGGACCGGCGGCGGGCTGTGCCTGCTGAAAGACAAGATTCATTCCCCGTTTTTCTTCACCAACTGCGATACGCTGCTGGATGTGGATTTCGGTGACATTTACGAGTACCACAAGAAAAACGGCAATCTGGTGACCATGGTATGCGCCTTCAAGCATTATACCGTTCCCTACGGTGTGGTGGAACTGGGCCCCGACGGCGGCATTGCCGCCATGCGGGAAAAACCGGAACTGGACTTTTTGACCAACACCGGCGTTTACGTGGTGGAACCCCGTGTGGTAGAGGAAATGAAGGACGGCGAAGTGATCGGCTTCCCCGATGTCATTGAACGTTACCGCGCCGCCGGAGAGAAAGTCGGCGTGTACCCCATCGGCGAAAGCAGCTGGATGGATATGGGACAGATGGAAGAACTGGAAAAGATGCGGCGGAAACTGGAAAACCAGTCCTGATCTGCCGAAAGGAGAATAGCATGCCCGTTTTGATTATTGCCGAAGCCGGAGTCAACCACAACGGCGACCTGGAAATGGCCAAGCGCATGGCACTGGTAGCCAAAGAGTGCGGCGCCGACGTGGTCAAGTACCAGACCGCCGTGCCCGAGCTTGTGGTGAGCAAGTTTGCCGAAAAAGCCGCCTACCAGAAAGAAACCACCGATGCCACCGAAAGCCAGCTGGAGATGATCCGCAAGCTGCATTTTTCCTTTGAAGGGCATCGGGAACTGAAAGAGTATTGCGATTCCATCGGCATCCAGTATCTTTCGGCCCCCTTTGACATTCCCAGCGTACAGTTCCTGGGCACACTGGACCTGCCCCTGATCAAAATTCCTTCCGGCGAGATCACCAATCTGCCGTACCTGGAGGAAGTAGCCAAACTGCACACGCCGGTACTGCTTTCCACCGGTATGAGCAATCTCAACGAGATTACCGATGCGCTGGCCGTTCTGGATGACGGCGGCTGCCCCGAAGCCACGGTGCTCCACTGCAACACCCAGTACCCCACCCCCTACAGCGATGCCAACCTGACCGCCATGCTGGAACTGTTTGACCAGTTCGGCCTGCCGGTGGGGCTTTCGGACCACACCCCCGGTTGGGAATGCGATGTAGCTGCTGCCGTGCTGGGCGCATCGGTCATTGAAAAGCACTTTACACTGGACAAGAACCTGCCCGGTCCCGACCAGCAGGCCAGCCTGGACCCTGCCGAGTTCAAGGCGATGGTACAGGCAGTGCGCAACATCGAGGCCGCCCTGGGCGACGGCCACAAGCACCTGACCGCCAGCGAAGCCCCCAACAAGAACGTTGCCCGCAAGAGCATCGTGGCGGCACGGCCCATCAAAGCCGGCGAGACCTTTACCGCCGAAAATCTGACCACCAAACGCCCCGGCGACGGCATCAGCCCCATGCGCTGGTACGATGTGCTGGGCAAAACCGCTACGCGGGATTTTGAAGAGGACGAAAAAATCGAATGGTAACGCAGTCGCGGCGGCAAACTTTGCCGCCGCGCTGTGCAGAAAGGACCCTGTATGCGTACGATCTGTGTCGTGACTGCCACCCGGGCGGAATACGGCCTGCTGCGCCCCGTTTTACAGAAACTGGCTGTGGACGATGAATTGCAGCTGCAGCTTGTAGTGACCGGCGCCCACCTTTGCCCCTGGCTGGGTGAGACCGTGCGAGAGATCGAGGCGGACGGCCTGCCCATTGCGGCACGGCTGCCCATCTTCCGCCAGGAAGAAGAACCGGTGGCACAGACCATCGCCCGGACGATGACGGTATTTGACCAATACTTTGCCGACCACCGCCCGGACGTCGTACTGCTGCTGGGGGACCGGTTCGAGATTTTTGCGGTAGCCGCCGCAGCTTCCGCCCGGCACATCCCCATCGCTCACATTTCCGGCGGGGATGTTACCCTGGGCGCTGCCGATGAATACTACCGCCACTGCATCACCAAAATGGCTGCGCTGCATTTTCCCTCCTGTGCGGACAGTGCCGCGCGGCTGGTCCGGATGGGCGAAGACCCCCGCCGGGTATTCTGTGTGGGCGGCCTGGGCGATGAAAACATCCGCACCCTGCCCAAAATGACCCGGGAGGAGCTGTGCGAATCCACCGGTTTCCCACTGATGCAGCCTTTTGCGCTGGTGACCTACCATCCCGAAACCAGCGCCGGTGCCCCCTCCCCGGCCCTTCAGGTAGACGCTCTGTGCAAGGCCATGGCCGCTGTGCCCGGGGTGTTCTGGCTGATCACCGGTTCCAATGCCGACGAAGGCGGGCAGATCTGCACCCGGGCCATGCAGACTTTTTCCGCCGCCCATCCCGACCGTGCCGGGTTCATCCAGAGTCTGGGGCTGCGGCGGTATCTTTCGGCGATGGAGTGTGCCTCCCTTGTGGCGGGCAATTCTTCCTCCGGTGTGGTGGAAACGCCCACCTTTGGCGTGCCCACCGTAAACATCGGCCAGCGGCAGGCAGGGCGCCTGCTGTGCGACAACGTTCTGTGCTGTGTGGCCGAATCTTCCGCCATTGAGCAGGCGCTGCGCAAGGCACTCTCCCCTGCTTTTGCCGCGGTCGCCCGCACCGCCCGCAGTCCCTACAACGGCGGCGATACCAGCGGCAAAATCTGCCGGGTGCTGCGCCGTTTCGATTTTGCCCCCGTCAAAACCTTTTACGACGGCCCCGTGCCGGAATTTGATCCCCAAAAGGAGTGTTTATGATGAAACTTCTCATTGTAGGTCTGGGCAGCATGGGCAAACGCCGTGCCCGGCTGGCCAAAGGCATGGATGCGTCGGTGGAAATTGTAGGCGTGGACAGCGCCGAAGCCCGCCGTGCCGAAGCCAAAGAACTGGGGCTGGTACAGGACGCCTGGGCGTCCATTGACGAAGCCGTGACCGCCGCGCATCCCGATGCCGCACTGGTCTGCACCGCACCGCTTTCTCACGCAGCCATCATCAGCGACCTGCTGGACCATGACCTGCCGGTTTTTACCGAACTGAATCTGGTACGGGACGGCTATGCTGAAAACATGGCCAAGGCACAGGCCAAGAACCTGCCGCTGTTCCTTTCTTCCACCATGCTGTACCGCCGGGAGACCCAGTACATCAAGCAGGCGGTGCAGAACTTTGGCAAACCGGTCCATTACATCTATCATATCGGGCAGTATCTGCCTGACTGGCACCCCTGGGAAAACTACAAGAATTTCTTCGTGGGCAATGCCCGCACCGGTGGTGTACGGGAGATTTTCGGTATCGATCTGCCCTGGCTGCTGGACGCCTTCGGCGATGTGGAAAAAATGACGGTACAGACCGATTCCATCAGCGACCTGGGCCTGCCTTACCCCGACTGCGCCACCCTGCTGCTGCGTCACAAGAGCGGTGCCCAGGGCGTGCTGGCGGCGGATGTGGTTTCCCGCAAGGCTGTGCGCAACTTTGAGTGCTTCGGCGACGGGCTGCACCTGTTCTGGGAGGGCAACCCCAAAGCGCTGTATGAGTTCCGGGACGGCGACAAGCAGTTTGTGGACACCTACGCCAGCTTTGAACACGACAGCCGTTACAGCGACAACATTGTAGAAAACGCTTATGTAGATGAACTGGCCAATTTCTTCGGCGTTCTGAAAGGCACTGAAACACCCCGCTGGAGCTTTGAAAAAGACCTGGCGGCCATTGACCTGATGGATGCCGTGGAGCGGGCCTGAGCCTGTACAAAAGGAGGACCCGTCCATGTTTTTTGACCCGTTTTCCCTTATGTTTTCTATCTTTCCGCTGATCGTCATGGTACTGTTTGTGGTCATTCTGGTGCGCGGGCTGCGGGAGTGGTCCCGCAACAACGCTGCCCCCCGGCTGAGCGTGCCCGCCACCGTAGTGACCAAGCGTCGTGCCCATCATCACAACGCCGGCACCCACACCAGCAGCACCACCTACTATGCCACATTCCAGTTTGAAAGCGGCGACCGGCTGGAACTGCGCCTGCCCTGGCGGGACGCCGGGATGATCGCCGAAGGGGATCGCGGCACCCTGCATTTCCAGGGGACCCGGTACCTGGGTTTTGACCGTGACCAAACTACCTGACAGGGAGGATTTCCCATGCAGACTTTGACCGCGCTGTTCGTGGGGCTCGGCTCCATCGGAACTCGCCATTTGAACAATCTTTCCACGCTGTGCGCCGACCGGGGCTGGACACTGCAGGCCGACGCCCTGCGCAGCGATCTGACCCGGCCGCTGCGTCCCGGCGTAGCGGAAAAGCTCCATGCCCAATACACCGAAGCCGCCCAGCTGCCCGCCCACTATGACCTGATTTTTATTACCAATCCCACCAGCCTGCACGCGGATGCCCTGCGCGCCGTGTACGGCCGGGGCGGCGCCCTGTTCATTGAAAAACCGATTTTTTCTGCCGAACAGACCGGGCTGAATCTGGCCGACTATCTGCCTGCCGGGCAGAAAGCTTACGTGGCGGCGCCCATGCGCTGGTGCGGTGTTATGCTGGCTCTGAAAGACCTGCTGCCCACACTGCACCCCTACTGCGCCCGGGTCATCTGTTCCAGCTACCTGCCCGACTGGCGCCCCGGTGTGGATTACCGCACGGTGTACAGCGCCCACAAAGCCCTGGGCGGCGGCGTGACCATTGACCTGATCCATGAGTGGGATTACCTGGTGGACCTGTTCGGCGTACCGGAAGCACTGTGCAACTTCAAGGGCACCTACTCCGATCTGGAGATCGACTCGGATGATCTGTCGGTCTATATTGCCCGGTATCCTTTCCTGCTGGCCGAAGTGCATCTGGACTATTTCGGCCGCGGTTACCGCCGTTCCATCGAACTGTTCTGCCGCGACGGCAGTGTGGTGGCAGACTTTGGCACCGGCACCCTGACCTTGCCCGACGGTACGGTGCAGCACTATGAGGAAGATGTGAACCGCCGTTATGAGCGGGAGATGGAATATTTTGTGGACTACGCGCTGGGGGATGCCCCGGCCAGCTGCAATCCGCCCGAACTGGCATTGCAGGTATTACAACTGACGTTGGGAGAGAAATAAGATGAATCGTCTGCTCATCACCATTTGCGGCCGCGCCGGCAGCAAAGGATTCAAAAACAAAAATCTGAAGGTATTCTGCGGCAAACCGCTGGTCTATTATTCCCTGAGTGCGGCAGAACTGTTCTGCCGCAACCATCCCGAGTTGCAGGTGGACCTGGCCCTGAACACCGACAGCCAGGAACTGGCCGACCTGGTGGCCGCGCAGTACCCGGAAGTGGTCTACCTGCCCCGCGGCGCCGAACTGGGCGGCGACAAAGTCCCCAAAATGGCCGTTTACCAGGACAGCCTGCGCCGCATGGAAGAGCGCACCGGTGCCCTCTACGACTGGCACATGGACCTGGACATTACCAGCCCGCTGCGTACCGCTGCCGACATTGAAAACGCCTTTGCCCTGAAACAGTCCCGTGAAGATCTGGACCTTGTGTTCAGCGTCTGTGAAGCGCGCCGCAACCCCTGGTTCAACATGGTCAAAACGGTGGACGACCATGTGGAGCAGGTGATCCATAGCGAATTTACCGGCCGTCAGCAGGCCCCCGATGTGTACGATGTCAACGCGTCCATCTATGTTTTCCGCCGGGATTTTCTGGCCGAAAACACCGACGGCATGCTGTGGCGCGGCAAAATCGGCGTCAGCGTCATGATGGATACCGGCATCATCGACATTGATTCGGAACACGACTACCTGCTGATGGAAGCCATTGCCCAGCACCTGTATGCCCATTACCCCGAATTCAACGCTGTGCGGGAGAACATCCGTGGCGAATGATACATTTGAGCAGGCCCTGGACCTGATTGTGGGTGCGGGACAAACCATGCTGGAAAACGGCGGCGAAGTATTCCGCGCCCAACAGACCATGGAGATCATGGCCCGCAGCCTGCATGTGGAAAAATTTCATGTCTATGTACTCACCAACGGTATCTTTGCCTCCGCCCTGCCCGAAAGCGGCGAAAGCGTCAGCATGGTCCGCCATGTACCGCTGGTATCCATCCATCTGGGCCGCGTGGAAGCCGTCAACGAGCTTTCCCGGGAGTTGGCCGCAGGAAAATTGGACCTGGCCCAGGCGCAGCAAAAACTGAAGGACGCCCGGGCCATCGGCGATGCCTCGCCCCGTGTGGAACGGCTGGCCTGCATTGTGGGCAGCGGCTGTTTCGCTTTCCTTTTCGGGGGCTGGCTGATCGAAATGGCGGTAGCCGCTGTGGCAGGACTGTTGGAATCCATTATCTGCCAGCAATTCGGCAAGCGGCACATCAACCGCATTTTCACCGACATCATTGCCGCCGGTCTGTGTACCCTGTGGGCGCTGGGCGTGCGCTTTTTTGTGCCCACCTTGGATGTAAACACCGCTACCATCGGTGCTTTGATGGTGCTGACCCCCGGTGTTGCCCTGACCATGGGTATCCGGGATATTATCAATGCCGACTATCTTTCCGGCGCTATCCGGCTGCTGGACGCTGTGCTGATTGCCGGCAGCATCGCCTGCGGCGTGGTGTTGGCCTGGCTTATTGGCGGTGGATTGGGGGCGATCGTATGGTAATACCCATCTGGGCCGATTATCTTGCCCAATTTCTGGTGGCGATTGTTGCCACCATCAGCTTTGGCGTGACCTTCCGTGTTTCGCCGCGGCACTACCTTGCCTCCGGCATTACCGGTGCGGTGGGCTGGCTGGTCTATGTACTTTGTGCAGGACTGCTCTCCCTGAGTGCGCCGGTGGCTACACTGGCCGCCGCCCTGCCGCTGACCGCCTGCGCCCGCCTGTTTGCCATCCGCCACAAAGCGCCCATCACCCTGTTTTTGCTGTGTGGTATTTTCCCGCTGGTGCCGGGCGCCGGCATCTATTATACAGCCTACTATTTTCTGCGGGACGACCGCACGTTGTTCGCCAATAAAGGCGTGGAAACCTTGAAAATTGCCGTAGCGCTGGCTCTGGGCATTGCACTGGTATGCAGTATCCCCCTCAAACGAAGCAAACAATAAGCAAACACCGGAAAATCCATCAGGATTTTCCGGTGTTTTTCTGTCCGGGTCAACTCATTCGGTGGGGTATTCGATTTCTGTTTCCACTGCAGCCGCCTGGGTATCCTCCTGTTCGGCGGCGGCAGTCTCCGCGCTGGCTTTGGCCGCCGTGATCAGCCCCGTCACTTCTCCCGAGGGCTTCTCCAGCAGGTAGGCGCCGATAGCCTTTGCCTTGTAGACCAGCAGCACGCAGTAGGTGTCCTGGTCACCGGTAGACAGCGCCGGGCACAGCAGCGTCCACTTTTCCACCGTCTTGCCTTTGTAGTCCGAAAGATCTAGGTCACTTTCCTGCACCACCTGGTTGAAGGCCGTGAAACTGTCGTCCCATTTTTTGGGGATCTTGACCTTATCCACCGCCGCCGAGGACAGATCCGTCTCAAAGCCGTACCCGGTGAAGTAGGTGCCGATGTCCTGGGTGGTTTCGATGCCGGGGGTAGCCTCGGCACTGGCGGTGGTCACCGCATCCCCGGAAAAATGCACCGCAGCCACCACCGTTCCGCACAGACATACCGCGCACAGGGCGAGCGCCCCCGCCTGCC
Organism: Gemmiger formicilis; assembly: GCF_016901605.1. Lineage (GTDB taxonomy): Bacteria > Bacillota > Clostridia > Oscillospirales > Ruminococcaceae > Gemmiger > Gemmiger formicilis_B. The sequence continues at coordinate 11,788 of NZ_JACJKP010000062.1, forward strand.
GCAGCCCGGGTTTTGTAACCGTGAACAAAAACATACGCGCAGCCCCTTTCTCCTTGTTTCATGCAAGGATATGCGCGAGCTGCGCTTTGTATGCTTACTTATATTTGGGTTCTGCCTCGTACCATTGAAAAATGACCGCGTCATTGTCACGTTCCAGCCGGGCAATGTCATGATCGGGCATCGCCGTCCACATGACCATCATAGCCCCCAGCGCCGCACACAGCCGCACCGCCCAGTTCCGTTTGTCCGGGCACCAGGCAATAAAATCCGGCCTGGCTAGCAGGTTGCCAAAGCAGTGGGACAAAAGATATGCCGGCAGCGCTTTGGTGCCGTAAATGCGGTGGTTGCGGTAGCTGTCCACCAGTTGCCCGCGCACCACCCCCGGGGCCATGATGCGGATAAGCCGCACCACCCGCGGGTCAAAACTTTCGATGCAGTACGGGCCGGGGTAGGTTTTCAGCGCCGCCAGCACCGCGCGGCACAACTCCACCAGATACCGGCCCCGGTATTCATAGCGGCTTTTGATCTCCACAATCAGCGGCGTGTCCGGGTTGGCCCGGGCCACCGTCTGCAAAACCTCGGTAAACAGCGGCGCGTGTTCCCCGCTGCCCGCCAGCGGCAGCGCAGACACCACCGGCCAGGGGGTCTCCTGCACGCCGCCCGACACCGATGTCATCCGATCCAGCGTATCATCGTGGAAGACCACCAGTTTCCGGTCCTCGGTAAATTGTACATCCAGCTCAATGCCGTACCCGTTCCGGGCCGCCGCAGCAAAAGCAGGCAGGCTGTTTTCGGGCGGACTCTGCTGGACCCCGAACAAGCCCCGGTGGGCATAACTGCGCCCTACAAAAGGTTTGCGCAGCGAAGCACGGGGCAGCCCCGGGCAAACCAGAAACAAAACCAGTGCCGCGAGCAGCAGCGGCAACACAAGCAACAGCAGCAATACAATCAGCAGCATGGCACTCACCTCTCTGCATTTATTGTATCGTACCGCCGCCCGGATTGCAATCTTTGGACCATTGCACCGCTTGGGCAAAAAAGAAATTTTATAGTTTTTTTCAAAAGTTTTCACATTTTCTCCACGCCGAAAGGATATTGTGATACAATAGAAAGTGTGAAAAAGGGAGGCCGACTTTATGGCAAAAATTTTGGTCGTGGACGACGAACCTCGGATCCGGGATTTGATCCGTGAGCATTTGCAATATGCCGGTTTTACCTGCGAGGAAGCCAGTGACGGCGCCGCCGCCCTGAGCGTTCTGACGCAGGGCGGGATCGACCTTGTGATTCTGGACATTATGATGCCGTTTATGGACGGCATGACCTGCCTGCGCGAGATGCGTACCCGCAAGATCATGACGCCGGTCATTATGCTGACCGCCCGCAGTGAGGAATACGATAAACTGGCCGGCCTGGAGGGCGGTGCCGACGATTATGTGGTCAAGCCCTTCTCCCCGCGGGAACTGGTGGCCCGTGTGAAGGCAGTTCTGGGCCGGACCATGCCGAAAACCGACGAAAACCAGAGCAGCTACGTATTCGGCGATCTGAATATCGATACCGCCAGCCACACGGTAAAAGTCGCCGGGCAGGAAGCACCGCTGACCCCCAAGGAATTTGATCTGCTGGTATTCCTGGTCAGCAACAAGGGCATTGCCCTGAGCCGCGAAAAAATCCTGCAAAAAGTGTGGAACTATGACTACTATGGCGAGGACCGCACGGTGGACACCCACATCAAAATGCTGCGCAGCCATCTGGGTCCCTGCCGCAATTATATTGTCACCGTATGGGGAATCGGCTACAAGTTTGATCCCGATACGCTGTAAAAAAGGAGTGCAGCGAACTTGAAGCGAAAGCCCCCCGCCGCAAAGCACGGCTTTGTACTTGGCATACGCGGGCAGCTGATGCTGTTTATCGTCGGTATGACCCTGCTGACGCTGGTACTGGTCTGGAGCGTGATCACCTACGGCCTGGTACCCCAGTACAACCGTACCATACGTGCCAAACTGGAAAGCAAAGCCACCGCCATTGTGGCCATGATCGACCAAAGTGACACCCCTATCTCCAGCCGGGATTTCGGCATTCTGACCCTGGACAGCGATTTTTGGGAAGACGTAAGCAACGCCTTTATCAACAAGACCATCAATGTGGACGGCTGCTGCGTGGATTTCAGTGACTCCACCTTACGCTGCCTGAAAGCTTACGAGAGCATGTACCCCTGCCTGCTGCATGAAAGCACCGCTGCCTTCGGCGGCAATTTCGGGTACAATGTCAACACCTCGGTAGTCATCCAGCTGCGCCAGAAGCTGTTCCAGGACGGCCGCCTGTACGAAATCGTCCGGGCCAGTTCCAGCCAGCAGATGGTGGTGGGACAGCTTTCGGCCGACGGCAAATACGGTGTGATCGTTTCTGCCAGTCTGGCCCAGATCTCCACCGCCGCCGAGGTGCTTCGCTCTATTCTGATTCCCCTGGCCCTGATCCTGCTGGTGCTGGATCTGCTGTTCGCCATGCTGTTCAGCCG
>NZ_JACJKP010000609.1 GCF_016901605.1 Gemmiger formicilis
GTTCTGCTGGCCAACCGCACCCCTGCCAAAGCACAGGCTTTGGCGGAAGAACTTGGCTGCGCCTGCGGCACCAACGAACAGGTAGCCAGTATCTGTGATTTTATCTTTTTGGGCGTCAAGCCGCAGATGATGGAAGATATGCTGGACGAGCTGGCGCCGGTTCTGGAATCCCGCGCCGAAAGCCGTCCCTTTGTTCTGGTTTCGATGGCGGCAGGCCTTTCCATGCACCAGATCCGGCAGATGGCCGGCAGCGGATACCCCATCATCCGGATGATGCCCAA
>NZ_JACJKP010000610.1 GCF_016901605.1 Gemmiger formicilis
AGGCGTGCGCAAAGAGCGCCCGGTGGCCGACGAGGAAACGGTGCAGAAGCTGATCGCCGCTCTGGAAACACAAAGCATGAAATATGAAGTGTACTTCAAACTGGTACTGGCCACCGGGATGCGCCGCGGCGAAGCCTGCGGGCTGCGCTGGTCAGACATTGACTGGCGGCACCGGACCATCCATGTGCAGCGGACAGTGGTCAAACTCAGCGGGCAAAAGATCTTCACCAAGGAGCCGAAAACCGCCAGCGGCGACCGGCGGGTGTACATCAGCAAAGAG
>NZ_JACJKP010000611.1 GCF_016901605.1 Gemmiger formicilis
CTGGCACGGAAAATGGTAAACGTAAAAACAAAGATGGAAAAAGTACCGGCAATGCCAACCAGCCGCCCCCATCCTTTGGTGATGGCGCGCCGCCAAGGCAGATGATTTTCCAGTGCCTGGAACGTACCATGCAGGAATCCCCACAGCAGGTAGGTCAATCCCGCACCGTGCCAGATTCCACTGACCAAAAACGTGGCAACCAAGTTGACATCCCGGCGCCAGGGTTTGCAGCGGCTGCCCCCCAGCGGAATATAGACGTAGTCTTTCAACCACCGGGAC
>NZ_JACJKP010000612.1 GCF_016901605.1 Gemmiger formicilis
GCTGCCAAAATCAGCGGCAAAACGGTGACCACCAAAATCAAGGGCGGTGCTTCCGGCAAGCTGTATGGCAAAGTAACCGGCAAGGAAGTGGCGGAACTGCTGACGCAGCTGACCGGCACCGAAATTGATAAAAAGAAAGTAGAGCTGCCCTCCGCTATCAAGGAATTTGGCAGCTATGATGCAACGGTGCGCCTGTACGCAGGTGTGTCTGCAGCATTCAAAGTCAAGGTTGAAGAACTGTAAAGCAAAACTGCTTTGCAGAGTGGCTGGAAGGGAGAA
>NZ_JACJKP010000613.1 GCF_016901605.1 Gemmiger formicilis
GGCACCGGCAGCTATGTAATCACCAATTTCATTGGTGAAGGACTCGTCTTCCAACAGTGCAATCTGGAACAGCAGAATGTCGGCATCGGGGCCTTTGGCGCGCTGGCTTAAACGGCGCAGTTCGTCTTTGGCCAGGACTACCGCCACATCGTACAGCGCCCGCTCGCGGAACGGGTCGCATACAATACGGTGCAGACCGGCCGTACCGTGGTCGATCTGCTCTACCGGGCCGATCGCGATCCCTGCGGATGCAGATACACCGGTAAACGTATACATTAC
>NZ_JACJKP010000614.1 GCF_016901605.1 Gemmiger formicilis
AGGGTGCCGTGAACATCTACAACGCCATGCTGGCTTCCCCCGATGCCATGTTCGACATCAACATCAGCCGCTTTGTCATGAACGGCAAGGTCATTTTTGCCATGTTCGGCATGCCCGGTGCGGCACTGGCCATGTACCACACCGCCAAGCCGGAACACAAAAAGCAGGTCAAAGCGCTGCTGATCGCGGCGGTCATTCCCGCTGTGTTTACCGGCATTACCGAGCCCATCGAGTACGCCTTCCTGTTTGTGGCACCGCTGCTTTTTGTGGTGCATGCCG
>NZ_JACJKP010000615.1 GCF_016901605.1 Gemmiger formicilis
CGGTTTTGAACCGGCGGGTGCCCAGCAGCCACAGGCCGAACAACCCGCAGAAGAAGAAACAGAACACTAGGAAGAAATACTGGGTCAGGCACCCTGCCATGGTGGCGGCGGCCAGCCCCAGAAATACCCACCGGGGCCGCTGCCCTGCCCGCAGCTGCCGGAACAGCCGCAGATGCAGGGCCACCAGCACCACGGTTTCCAGCATAAGCAGGGCGTACATCCGGGTAAAGACCGCCATGCCCTGGGTGCCGATGTTCAAAAGGAACACCGCCGCCGCCA
>NZ_JACJKP010000616.1 GCF_016901605.1 Gemmiger formicilis
TCCTCCCCAAGGCTTATCGCAGCTTACCACGTCTTTCATCGGCTCCCAGTGCCAAGGCATTCTCCTTGCGCCCTTTGTAGCTTGACCGTTGTTTATCTTTCGATAAACATATCTCTTTTCAGATTCTCCATTTGCCAACGAGATTTTACCGCTTGGTGAAATTATAGATTTTAGAATTAAAATCAGGAATTTTACTTAGCTTAAAATCTCATTTCGCAGTTCTATATTCAGTTTTCAAGGTACATCTGACGCCTTCGGCGTCATCTGTCTTGCTTCA
>NZ_JACJKP010000617.1 GCF_016901605.1 Gemmiger formicilis
CTTTGCAAATTCAACGGAAGAGGAAATCGCGTTAAACAGCGAAACAATGATACAAAAAAGACAGGCAGTCCCCCGTCCTTGAAGTATTTTGGAGGGCAACATGCCTGCACTTTTGCTTGGTTTATCGTTGTTTTTTAAGAATGCAAAAAACGAAAAGCAAGTGTATGATTATTCTGGTGTGAATTATTTCCCGGGAAATTCAGAATGTGGTTTCTCGGTTTTGCTCTTCCGAAAATGGGAAGGCGTACAGCCTTTCAGCTCGATAAATTTGCAAAG
>NZ_JACJKP010000618.1 GCF_016901605.1 Gemmiger formicilis
CATCGCCCTGGCGTATGCTTCCGGTATCGGCGCCGGCCGTGCGGGCATCCTGGAGACCACCTTCAAGGAGGAGACCGAGACCGACCTCTTCGGTGAGCAGGCTGTGCTCTGCGGCGGTGTCTGCGAGCTGATCCACGCCGGTTTCGATACGCTGGTGGAAGCCGGCTACGCCCCCGAAATGGCTTACTTCGAGACCTGCCATGAAATGAAGCTCATCGTCGACCTGATCAACGAGGGCGGCTTTGACAAGATGCGTTACTCCATCTCCAACACCGC
>NZ_JACJKP010000063.1 GCF_016901605.1 Gemmiger formicilis
CTGCCAAGGACATGGCTGCCGGCGCGGTTTTGATTGTCGCATTAGGGGCTTTGTGCATCGGCTGTGTCTTGCTGATTCCCCGCCTGTCCGTGATTGTTGACCATCTGCGCACGGTCCCGGTGACCGGTGTACTGTGTCTGCTGGGATTGATTCCCGCGTATCTTTTTACTTTCCGTTACCATCAAACGAACCAGAAAGGCGAAACAACGAATGGCAAAAGCAATTCCTGAAATGCCCAGCAGTGTCTTTGTGGCATTGGTTGGCCGTCCCAATGTGGGAAAATCCAGTCTGACGAACTATCTGGTAGGCGAGAAAGTCGCCATTGTTACCCAGAAGCCACAGACTACGCGCAGCCGTATTACCGGAATCATCACCAAAGGGCCGGTACAGTATGTGCTGATGGATACCCCCGGCATCCATGCCGCACGCAACAAATTGGATACCCGCATGACCCAGACGGCCGCAGCCAGCCTGAAAGATGTTGATGTAACCATGATGCTGTTTGAACCGGCCGGGGACTTTACCGACTCGGAGCTGACCATGGTAAAGGCACTTCAAAAAGGCGGCCCGGCCATTGCGGTAATCAACAAAGTGGACTTGCTGGACAGCTTTGCAGCCCTGGAGGAGCGCAAACGGCAGATTGAAGACTTTGGTTGCTTTGATGCGGTGGTTACCATATCCGCCAAGGATGGAACCGGCTGCGATGACCTGTTCGCTTTGCTGAAGCCTTACGGCAATGAAGGGCCGCACTACTTTGATGATGATGCATTTACCGACATGCCGGAGAAAGAACTGGTGGCGGAACTTGTACGCGAAAAAGCCCTCCTCTTTATGAGGGAAGAAATCCCGCACGGCATTGCGGTGGTTGTGGAGCGCTTTAAAGAACGCCCCGACAAAGATCTGATCGATATTGATGTGGATATCTATTGTGAACGGAAAAGCCATAAGGGCATGATTATTGGCAAAGGCGGGCAGATGCTGAAAAAAATTGCCTCTGCTGCCCGCATGGATATTGAAGAGCTGCTGGGGGTAAAAGTAAACCTGCAGTGCTGGGTAAAAGTGCGCGAAGATTGGCGTGATAATGATCAGCTTTTGAATTCGCTGGGATTCTCCAAACCCTGACAAATATCTGTACGCCCCTCTTGGACAACTTTTCCTTTCCCGTTATGCTATGCTGACAGCATTGGGAAAGGGGGACGCCACCATGGCTTGTTCGGCAGAGAATTGGGCAAAGTTTATACAAACCGGCAGTGTCTATGATTATCTGAATTATAAATCGCAGCAGTGTTTGCTGCAGGAGGAACGATATGCAGGTGGCAACAACGGGGCTGGTGCTGCGCCAGGTCAAAGTGGGGGAAGCCGACCAGATTCTGACGCTGCTGACACCTGATCTGGGTGTCATTTCAGCCTCCGCCAAGGGCAGCCTGCGATTGAAAAACAAGTTGTTCAGTGCCTCCGGCTTGTTCTGTTATTCGGAGTTTACCCTGACCAGCGGCCGGAGCCATTATTTTGTGGATTCGGCACAGGTAAAAAAGGTCTTTCACGGAATCTCCGATAGTGTGGAAGCTATGTGTTTGGCTACCTACATGGCGGAGATTGCTTTATCGCTTTCGCCGGCACCGCCGGAAGCCGATGCACAGCTGCGTCTGTTGCTCAACAGCCTGTATATGATCGGACAAAAGCGTCTGCCCCTGCGCCAGCTGAAAACAATTTACGAGCTGCGTGCCATGAGCATGGCCGGTTATCAGCCGGATCTGTTGGCCTGCGTGAGCTGCGGCCGTTACGATGGTGGGGAATTCTACTTTGACCCGATTGAGGGCAATCTTTTGTGCGCTGATTGTGCCGACAAAGCGCGTCACGTTCCCAATCTGGATGCGGGCGCTTTGTATGCGCTGCGCCATATCTGCCTTGCCGAGGACAAAAAGCTGTTTTCTTTTACGTTATCCCCATCAAGCCTGAAGAATCTGTCACGCGTCAGCGAGCAATATCTGCTGGCGCATTTGGAGCATGGATTAAAAAGCCTTGATTTTTTAAAAACTGTACTGGAATAAGGAGAAACAATACCCTGTATGGATATCGCCTATAAAACGACTCTGGAACTGGATAAGATATTGGCCCGTGCTGTGCAGTTGTGTACCTGCCGGGAAACCAAAGAGACGATGCTTGCTCTGGAGCCGTATCCTACAACCGAGGAAGAACGTTACGCCCTGGCGCAGACAAACGCGATCAATACATTGCTGATTCAAAACGGCAGCCCGCGCTTTGGCAGTGTATCGGATGTTCGCCGTATCACCGCCCACGCACAAAAAGGCGGCATTCTCTCCATGGGAGAGCTGCTGGAAATCGCTGCCACGTTGCGGAACTTCGCCGGTCTGTCCCAGTGGTACGGATTGAGCGATCATGATATGCTGCTGACCGACGATCTGTTTTACGCACTGGCACCCCAGCCTGTTCTGGAAAAGCAGATCACGGAAAGTATTCTTTCGCCGGAAGAAATGGCAGATACGGCCAGTGTGACGCTGCATGACCTGCGCCGTAAAATCCGGCAGACAGAGGATTCCATCCGGACCAAACTGGACAACATCATCAAAAACTCCACCACCAACAAATTTTTGCAGGATGCCGTGGTTTCGCTGCGTAATGGACGTTATGTTGTACCTGTCCGCGCGGAATATCGCGGTGAGGTCGGCGGTATTATTCACGATGTATCGTCTACCGGCGCCACGATTTTTGTGGAGCCTACTGCTGTGGTGGAAGCAAATGCGCGGATTATGCAGCTGCGTGCCCAGGAGCAGGAAGAAATCACCCGTATCCTCTCTGCTTTTTCTGCGCAGGTTGGATCGCTGGAGCCGCAGTTTTCTTACAGCTATGATGCCATGCTGCAAATTGACCTGCTGCTGGCGAAGGCACGTCTGGCTGTTGAACAAAATGCGTTTATGCCCACGGTCAGCGACACGGTCCGTTTCCGCCTGAACCGGGCACGACACCCGTTGATTGACAAAAAACGGGTGGTTCCTGTAGACATCTCTCTCGGAGAAGAGTACGATACCCTTGTTGTAACCGGTCCCAATACCGGCGGCAAAACGGTTTCGATTAAAACGGCCGGCCTTCTGAATGCTATGGCCCAATACGGCTTTTTGATTCCTGCGCATGAGAGCAGCGTTGTCTGCCATTTTGATGAGTATCTGGTAGACATCGGCGATGAGCAAAGCATTGAGCAGAGCCTGTCTACGTTCTCCGGACACATGAAGCGCATCAGCGGGATTCTGCAGCGTGCCAAACACGGTACGTTGACCTTGATTGATGAGTTGGGTGCCGGAACAGACCCTGCGGAAGGTGCTGCACTTGCAGTCAGCATTCTGGAACAGTTGCGCCGGCAGGGAAGCCTTTTGATGGCGACTACACACTACGCCGAACTGAAGGTGTACGCGCTGGAAACTCCGGGCGTTGTCAATGCCAGCTGCGAGTTCAACGTGGAAACGCTTATGCCTACTTATAAACTGAGTGTAGGCGTTCCGGGCAAGTCTAACGCATTTCTTATCAGTGCCAAGCTTGGCATTCCCGAAGAAATCATTGCGGCGGCAAGAAACCATATGTCCAACGATGATAAACGCCTGGACAGCGTTCTTGCACAGTTGGATGATTTGAAACTGCAATTGAAAGCTGCCCAGGGAGAAGCGGAAAAAGCCCGATATGAAGCGGAACACGCCCTGGAAAGCGCGGAGAAAAAGCGGCAGGAACTGATTGATCAGGGCAAGCAGGAACTGGAAAATGCACGACGTCAGGCTCATGACCTGATGCAGCAGGTGCAAAACGACGCCTATGCCTTGACGGATGAGCTGCGGCGGATTCAAAAAGACGAAAAGACCAGTGCCGCACAGCGTGCGGTGCGCGCCCGTGAGATTGCGCGCAAAGACACCGAAACGCTCCTGAAGCGCACAGATGCCAAACCTGCTGTGCGCGAATATGTGCCGTTGAAAGAGGTGCAGATCGGTCAGGAAGTTGTCATTGCGGAGCTGAACCAGACGGCTACGGTTACTGCCCGCCCCGACCGGGCCGGGATGGTGGAAGTGCGTGCAGGCATTATGAAGACCAAAGTGCCGCTTTCCGGTTTGCGTGCCCCGGATAAAATGGAAAAGCGCCCGCAGAGAGAGCCGCGCCGTTCCAGCACACGCGTACAGCTTGATAAAAACCGTAAAACCAGCATGGAGATCAACCTCCTCGGATATACCGTTGAAGAAGCACTGGCCGAGGTGGATAAATTCTTGGACAGCGGGATGCTGCGTGGGCAGCAGACGTTGTACATCATCCATGGCAACGGAACCGGCGCTTTGCGCAGCGCTATCCAAAAGCATTTGCGTACCCATAAAGCCGTCAAAAGTTTCCGACTTGGTCGTTATGGCGAGGGCGAAAGCGGCGTGACGGTTGTGGAACTTAAGTAAAAGCATCGAATCCCTCAAAAATGTCAAAAAGCGACCCGCATGGTATTATGCGGGTCGCTTTTTTGCACCTTTCACCGTTTGCGCATTTTTTCTTACTTATGCCAATACACTGTTAGAAACGGTTTACGGCAGAGGGGGAGGTTTGCATGAAAACGGTAATCTATTTGGACGTGCTTTTGCTTACCAATTTTCTTGCTGCGTATTTTCTGCTGTTGGCAACCGCAGCATTCAGCGGACTGCGTACCCGTTTTGGCCGGTTGGTGTTGGGCAGTCTTGTTGCTGCTCTTTCTTCTTTGATTCTTTTTGTGCCGGAACAGCCCTATCCGGTTCAGTTGCTCTACAAAATTGCAACCGCGCTGCTGATTACGGCAGTGGCTTTTGGCTGCAGCAATAAGCTGCGGCTTCTTACCGCGGCCTGCTGGTACGCAGCATTGAACATCGCCCTGGCGGGTCTGGTTTTGCTGGTGATTCTTCATACCGGCACTAAAGTTCTTCAGACCGGAAATCTTACGGTTTATCTTCGTATCTCACCTTTGCTGCTGGTAGTCCTGTCTGGGGTGTGCTGCGTGGCCGTCGAAATCGCCATTCGATTTCTGGAGAGAAGAAAACCTGCCACGCAAACCGTTGGACTGGAGCTGGAGCTGGCGGATATGCTCATCCATCTGCGCGCTACATTGGATACCGGCTGCCACCTGACCGATCCGATTACTTGTCTGCCGGTCCTGGTTGTCAGTTTCCCCGATGCCAAAAATCGGTTGCCTCAATCTGTTCGGGAATATCTTTCTTCCTGGTTTGCCGGGAACTCGCCCGGTGAACCGCCTGCCGGGATCAAACTGCGCGTCATTCCCTGCAAAACCGCAGCACAGCGCAGCCTTCTTCCCGGATTTGCTGTCAACAACATCGGTTTGATTACCCCAAATGGAATTCTGGCGCTTGGCCGAAGCGCTGTGGCATTTGCGCCGCAATCTTTTGGCAGTGACAGTTATGAAGCTTTATATGGAAATGATTTTTTATAAGAGGGGGAACACTTGCATATGAACATGCTGAAACAGATGAATCAGTCTCTGTCCGCCTTATGGCTTCGGTTACTGTCCCCGCGGGAATTTCATTACATCAATGGTACGGATGTTCTGCCCGCGCCGCTGGATGCACAGCAGGAGCAGCAGGCACTGACGGATCTGGCCGCAGGGAAAACTGCTGCGAGGGATTTGTTGATTACCCACAATCTTCGTCTGGTAGTGTACATTGCCAAAAAGTTTGAAACACCTTCCGCAGGGATCGAGGACATGATCTCCATTGGCACGATTGGACTGATCAAGGCTGTCAATACCTTTGAACCCAGCAAAAATATCAAACTGGCCACCTATGCCAGCCGATGTATCGAAAATGAGATCCTCATGTATCTGCGCAAAAGCTCCAATCGCCGCCAGGATGCCAGCATCGACGAGCCTTTGAACACCGATAATGACGGCAACGAGCTGCTCCTTATGGATGTGCTGACCAGTGATCAGCCGCAGGTTGGAGAAGAGTTGGAGCGCAGCGCAGAACGCGCCGCTCTGCGGCTGGCCGTTGAACGGCTGGCACCGCGGGAACGGCGCATTATGGAACTGCGTTTTGGGCTCAACCATGAGTCTGAACATACACAAAAAGAAGTGGCTGATACATTGGGGATTTCCCAAAGTTACATTTCTCGTCTGGAAAAACGCATCATCAAACGGCTTCGCCGTGAGCTAGAGATTGTTGGTTAAGACCGCTCGGCCCGGGTGTTGTTGACAAAGCATACCGCCAGGCCGTTCATCATATTCATTTCCGGTTCTTCTGAGTAGATCAGGTACTCGAAATCTCCCCGCGCCCAATATACCGCGGCACGGCGGCCGGCTTTCTGGCTTTGCGTGACCGTAAGTCCGTTGATGTCATACTGCTCAACACTTTCAAAGGCATCTGCGTAGTAATTGTCAGGAAAGCGCATCCTGCCGCGTCTGGCGATAAACAGTGTCATAAAGCGTCCCGGTACGATTGTATAGTCCAGCGCGGCAATGCTTTCATCAATGAGCCAGTAACGCTGCAGGATGATCAGTTCGTTGTTCGGATACGCCGTAAGGCGGAACCCCGCCGACTGCGAATAGTTCGGCGAAAGATATTGGGTCCGCGTTTCCCGACCGGTTGCCTTTACGTCGCGTTGAAGAACGATCATCAGAATCAGTGCTACCGATACCACCGCCAGCATGACCAGGGCGATTACAAACCAAATGGCCTCTACCATAGAGCGACCCTCCTTTGTGCTCATGCTATGCAGAAGGAACCGCTCCTGTGATGAAGATTTTACCAGTTCTGCTTCTGTTTGTCTGCCGGACAGATGGGCCATACTCCTAAACACGATGAAGGAGGATGGCAAAATGTACGCAGGAAAAGTAGAATTGTGCGGTGTTGACACTTCGCAATTGCCGGTATTGAGCGAAGCGGAGAAAAGCAGCTTGATCCGTGCGGCGCGTGCCGGAGATAAAAATGCCCGCCAGAAGATGATCCAGGGAAATCTTCGTCTTGTGCTGAGCGTGGTCCAAAAATTTTCGAACCGGGGAGAAAATCTGGACGATCTGTTTCAAGTTGGGTGCATCGGGTTGATCAAAGCCATCGATAATTTTGATCCCAATTTGAACGTCCGTTTTTCCACCTACGGTGTTCCGATGATTGTAGGGGAAATCCGTCGCTTTTTGCGCGATAACAATGCTGTGCGAGTAAGCCGTTCAATTCGTGACCTTGCCTACCACGCCATGAAAGCCCGGGAAGCGCTGCAAAAGGAAAACGGACGGGAACCCAAAATTTCCGAAATTGCCGCAAGAGTCGGTTCGTCTTCCGAAAACGTTGCCATGGCCCTGGAATCCGTGGTTGAACCGGCCAGTTTATATGAACCGGTTTACTCGGATGGAGAAGACAGCTTTGCCATTGTAGATCAGCTGCATGATCCCACCGGGGAGGAAAGTTGGGTAAGCGACATCATGTTCCGTGACACGGTAAAATCCCTTACCCCAAGGGAGCGACGGATCATTGCCATGCGCTACCTTAACGGAAAGACCCAGGTTCAGGTTGCCAGAGAAATCGGAATCAGCCAGGCGCAGGTAAGCCGCCTGGAAAAAGGCGCCCTGAACCGCATCAAAGAACAAATTTCCTCCAGCTGCTGAAAACGTTACTGTGCCAACTATTTTTTACTTCCGCCGTTTTGGCCAATCTTTCTCTAAAAATGAATTCATAGCAAAACAACCGCCCGGCATCTGCGTAATGCAAATACCGGGCGGTTGTTCTTTTGTTTGTTTATGGAAAATTATCCCAACTCAATGCCGCAGGCCCCCAATGCGCGGCGGAAAGACTTAGGGTTCTTATACAGAATTCCGGTAATTCCGAGATTGTAGGCGGCCTGCGCGTTGATCTTGTTATCATCCACAAAAATGGACTCATCATAGGCAAGATTGCATTTTTGCATCAGGGTCGTGTAGATTTCCGGTTCCGGTTTGCACAGATGCACGTCGCAGGAGGCCACACCGTCGTCAAACAGCGCAAACCATTCCCGCTGCCGCAGTTCATCCATAATATCGGATGCCATATTGGTCAGGTAAAACAACCTGTATCCGGCTTCTTTCAGGTCCCGCATGGTTTTTACTGTTGTTTTTTTGGTGCGAAGCATGGAAGCCCACTCTTCGATCACTGTTTGCACCTCAAACACGCGGTTGACGTGTGCTGCATTCTCCAGCATAATTCGGTTACCCACGGCGCGGGTGATGGTACCACGGTCCAGATCCTGCCATTCCTGGCTGCCGAAGGTCAGATCGTAGACTACTTCCTCCGCGTGCTTGTTCATAAAGCGATCCATCAAAAAATTGCGGGGGTTAAAGTCAACCACTACACCACCGAAATCAAAGATCACGTTTTTATACATAAAACCCTCCCGGATGGTCTGCAAGATTTTTTTCTATTATACACGCAAACCGGACAAGAAACAATTGCTTTTTCGAAGCATACAATAAATCGATATCCGCCGCAAAGGAGGTGTCTGTAATGACATTGCATGAATTGAGTGAGAAAGATGTGATTCAGATCAAAACAGGGGAGAACCTGGGCCGGATCGATGATGTGATTTTTGATGAGGGGGCGGCCAAACTCCAGTCTGTGGTGCTGCATGGGCGAAGCCATCTTTTCGGCCTTTTGGGCTATGATGAAGACCTGATCATCCCGTGGGAAGCTTTGAAAACCATTGGCACGGATGTCATTATGGTAGATGCGGAACCATTGCCGGTACAACGTCGTTCCCGGTAATGTCAGGAAAAGATATATTTTCTGTAAAAGGAAAGATTTTGAGTGCATTTTTCCGGTAGCCATGCTATAATGAGAGCGCATAGAAAAGGAGGGAAAATCACCGTGCAAAAGCAGGGGAGATTCCGTCCTTTGGTGGCCGCAACCGCAGTAGCAATGGTGGTTATTGTTTGGGGAGCCTGTTTTTTGATTGCGCCGGTCTGGCAGTTCCCGACCAGGTCCGCATCGTATGTGCCGGTGATTTCAGATCTTGAAAGTGAGAATCCCGGCTCTACATACGACGGTACGCTGGTCAACGTAAACACCGCCGGCGAAGAAGAACTGACAACCTTGCCGGGAATCGGCCCGGCCAAAGCGGCTGCTATTGTAGCGTATCGCACAGAAAACGGACCTTTTACATCTCTGGAAGAGCTGGATAATGTAAAGGGGATATCATCGCGCATGGTTGCGTCCTGGACCGGTCTGGCAACGACCGGCTCTGCCGAACATGGCGATGAAGATATACATTGACGGGAGGAACAGGATTTTGGAAAAGCCGGAAAGCATTTTTATCAATCGCGAATTGAGTTGGCTGGACTTTGACAGCCGTGTGCTGGCATTGGCCAAAGAAAAAAATCTGCCGCTGGGCGAACGGCTCAAGTTTGCTGCTATTTTTGGCAGTAACATGGATGAGTTTTTTATGGTTCGCGTAGGGTCCCTGTATGACCAAACGCTGCTGAAAAACAACAAGCCCGACATCGTCACCCACATGACCGCCTCCGAACAGATTGCAGCGATCACGCCCCGGGTGGCGGAATTGCAAGCCAAGTGTGACAAGTATTTCCAGCATCTTGTCGGCCTGCTGGCAGATGCCGGATACAAAAAAGTGGATTTCAATCACCTGAGCAAACAGCAGGAGCATTTCTGGAAAACCTATTTCCAGCGGGAACTTCTGCCGCTGCTGAGCCCGCAGATCGTGGACTCCCGCCATCCGTTCCCGTTCTTGAGCAATAAAGAGATCTACTATATCGCACAGCTGTACAACAAAGGGGATGGGGTCAGCTTCGGCATCGTTCCAGTCAGCAGCCGTTTTGAACGCGTTCTCTTTGTCAAGGACGGCGAGACGACCTGTTTCGCTTTCATCGAAGAGCTGGTGGCTCATTACGCCGCCACCATTTTTGCGACCAGCACCGTTCAGAAGCAGTGCCTGTTCCGTGTGACCCGAAATGCGGATATCACCGTGGATGAGGGCATGATGGATCATGATATTGATTTCCGTGATGTCATGAGCGAACTGCTGAAAAAGCGCAGAAAGCTGGCGGCTGTACGCCTGCAGTTCTGGCCGGAGGCGCCGCAGGAAATCGCCAAGTTCCTGCGTGAGAAGCTGGTGGTGCCGGCATCCCGTTGCTACGCACAGACATCTCCGCTGGACACCGGCTGCCTGTTCAAGCTGTCCGGGCGGATTGCCAACGACGGCGGTCACCCGGAAATGTTCTATCCGGTTGCCAAGCCGATGCAGGCACCCGCCGGGTATGATTTGTACACCGAAGTCCGCAAGCATGATGTGCTGCTGGCTTATCCTTACCAGAGCATCCGTCCGTTTATCCGGATGCTGCTGCGGGCCGGTGCGGACCCCAGCGTGGTTTCCATTAAGATGACCCTTTACCGCATGGCCAGCGATTCCCAGATTGTAGGTGCGCTGATCAATGCCGCCGAGAACGGCAAGGAAGTCGTCGCCATGGTGGAGCTGCGCGCCCGCTTTGATGAGCAGAACAATATCGACTGGTCCAAGCAGCTGCAGGATGCCGGCTGCACGGTTTTGTACGGATTTGATGATTACAAAGTCCATTCCAAGCTGACCCTGATCACCAGTCGCGTGGATGGAAAATACCGTTATCTTACTCAGATTGGTACCGGCAACTACAATGAAAAAACCAGTGAGTTGTACACGGACCTTTCCTTTATTACGACCCGCCAGGATATTGGCGAGGAAGCCAGCGCCGTATTCAATAATATGGCACTGCAGCGCCTGACCAGCGAAGCCGATACCATGCTGGTGGCACCGCTGCGTTTCAAATCGGTTCTTTTGGACGAAATGGACCGCCAGATTGCCCTTGCTATGCAGGGGAAACCGGCTTCCATTATTTTGAAAAACAACTCCATCAACGACCCCCAGATCATTGCAAAGATCAGCGAGGCCAGCTGTGCCGGCGTTCGGGTCGATATGATCGTTCGCGGAATTTGCTGTGTGCGTGCCGGTGTACCGGGACGTACCGAGAATGTTCACATCCGCAGCATTGTGGGGCGGTACCTGGAACACTCCAGAATTTACTGTTTCGGGAATGGCGAAGACATGCGCATCTACATTGCTTCCGGCGACTTCCTGACCCGCAATACGGAACGGCGTGTTGAGGTAGGCGTCCGGGTTGATGACCCTGCCATTGCCAAAAAGCTGCGCGGTATTCTGGATTTGCAGCTGCGGGATACCGTAAACGCGCGGGAGATGCAGCCCGATGGCACTTATACCAAGGTCAAACCCGCTGAAGGTCAGCCGCCGGTTGACAGTCAGATGGCCATGTTCGGGTATTTTAAGGATGGCTTCGAAATGGAAGCAGAAAAAACCAAAACACAGACCACCACCAAAGTGGTTGCTAAAAAGGCTGTTGCAAAACCGGTCAGCCGTCAGGCATCGTCTTTGCGTCCTGCCCGTCCCGGCCTTTGGCAGAACTTGTTCGGCCGCGGTAAAAAATAAAAGGAGTTTACCATGAGAAAAACATGTGTTGTAACAGCAAATTATGCATGCGACCCCAATAAAGTCTGGCTGTATCTGACCAAGCCTACCCTCAACGGTTGGCGCAAGGATGTGCGCGATTATGAGGAACGCGATGATGGCCTTGTTGTCATTGAGCATCATACCGATGGCAGCACCACCGAGATGCACTTTTCCCGCCGGGAAAAGCCACGCTGCCTGAGCTGCAGTTTCCAGAATGGCAAAGTCAGCGGGACCTTTACGGCAATCCTTTTGGGCGGTGGTGATTCTACCAGCTTGGAATGCACCATGGAAATCAACGGTTTGGGTTTGTTTGCCAAACCTAAGAAGTTGCTGGAAGAACGCCTGCAAATGCTGAAATCCGCATTGGGTGTTTAATCAAACGCTTATCCGCATCGAAGCGCTGGCTTCGGTGCGGATATTTTTTGTGTGTTCCGCGTAAAATGGCATGAAGGAGGTGTTTCTCATGTGGGAAAACGCAACCCCCATGCCCCCAAAAGACAATGTGCCAAAACGGAATGGCTCTCCTCCGCCGGAAGGGAATGCGATCCTGAACGGACAGATTCTTCTGTGCCTGCTGATTTTGGCGTTCGCCTTGTTGGCAAAAAACATGAACTGGGCATTGTTTCCCTCAATACGCGTTGCCTTTGCCGATGCCATGCGCCCTACACAGGAACTCTTTTTGTCCGACTCTCGTATGCTGAGTAAATTCACTGAAAAGGCTGCGCAGGCTGTAGAAAATGTAACCGGGAATCTGTTTTTGGAAACCAAGGTTTCTACGCCGGAGACCGCCACGCGTCCTGTACATGGAAAGAATGCTCCTCCTTCGGGGGCATCGGATGAAAGTTATCTCCCGGATTTTTCGCTGGTTTTTCCACTTCCCGATTATTGCACGCGCACCTCCGGGTACGGCTGGAGGGCAGACCCTATGGGTGGTTCCGGTTCTGATTTTCATTTGGGAAACGATCTTGCTGCAGCAGAGGGAACCGTAATTCGGGCGGCGGCTGATGGTATGGTTCGCTACGCAGGCACACATCCGAGTTACGGTAACTATGTGCGTCTCCTTCATCAAAATGGGGACGAAACGCTGTACGCCCACATGCAATACCTGTTTGTTCACACAGGAGAAACCATATCTGCCGGTACTGTATTGGGAACAGTAGGGGAGACCGGCAATGCGACCGGTCCGCATCTGCACTTTGAACTGCTGCACAGGGGGATTCGCTATGACCCGTCCGACGCGCTGCAAGCGGCATCGTGATCTGCGGATCCGTCTCCGTGCGCCCATGGTGGCCCTTTTTGCGTTGTCTTTTGCACTCGCCTTTGATTCTACCGGCATTCTGCGAATCGGGTTGCTCTGCGCTTTGCTGCACGAAATGGGGCATGTCCTAGTTTATCGCATCCAATGGCACCATTGGCCGGATCTGCAATTGTCTCCTTTTGGGATCTGCCTGCTTCTGCGCGGACAGTTTCTGTCTTCCACTCAGGAACTGTTGCTGGCTGCAGCTGGTCCGACCTTCAATCTGCTGGGATGCAGCTTGGTCCTTTTTTATATGAATATTACCGGGCAGTACAGCTACGCGGGATATTGGTTTGCCAGCACCAATCTCCTTGTAGGAGGAGTCAATCTTCTGCCGCTGCCCGGATTGGATGGGGCAAGAATCCTCCATTCTTTTTTACGGTAAACCCAAACGGTTGCATTTCCGCCGCGCATAGGGTACAATAAAATGAAACAAAATCGACAAGGATGGTTCACCATTATGGCGGAATTTTCCCCTAAATTCAAAGAAGCTCTCAGCCTGGTGCAAAAGCCGGGACGGTATACGGGCGGCGAACCCGGCTGTGTCTACAAAGACAAAAATGCTGTAGATGTACGCATGGCATTCTGCTTTCCCGATACGTATGAGATCGGCATGTCCTTCCTCGGCGAAAAGATCCTCTACGATCTTTTGAACAGCCACGAAAACTGGTGGTGCGAACGCGCTTTCATGCCCTGGACCGATATGAAAGAACAGATGGAACGGTTGCAGATTCCTCTGTATTGCCTGGAGAGCAAAGACCCGCTTACCGACTTTGATATTGTAGGCTTTTCGCTGGAGTACGAATTGTGCTACACCAACATTCTGGCCATGCTGCAACTGGCCGGAATTCCGTTGCGTGCAGCGGACCGTGACGAACACTGGCCCCTGATTATTGCCGGCGGCCCCTGCGTTTGCAATGCCGAACCGATGGCGGACTTTTTTGATGTCATGCAGCTTGGCGAAGGTGAACAGATGCTGCAGGATATCTGTGCCGCTGTAGAAAAGGGGAAAAAGCAGGGCTGGAACAAGGAAACTTTGCTGCTGGAATTGGCCAAACTGCCCGGTATTTACATTCCGTCTTTCTATGATGTGAGTTATGAGGAAGATGGCCGTATCAAGGCCATTACCCCGAATCACCCCGGTGTTCCGGAGCGAGTCAGAAAAGCCATTGTCAAAAACATGGACGACTACGAACCGCCCAAAAACTTTGTGGTTCCCATTGTGGGAGCCGTACAGGACCGGGCCAGCGTAGAGGTGCTGCGCGGCTGTGTCCGCGGCTGCCGTTTCTGCCAGGCGGG
>NZ_JACJKP010000619.1 GCF_016901605.1 Gemmiger formicilis
CAACGCTGGCAGCATTTTCCAGAGCAGAACGGGTAACCTTGGTCGGGTCAACGATACCGGACTCGATCATATCCTCGACGTACTCTTCCTTCTGCGCATCAAAGCCGTAGTTAGCCTTGTTCGCCTTCAGGATGTTATCGATAATCACACTGCCTTCCAGACCAGCGTTGGCAGCGATCTGGCGCAGAGGAGCCTCCAGAGCCTTGCGGACAATCTTGGCACCGGTGCGCTCGTCGCCTTCCAGTGCGGCAACAACCTTGTCAACAGCGGGAATG
>NZ_JACJKP010000620.1 GCF_016901605.1 Gemmiger formicilis
CAAACTGGTTCCCGGCGCCCGGGTAGGCATTGCCCACGGCAAGATGACCGAAGAACAGATTTCCTCGGTATGGCAGCAGCTGTTGGACAACGAAATTGACGTTCTGGTCTGCACCACCCTGATTGAAACGGGCGTGGACGTGCGCAACTGCAATACCCTGATCATCGAAAACGCCGACCGCATGGGGCTTTCCCAGCTTTACCAGCTTCGCGGGCGGGTAGGCCGTTCCTCCCGCAAGGCCTACGCCTACTTTACCTTTACCCGCGACAAAGTGC
>NZ_JACJKP010000621.1 GCF_016901605.1 Gemmiger formicilis
GGACGGTGCCCAGGGCAATCATCAGGGCGCACTCTACCAGAGTACGGGTTTTGGAATAGGTTTTGGTCATCGGGTAAACTCCTCCCCAAACAAATATTCAGTACATAAAAACAGAAAAGCGCCTGCAAAAAGAGCAGGCGCAAACGCAGTAAGACTTCTTTGATGGGTCAAACTTCCTACGCCGGCATTATCCGGATCAGGTTCAAGGCGACCCGAAGCTGCGGTTTGCTTCGATCTCAGCCGAGGATGCCCCTCAGCGCCCCTGTTTTTATGT
>NZ_JACJKP010000622.1 GCF_016901605.1 Gemmiger formicilis
CAGCGCTTTGCCGTGCTGCAGAAATGCCGGGGCAGGAACAGTATTATCTTGACCTGGAAAGGCTCTGTCCCAAACTGGACGAGCGTCCGTTTGACTACACACGGGGGTTCAGCAGCGTTTTGCTGAAGGAGAACGGACAGAACCTTCTGATTCTAAAAGGCGGTGTGATAACGACTGGCCAGATATGCATAATCCAATGTTTTGCGGCATTCGTTGCCAAGAATATCCATATAATATTCCGGCTGTAATGTGTCATCGGTCAGTGTCCCTGTCT
>NZ_JACJKP010000623.1 GCF_016901605.1 Gemmiger formicilis
TATGCGCCTGTGTACTGGCGAGATATCGGCTTGCCATAAAATGAGAAAAAGCGCTTACCTGTGCAGATGGCACAAGGTGAGCGCTTTTTGTTTCAAATCATTTTTTGCCCGTTGATTTCCAGGGCAAATGTTTGGCCAAGTACTTTGGCAGCTTCCCGGCACAGGCGCATACGGTCGAGAAAAATCTCAAAATAATCCATCAACGCGCAGGACGATGTATCAATGCGCAGACGCAAGAGAATCGTCCCGTCGCTGACTTGTACCTGGCTTTCC
>NZ_JACJKP010000624.1 GCF_016901605.1 Gemmiger formicilis
GTCCGATGAGCAGGGAAAACAGGAATTGCAGAACCAGCAAAATAGTACGTGTACGGCGTCGTTCGCTGCGTACATACTGCAAAAGCATTCCCAGGCAGAGGAAGCTGGCCGTCAGATACGGCGGATAGCTGACCGTCAGCAGGGCAATGCGGAAGTATGCATCGGACATGGGGGAAACCAGAACCGCCGCAACAGCGGGGAACAGCGTCCCGATGCCGGCCTGGCGGCAGAAATACCAGCAGGATGCCAGCATGCACAGCAGGATGATGGCGG
>NZ_JACJKP010000625.1 GCF_016901605.1 Gemmiger formicilis
ACTGTGGCTGAAGAACGCAAAGTATACCGCAGCCCGGAACGGGCTGCCAAAACCATGCCGGGGCCAAACGAACCTGCGCCGCCGCCCAAATCGCAGCGGCCGCAGCGCGGCCGTAAACCCCGGCGCAAACGTTCCCGCCGTCAGCGCAGCCGTCTGGTACTGGCGTTGTGTTTGCTGTGCCTGCTGGTGGTTGTGGGGGTCTGCCTTGTACTGACCCGCTGCTCCTCCGGCCCTACCGGCCCGGAACAGGCCAATTTTGGCACAACGGCCGC
>NZ_JACJKP010000626.1 GCF_016901605.1 Gemmiger formicilis
GTAAACATCTCATTGATACCGTCCAGCCATTCCTGCAGATCGCCACCACAGCCTTGCAAGATCAATCCTTCGCTGTCATTCATGCGGCGCAGACTATCAGTTGAAATCGCGTGAATTCCCATAATTAAACGCCTCCTTTCCTGTAAGAGAAACAGGCCCCCGCTTTGTGGCAAGGGTCTGTCCCATGGCGATTTATGTTTTTCCGTAGAGCTGGGCATCCAGCGCAGCCAGCCGCCTTCCGATGGCCTCCACCACATTGACCGTCACGC
>NZ_JACJKP010000627.1 GCF_016901605.1 Gemmiger formicilis
CTGGTGGCCCATATCGGCCATAGCCTGCAAGAACTGGGGCTGACGCTCGGCAAAGAAACCTTCTACCGGCTGTCCCAGCAGGATCTTGATGCCATTGATTACCACTTGCCCCAGAGAGGCAGTCGTTTCTCCCACACCGCCGGAATCGCTGTTGCGGGCCACCAGCCACCCCACGTACCGGATGTTCCACAGGTAATAGATGGCCATGGGCGCGGCAAAGCAGGCTGCCGCAAAGCCGGTACGGCGGGCAAGCCCTTGTTTGAACGGTC
>NZ_JACJKP010000628.1 GCF_016901605.1 Gemmiger formicilis
TGCTTCGGCAGACAATCCGGTGATCAGCCGCCCGCCCCGCAGGGGTTCCATAATGATCACCGGAATCCCCTTGGCAGCCGCTGCTTCCAGTCCCTTACGCCCTGCCTGGGTGTGTTCATCCAGATAATTGTATTGAATCTGGCAAAAATCCCAGTCATAGGCGTTCAGCAGTTCCAAAAAAGCCGCTGTATCGCCGTGAAAAGAAAAACCGATGCGACCGATGGCCCCTGCCGACTTTTTCTCCTCAATCCATTCCCGCACACCCAGGC
>NZ_JACJKP010000064.1 GCF_016901605.1 Gemmiger formicilis
TCCCTGCTGCCCGAAGTGCCCGCCCATAAGGAGGATTGACCTATGCTGATCTGTGCTGCCAGCAATAACGCCGGCAAACTGAAAGAACTGCGCCGCATTCTGGAACGGATGGGCCACCAGGTCAAGAGCCTGCGGGAACTGGGCATCGACCTGGACCCGGAGGAAACCGGCACTACTTTTGCAGAAAATGCCCGCATCAAGGCCGAAGCCTTTTGCAAGGCCAGCGGCCTGCCCACCGTGGCCGATGACTCCGGCCTGTGTGTGGACGCTTTGAACGGTGCCCCCGGTGTTTACAGTGCCCGCTATGCCGGGCACCACGGGGACGATGCCGCCAACAACGCCAAGCTGCTGCAGGAGATGCAGCAAGTTCCGGCAGAGCAGCGCACGGCCCGGTTTGTGTCGGCGGTCTGCTTCCTGATGCCGGACGGCCGGGAACTGCTGGTGGAGGGGGAGTGCCCCGGTACCGTGGCATTTGGGGAAACCGGCACCAACGGTTTTGGTTATGACCCGCTGTTTGTGCCCGATCGGGTAGGCCTGCCCGACGGCACTACCGTCGAAAACACTGCCCGCCGCAGCTACGCCGAACTGGCCGACGGCGAAAAGGATGCCATCAGCCACCGTGGCCGCGCCATGGAAAAACTGGACGCACAGCTGCCGGCTTTTTTGGCACAGTCCTGACCAATCATCGCTCCGGCGCATACCATATCAATAAGGAGAACCATTATGCTCAACAGCAAACAGCGTGCGGCCCTGCGCGGCGCCGCCAATCCCCTTGACCCCGTGTTTCAGATCGGCAAGGGCGAGATCGACGAAACCCTGATCCAGGGCGTGGGCGACTGCCTGGCTGCCCGGGAACTCATCAAGGTAAAGGTGCTGGAAAACAGCGAATATTCCGCCCGGGAAGCCGCCGACATCCTGTCGGAAGCTTTGGGCGCCGACTGCGTGCAGGTCATCGGCCGCAAGTTCGTGCTGTTCAAACAGAAACCCAAAGAGAGCGCTTACGCTGCCCTGCTGGCAAAATGAAAGTGCTTTTGTACGGCGGCACCTTTGACCCGCCCCATAACGGACATATGAACAACCTGCGGGCTGCACTGGAACGGGTGCAGCCCGACCGCGCGATCGTCATGCCTGCGGGGATTCCGCCCCACAAGGCAGCCAGCGCCACGCCCGGGCCGGTTCGTCTGGCCATGTGCGCCTGCTTTACAGCTTTGTCCCCGGTGGTGGAAGTCAGCGACTGGGAGATCCGCCAGGGCGGGCGCAGCTATACGGTCCATACGCTGGAAATGCTGCGGGAGCGCTTTCCCGGTGCGGAACTGTACCTGAGCGTGGGCAGTGATATGCTGCTGGGGTTTCAGAAGTGGCGCCGCTGGCAGGATATTCTGCAGATGGCCGACCTGGTTGTGGAAAGCCGCCGCCCCGGTGATGAAGATGCCCTGCACCAGGCAGCCGAAACCTTGCAGGCTGCCGGGGGCCGGGTACTTTTTGCCAATGCCGAAAGCTACCCCTGCGCGTCCAGCGCACTGCGCACGGGGCAGATTCCCCGTGCCGCGTGGGGGCAGTATCTGCCGGATATTGTGCGGCAAGTCATTGATGCCGAAGGTCTGTACTCTGGAGTACAGACCCTGCCGGAAAAGGAGGAACCCTGCCATGACCTGTGAAGAAGCCAAGGCAATTGTCAAACCGCGTCTGGGCCACAAGCGCTGGACGCACACCAAAAATGTAAAAAAAATGGCAGTCCAACTGGCCCGGCGATGGGGCGCAGACCCCGAAAAAGCAGCCTTGGCGGCCCTTTTGCACGACAGTGCCAAGGAACTGCCCCGGGATGCCCTGTTGCAGATTTTTGCCGATAATGCTATAATAGCAGAAAATGCCCCGGCGCGCCCTGCGGCCATCTGGCACGGTATTGCCGCTGCCATTCTGGCCGAAACCCAGTGGGGAGTGACGGACCCCGAGATCCTCTCGGCCATCCGCTGCCACACCACCGGTAAGCCGGGCATGAGCCTGCTGGATAAAATCCTTTACCTGGCCGACATGACCAGCGACGAACGCGACTGGCCCGGCGTGGAAGATCTGCGCAAGCTGGAGATGGAGGATCTGGACCTGGCCCTGTGCCAGGCACTGAAGCAGAGCATTGATTTTGTAGAAGAAAAGGGCGGCGAACTGGACCCCGAAAGCGTCGCCGCATACGAGTATCAAAAGGCGCAGCTGGCACGGTAAAGACCCGCTGCGCCGCAGACTGTGAAATGCCATGAACAGGGAGGAAACGTCCATGAGCGAACCGCGTAAGCTCCACACCGGCGGAGCGGCCGGCGGCCAGTACTCTGCCGCACAGCAGCCGCGCACGGCCGGCTCCGGAAGCATGTTGGATCAGGAACAGTTTGAAGCTGCGCGCCGTCGTGCCCAGCAGCTGGCCAATCAAAATGCCCACCGCCGTGTGGTGCAGCAGCCCATGCGTTCCGTACAGGGCCGCCATATCCGTCAGACCCCGGTGTCGCAGCCGGTGGAACAGCCCCAGCAGCCACCGGTAGAGGAGCAGACTCCGCCGCCGGTGCAGCAGCCGGAAGCGCCGCGGGAACTTACCTATGCTCAGCGTCAGGCCATGGCCTACCGTGCTGCCGCGGAACGCAAATACGGCAATACCGTAAATTTCCCGGCCCAGCGCCGCACGGTGCGTCAGTCTTCCCAGGCGGCACCGGCAGCCCAGCAGCCCCGGCCCCGTACCCAGGTGCAGCACCTGGATGTGCGCAACACCAAGGGCAGCAAACCGGCCTATGATTACAACGCGGATGCACCCGCAACCGCAGGTGGCATCCGCATGGAGGACGAAGCACCTGTCAAGCGCAGTGCCAAAGACCCCGCAGCAGCGGAAAAATCCACCTACCGTTCTGCCAAGAGCAGCGGCGGCAGCGGTGGCCGCAAGCCGCCCCGGGACGGGGATGCTCCCCGCGGTAAAAAGGGTGGCAAGAAAGGTGATGACGGCGGAAAGGGCAAAGGCAAAAAGAAAAAGAAGAAGGGCCTGTGGTGGAAAATCCTGCTCATCACCCTGTGCATCATTCTTTTGATTTTCGGCGGCGCCTATGCGTTTATCATGGCTGCCATTGCTCCCGAGGGTGGTGCCATCAAGATCAGCCAGCTGATCAACACCCCCAAGGAATTCCAGGGCAAGGAACTGAACATCCTGGTCACCGGCGTGGACCGTTCCAGCACCGATGACCTGTCTGCCGGTGCCGCCAACGATGCCGGCGTCAACGACGGCATGACCGATATGATCCTTTACGTCCATTTCAACAACGAAACGGGCGAACTGAAGATGCTGCAGATCCCCCGTGACCTGATGGTCACCACCGACCGCAGCGTTTCCGGCAACTACCGCATCAACGGCGTTGCCAAGACCCAGGGGTCCGACGGCAACAACAATATGGCGGCCCTGTGCGAACTGGTGGCCGACCAGCTGCAGGTGCCCATCGACGGATACATGACCATCCGTCTGGAAATGCTGGTAGAACTGGTAGACCTGTTCGGCGGTGTGGAACTCTATGTGCCGCAGACCATGGACTACGGCGGAAGCCACCTGGATGAAGGCTATCAGACCCTCAATGGTGCCGCCTGCGAATTCCTGCTGCGTACCCGTAAGATCTACCCCGACGGCGACATCGGCCGTCTGAACATGCAGCGCCAGTTCTATGCCGCTTTGTTCCGCAAACTCAAGAGCATCGGCAATATCTGGGACGTTGCCCGCCTGACCCCGGCCGTTCTGAATTATATGGAAACTGACCTCAGCGCTTCGCAGCTGATCAGCTTTGCGGTCAGTCTGCTGAAGGTTGACTCTTCCAAGATCATGATCTGCCAGCTGCCGGTCAAGATGGGCCAGCAGTACAACGGCGAATCGCTGGTCTATGCGGCCCGGCAGGAGGATGCCGATCTGCTCAACCAGTATTTCCGCGAAAATACCGGTCCGGTGGATGCCAGCGCCCTGAACCTGTGCGACAGTCCCTCGGTACTGGGCTTTGACGTCAGCGGTCTGACCGCCACCGATCCCAGCATCCAGCAGATGGGCAGCCTGATGAGCGAAGCTGATGATGCCCAGCAGAACAATAACATCGATGGTTCCAACCAGGTTGTGGATGTGACCGAGAGCGAGAGCACTTCGTCGGACAGCGGTTCGGAAAGCAGTTCCGACAGCAGTTCGGACAGCACCGAAAGCGATTCTGCCGCCTGATTTGTGATAGGAGTTTAATTTATATGGAAAGCAGAGAACTTGCCATTCGTCTGGCACGTGCGCTGGACGCCAAAAAAGCCCTCAACGTCCACATTCTGGCCGTGGAGGATCTGACCACCGTGACCGAGTATTTCGTCATTGCCACCGGTACGTCCACCACCCATGTGGGCGCCCTGGCCGATGAAGGGGAATTCCAGCTGGAGCGCCAGGGCGTAAAGGCCCTGCGCACCGAAGGTCACGACGGCAAACGCTGGGTGCTGCTGGATTACGGTAGCGTCATCGTGCATGTCTTTACGCAGGAAGCCCATGATTACTACGACCTGGAGCACCTCTGGGCCGATGCAACGCCTGTGCCTGCCAGCGAGTGGCTGGAAGAAAAAACCGAGACCGCTGAGTAAGCGGCATCTTGAGTGGGGAGAGAAGTTATTGTGAAGTACGATTTCAAAAATGTTGAGGCCAAGTGGCAGAAAGTCTGGCAGGATGAACATACCTTCCATGCCGAAATTGACCACAGCAAGCCCAAATTCTACGCCTTGGTCGAGTTCCCGTATCCGTCGGCCGCCGGTCTGCATGTAGGCCATCCGCGCAGCTATACCGCGCTGGACATTGTGGCCCGTAAAAAGCGTCAGTGCGGCTACAACGTGCTGTATCCCATGGGTTGGGACGCTTTCGGCCTGCCTACCGAGAACTATGCCTTGAAAAATCACATCAACCCTGAAATCGTTACGGCGAAAAACGTCGCCCGGTTCAAGAGTCAGCTGCAGGCCCTGGGTCTGTCCTTTGACTGGGACCGCGAGATCAATACCACCGACCCCGATTACTACAAATGGACTCAGTGGATCTTCCTGCAGCTCTTCAAAAAGGGCCTTGCCTACAAGAAGGAAACCACCGTCAACTACTGCACCGGCTGCAAGGTAGTTCTTGCCAACGAGGAAGTTGTCAACGGCGTCTGCGAACGTTGCGGTAGCCCCGTGGTGCAGAAGGTCAAGAGCCAGTGGATGCTCAAGATCACTGCCTATGCCGACCGTCTGATCGATGATCTGGACGATGTGGATTATATTGAGCGCGTCAAGACCCAGCAGCGCAACTGGATCGGCCGCAGCCACGGTGCTGAGATCAATTTTTCCACCACCGCCGGCGATACCCTGACGGTCTACACCACCCGTGCCGATACGCTGTTCGGCTGTACCTACATGGTTGTCAGCCCCGAGCATGCCTACATCAAAAAGTGGGTGGACGCGGGCCTGATCCGCAACCCCGAGGCCATTGCCGCCTATCAGGAGGAAGCTGCCCGCAAATCCGACTTCGAGCGTACCGAGCTGAACAAGGAAAAGACCGGTGTGAAGATCGAAGGCGTGGAGGCCATCAACCCTGTCAACGGCAAGCAGGTGCCCATCTTCATTTCTGACTACGTCCTGGCCACCTACGGCACCGGCGCCATCATGGCTGTGCCGGCTCACGACAGCCGCGACTGGGAATTTGCCAAAAAGTTCGGCCTGCCCATCATCGAAGTGGTGAAGGGCCAGACTGAGAGCGACCTGGACAAAGAGGCCTTCACCGATGTGGCTACCGGTACGCTGGTCAACTCCGGCTTCCTGGATGGTCTGTCGGTAGAGGACGCCAAAGAAAAAATGTATGCCTGGCTGGAGGAAAACGGCAAGGGCCACAAGCAGGTAAACTTCAAGCTGCGTGACTGGGTGTTCAGCCGCCAGCGTTACTGGGGCGAGCCCATCCCCATGATCTACTGTGAGAAGTGCGGCTGGGTGCCCGTGCCGGAGGAGGAACTGCCTCTGCGCCTGCCCGAAATCACCGACTTTGAGCCCGGTGAAAACGGCGAAAGCCCTCTGGCCCGCCACACCGAGTGGGTCAACACCACCTGCCCCTGCTGCGGTGCCCCCGCCAAGCGCGAAACCGATACCATGCCCCAGTGGGCCGGTTCCAGCTGGTACTTCCTGCGCTACTGCGATCCCCACAACAAGGACGCTCTGGCCAGCAAGGAAGCGCTGGAATACTGGAGCCCGGTGGACTGGTACAACGGCGGTATGGAGCATACCACGCTACACCTGCTGTACAGCCGGTTCTGGCATAAATTCCTGTACGATCTGGGCGTGGTCCCCACCAAGGAACCCTACCAGAAGCGTACCAGCCACGGCATGATCCTGGGCCTCAACCCCCATGCTTTTGAGAACCAGCCCGATGCCGAGCGCAAGCGTCTGCTGGCCGAGTACGGCAGCGAGAAGGCCGCCCGGGAAGCCCTGGTGGAAAAGTACGGCGAGATGGCCGAACATCCCATTGTCAAGATGTCCAAGAGCCTGGGCAATGTGGTCAACCCCGACGATGTTGTGGCTGAGTACGGTGCCGATACCCTGCGCCTGTACGAGATGTTCATCGGCGACTTTGAGAAGGCCGCTCCCTGGAACACCTCGTCCATCAAGGGCTGCAAGCGCTTCCTGGATAAGATCTGGGGTATGAGCGAGAAGCTGCTGGAAGGCGATGCCATTCGTCCCGAACTGGAAGCTGTTGCCAACCGCACCATCAAGAAGGTGGGCGAGGACATTGACGCCCTTAAGGCCAACACTGCCATTGCCCAGCTGATGATCTATGTCAATGCACTCAGCGACCACGGCGGAGCCAACCGCGCCGAGTACGAGGTACTGCTGCAGCTGCTGAACCCCTTTGCGCCCCACATGACCGAGGAACTGTGGCAGCAGCTGGGCCACACCGAACAGCTGGCCTACCATGCATGGCCCACCTATGACGAGGCCAAATGCGTGGAGCAGACCATTGAAATTGCCGTACAGGTAAACGGCAAGGTCAAGGCCCGCATCCAGGTGCCCGCTGCCATCGAGAATGCCGACGCCATTGCCCGTGCCAAGGAAGAACCGGCTGTGGCCGAAGCCATCGCAGGCAAGACCATTGCCAAGGAAATCTACGTCAAGGGTAAGCTGGTCAATATCGCCGTCAAGGGCTGATTCCTGCTGATTACCGGTGCCGCTCCGTAAGGGGCGGCATCTTTTTCTGTCTATTTACAATTCCCCGCAAAAAGGGTATAATCAAATTATATATTTTGCCGTTTCAGGCAGGAAGGCAGGGTAAACATGCTGATCAGTCTGATCGTTCCTTGTTATAATGAAGAAGAGTCTATGCCGCTTTTTTACCAGGAGGCCAGCCGTGTGGCTGCGGAAATGAAAACCACCCACGGTGCCGACTTTGAATTTATCTTTGTGGATGACGGTTCCCGGGACGGTACGCTGCGGGTGGCCCGGCAGCTGCATGCACAGGATGCCCGGGTACGGTATGTTTCCTTCAGCCGGAACTTTGGCAAGGAAGCAGGCATCTACGCCGGCTTGCAGGCGGCCAAAGGGGATTATGTGGCCACGCTGGACGCGGACCTGCAGGACCCGCCTGCTTTGCTGCCTGCCATGCTGGATACGCTGCTGTCCGGTGAATATGACTGTGCAGCTACCCGCCGCACCACCCGCAAAGGGGAACCGCCCCTGCGCAGCTGGTTTGCTAAAAAATTCTACCAGATCATCAACAAAATGTCCGATACCGAGATCGTGGACGGCGCCCGGGATTTCCGGCTGATGAGCCGCAAAATGGTGGATGCCGTGTTGAGCATGGCCGAGTACAACCGTTTCAGCAAGGGTATTTTCAGCTGGGTGGGCTTTAAGACCAAGTGGTTTGACTATGAGAACATCGAACGGGTAGCTGGTACCACCAAGTGGAATTTCTGGGGCCTGTTCAAGTATTCCATTGAGGGCATCGTAGGCTTCTCTACCACGCCGCTGCTGGTGGCGGCCGGAGCCGGTGTGCTGTTTTGTATTCTGGCTTTCATCGGCATTCTGTTTGTGGTGATCCGGGCGCTGGCCTTCGGTGATCCTACCGCCGGTTGGCCCAGCCTCGTCTGCATTATGCTGCTTTGCAGCGGTGTGCAGCTGTTCTGCATCGGCATTGTGGGGGAATACCTGGCCAAAACCTACCTGGAGGTCAAGCACCGCCCCATCTACATTGTGGCGGAAACCGAAGAAGATCGAAAAGTCTGAGAAATACGCTCTGGGATATACCAGAGGTTTCAATCAAGACTTCCGGTGTAGCCAAGGCGAAAAAAGAAGCAAACAAAAACTCCCGACGGAATTTCCGTCGGGAGTTTTTCTGTATCCGGTAAAAGATCAGGTCAAGCCAATCAACATTCCAATGCAGTGCACCAGGAAAGCGATCACCCAGGCAATGACGCATTGGGCAATCACGACGCCGGCTGCGGCTTTGGCGCTGCCCATTTCCCGCCGGACGGCGGCGATGGCAGCTACACAGGGGGTATACAGCAGGGTAAAGACCAGAAATACCAGAGCCGTAAAAGGCGTAAACATCGTGGGCAGCGCGGCCGCATCGCCGCCCAGCAGCACCGTAAGGGTGGAAACCACGCTCTCCTTGGCCGTAAAGCCGGTGATAAGCGCGGTGGAAACACGCCAGTCGGCAAAGCCCAGAGGAGCAAAGACCGGTGCGATCCAGGAGCCTACCAGTGCCAGCAGGCTGCTGTCGGCACTGGCAGCCACGTTCAGGCGGGCATCAAAGGTTTGCAGGAACCAGATGATGACCGTTGCCACAAAGATGATGGTAAAGGCACGCTGCACAAAATCCCGGGCCTTTTCCCAGATCAGCTGTCCCACGCTGCGGGCGCTGGGCAGGCGGTAGTTGGGCAGCTCCATTACAAAGGGCACCGGTTCGCCGTGGAACTTGGTGTGCTTCAAAATCAAAGCATACAATACACCGCAAAGGATGCCGAAGAGATAAAGGAAAATCATCACCGGGGCGCGCCATACCGGAGCAAAAAAGGCGGCAGTGAACAGGGCGTAGATAGGCAGCTTGGCGGAGCAGCTCATGAAAGGCGTCAGCAGAATGGTCATGCGGCGGTCCCGGTCGCTGGAGAGGGTGCGGGTGGCCATAATGGCAGGCACCGAGCAGCCGAAGCCGATCAGCATGGGCACAAAGCTGCGGCCCGAAAGGCCCACACGGCGCAGCAGTTTGTCCATGACAAAGGCTACGCGGGCCATGTAGCCGGTATCTTCCAGAATGGAGAGGAAGAAGAACAGCGTTACAATAGTGGGCAGAAAACTCAGCACGCTGCCTACACCGGCAAAAATGCCGTCAATGACCAGGGAATGGACCACCGAGTTGATGCCGTAAACAGTCAGGGAGTTGTCCACCACACCGGTCAGGGCGTCAATGCCCATTGTCATCCAGTCCGAAAGCACCGCGCCGATGACGCCGAAGGTCAGCCAGAACACCAGTGCCATAATGCCGATAAAGCAGGGCAGGGCGGTGTATTTGCCGGTTAGCACCCGGTCAATGGCCACGCTGCGTTTGTGCTCCCGGCTTTCCCCGGGTTTGACTACCGTTTCGGCACAGAGTTTTTCAATAAAGGTGAACCGCATATCGGCCAGGGCAGCTTCCCGGTCCAGACCGGTTTCGGTTTCCAGTTCGGTGATGGTATGGTCCAGCAGTTCCTTTTCGTTCTGGTCCAGCTGCAAGGCCTTCAGAATGGGGCCGTCGCCTTCCACCAGCTTGGTGGAAGCAAACCGCAGCGGAAGCCCCGCCACGGCCGCATGGTCCTCGATCAGGTGGGCTACGGCGTGAATGCAGCGGTGCACCGCGCCGCGGGGATCGTTGGCGTCGGCACCGGCGGTGCAGAAGTCGATGCGTCCCGGCAGTTCCCGGTGCCGTGCCACATGCAGGGCATGTTCGATCAGTTCGTCGATGCCTTCGTTCTTGGCTGCTGAGATGGGAACCACCGGGATACCCAGGGCATTTTCCAGTTCGTTGACCAGAATGGTGCCGCCGTTGGCGCGGACCTCGTCCATCATGTTCAAAGCCAGCACCATGGGAATCTGCAGTTCCATCAACTGCATGGTCAGGTACAGGTTACGCTCAATGTTGGAGGCATCCACAATGTTGATGATGCCGTTGGGTTTTTCCTGCAGAATAAAGTCCCGGGTCACGATCTCCTCGTTGGAGTAGGGGGAGAGAGAGTAGATGCCCGGCAGGTCGGTAACGGTGGCCTCGCTGTGGCCGCGGATCACGCCGTCCTTGCGGTCCACCGTTACACCGGGAAAGTTCCCCACATGCTGGTTGGAACCGGTCAGCTGATTGAACAGGGTGGTCTTGCCGCAGTTCTGGTTGCCGGCCAAGGCAAAAGTCAGCGGGGCACCCTTGGGAATGGGGGCGCCGGCCTTGCGGGTCCGGTAGCTGGCGGCTTTGCCCAGCTCGCCCACGCCGGGGTGGGGGATGGGCGCGTGCCGTTCCTCACTGCGGGCGGCACGGTCGGTGTCATGTACATTTTCTACAGTAATTTTGGCTGCGTCGTCCAGGCGCAGCGTCAGTTCGTAGCCGCGCAGTTCCACCTCAATGGGATCACCCATGGGGGCTACTTTGCGCAGCGTAACTTCGGTACCGGGGGTAAGCCCCATATCCAGCAGGTGGTGGCGCAGTTCGCCTGTGCCGCCGATCGTCTTGATCAACGCATCCTGCCCGATTTTCAGTTCCGCCAATGTCATAGTACTTTCCAACCTCCTGCCTGCCTTGCAGGCCGAAAAACACCTGTATTTCCGCAAAAAAGTTTAGCACGACTAACAGGCAATGTCAATGATTCCGGGGTAAGTTGCACCTGCTTCGTTCCGGCAGCAAAAACGCCGTACCGGCAAAGCGCGGTACGGCGAAAAAACAGGGTCACTGCAGGAAGAAACGCAGCATTTTGTCCTTTGCTTTGGTGTAGGGCTGGTAGCGGACCGGCATATCGATCCAGGTCTTTTTGTCCACGATGCTGCGCAGGTGGCTGAAGGCTTCAAACCCGGCTTTGCCGTGGTAGCCGCCCATGCCGCTTTCTCCCACGCCGCCAAAAGGCATGGCGCTGGTGGCCAGGTGGATGATGGTATCATTCAGACAGCCGCCGCCAAAGTGGCAGCGGTCCAGCACCTTGCGCTGGATGGCTTTATTCTCGCTGAAGAGATACAGCGCAAGCGGGTGGGGATGGGCTTCGATCTGGGCCAGAGCGGCATCCAGATCGGTGTAAGTCAGCACCGGCAGAATGGGTCCGAAAATCTCTTCCCCCATGACCGCATCCTCCCAGGTTACGTCTTTCATGACAGTGGGGGCAATGCGCTGGGCCGCTTCGTCGCCGGTACCGCCGCAGACGACCTTGGCCGGGTCAATAAGGCCCATCAGCCGGTGGTAGTGCTTCTCATTGATGATCTTGCCGTAATGGGCATTGGCCAGAGGTTCGGCGCCGAACTGAGCGGTGATCTCCTTCCGGATGGCCTCCAGCAGCTGGTCCCGGATACTTTCGTCACAGAGGATGTAGTCGGGAGCCACGCAGGTCTGACCGCAGTTCAGGTATTTGCCAAAAACGATGCGCTTGGCAGCCAGGCTGATTTTGGCGGACTTTTCCACAATGCAGGGACTTTTGCCGCCCAGTTCCAGCACGGCGGGGGTCAGGTGCTCTGCGGCGCAGCGCAGCACTTCCTTGCCTACGGCCTTGCTGCCGGTGAAGAAAATCATGTCGAATTTCTGGCGCAGCAGGGCCTGGTTTTCGGCGCGGCCGCCGGTAACTACACAGACATATTCCGGCGGGAAGCATTCCTCCAGAATCTCTTTGAGCACGGCGGCGGTGGCCGGCGCATAGGCGCTGGGCTTGACGATGGCGGTGTTGCCGGCGGCAATGGCATCGATCAGCGGGTCCAGGGTCAACAGCACGGGATAGTTCCAGGGGCTCATAATCAGTACGTTGCCATAGGGGGAAGGGGAACGGAAGCTGCGGGCCGCGAACTGGGCCAGCGGCGTGATCACCGTGCGTTCCCGCATCAGGCGGCGCAGATGCCGGATCATCCAGCTGGCTTCCGAAAGGGTCAGCCCGGTCTCACACATATAGCTTTCGGTTTCGGATTTGCCCAGGTCCTGGTGCAGGGCGCGGGCCAGGTCGGCTTCATGGGTTTGCAGCGAAACCTTCAGCTTTTTCAGCGCGGCAAGGCGGGCATCGGCCGAAAGGGTATGTCCGGCGGCGAAATACTCACGCTGCCGTTTGAGAATGGTTTGAATTTCCATTTCCGTCATGGGTGGAAACCTCCTGAACTTGTTTGTACATTTCTTCCAGCTGGTCGAGACCCCACAGAACCGGTACGGGGTAGAGCGGGTTGGCCTCGTGATCGGCATAACGGGCCAGCTGCGGGATGTCTTCGGTACGGATGCCGGGCAGTGTTTCGGGGATATCCATGGCAGCGTTCATGGCATCGATGTAGTCAATGAACGCCTTGGCGGCTTCCTCATCGCTGGTGGACTGGCTGACCCCGGAAGCCCGGGCCAGTTCGGCCAGCTTCTTCCAGGCCGCGCTGCCGTAGGCTTTCAGTACCACGGGCAGCAGAACGCTGTTGGCCAGGCCGTGGGCAATGCCGTACCGGCCGCCCAGGCTGTGGGCCACGGCGTGCACATAGCCTACGTAGCTCTTGGTGAAGGCGGTGCCCGCCAGGTAGGCGGCGCGCAGCATGTTGGCGCGGGCCTCCCGGTTGTGTCCATTATAGTATGCCTCGGGCAGGTTGGCAAAAATCAGCTGTACGGCCTCGATGGCGGCAGCACGGGTGCCTTTGGTGGTGGAACGGCCGATGTAGGCTTCCACGGCATGAGTCAGAGCGTCCATGCCCGTGGTGGCGGTCAACTGCCGGGGCAGATTCAGGGTCACATCAGGGTCCAGCACGGCGTAATGGGGAATCAGCGAAAAATCGTTGATAGGATATTTATGGTGGATCTTCTCATCGGTAATCACGGCGGCCAGGGTAGTCTCGCTGCCGGTGCCGGCGGTGGTGGGCACGGCAATCAGCAGC
The DNA here is from genome assembly GCF_016901605.1 of Gemmiger formicilis. Lineage (GTDB taxonomy): Bacteria > Bacillota > Clostridia > Oscillospirales > Ruminococcaceae > Gemmiger > Gemmiger formicilis_B. Next base: position 13,090 of record NZ_JACJKP010000064.1, read on the forward strand.
GGCAGGCGGTGCATCACATGCAGCAGGCCTTCCATCTTGGCCAGCGGCTTTTTGGGGCGCACAATGCGGGCGCCCACAGCTTTGGCACAGTCCATGGAGGAACCGCCGCCAAAAGCGATCAACCCCTGACAGCCGTTTTCCAGGTAGAGCATACGGGCCTGTTCTACATTGGCTACGGTGGGATTGGCCACGGTGCCGTCGTAGACAACGCAGCGGATGTTGGCGGCTTTCAGTTCTTCTTCCAGATGAGCGGTCAGACCCAAACCGTGCACACCGGCATCGGTGACCAGCATGACGCAGTTGATGTGATGTTCCCGCAGGACCCGGGGCACGCCGCCCACGCCTTCGATCAGTTTCGGCTCACGATAGGGCAAAAAAGGCAGCGCAATGCGCATGCCCAGTTGAAAAACACGGCAATAGATCTTCTTTACAGCGTTCATTTTTCTCATCCTTTCCCACATAGACGCTATTGTTAAGGATAAGACAAAATGGAGTTGAATGTCAAGTAAAACTTTAGCTAAATTTCCTGATGATTTTGTCAAAAATGACGGGCCATCGTACAACTGTATAATCTTGGACAGCTGCCAAACAAAAAGCGACCCGCCCCCGGGAAAAGGGGCGGGTCGCAGGTGTTTCCCTTTAATTTTAATTGCAATGAAACTGACATTATTTCTAACAGATGCTTTAATTTTATCTGCAATATAGGTCTAATAAAATGTTTTGTGCAAATTGGTTGCTTTAATTATATTTGAAATAAGAATCAGTCTGTGGCAATTTTTGTTTGAAAGAGACGTTCGCTAAATAAAATTGGTGATTTGCTGCACAGCATACGGCTTGGCATACTTTAAGCAGGCGTCACTCACAAAAATGCAGTTTGGTTCTTCTGGCTGT
>NZ_JACJKP010000629.1 GCF_016901605.1 Gemmiger formicilis
GATTGATAATTCATCCTGGGAGGTACTTCCATGAACGATCCGCGTTGGGCGTCCATCGACGCCTTTGCTGAACAGAACCGTGAAAATATTTTGCGCGACATTACCCGTCTGGTGGCGGTGCCCAGCGTAGAAGGAACACCGGAACCCGGTGCCCCCTTTGGCGCAGGCCCCAAGGCCGCACTGGACAAAGCGCTGGAAATTGCGGCCGAGCTGGGTTTGCAGACCTGCAATGCCGAAGGATATATCGGCTGGGCCGAGACCGGCACCA
>NZ_JACJKP010000630.1 GCF_016901605.1 Gemmiger formicilis
CTGGGAATGCCCTTGAAATACCAGATATGAGACACGGGCGCGGCCAGTTCAATATGGCCCATACGCTCGCGGCGAACCTTGGCGCGGGTAACTTCGACACCGCACTTGTCGCAGATCTTGCCCTTATAGCGGATGCGCTTGTACTTACCGCAGTGGCATTCCCAGTCCTTGGTGGGTCCAAAAATGCGCTCGCAGTACAGACCGTCGCGCTCCGGCTTCAGGGTACGGTAGTTGATGGTTTCGGGTTTAGTGACCTCGCCATAGCTCC
>NZ_JACJKP010000631.1 GCF_016901605.1 Gemmiger formicilis
CCCCACCGGCCTTTTGTGCCAATACCGGAACAACCATATATTGATAGCAAGTCCTACGACGATCCCTGCAATCATTCCGGCGTTTCCAAGCAGTACCAACATTTTATTTTGCTGACCCCACCCATAGCTGAATATACCAAAGGCTGCTCCCCAGATGATCGTCAATGGCAGATAGGCACGCAGCACATCTTTCCATTGTCCATGCCACAACAGCCACAGTGGTCCCAACAATATGATATCGTCATTACAGTCCGGTTCCAGCAAAATA
>NZ_JACJKP010000632.1 GCF_016901605.1 Gemmiger formicilis
CTGTAGGTTCGGCTCCGCTTGCGCTTCGCCGCCTGCTGCATCGCGCCTTGCGCGATTCCGGATCATAGATCCGGAGGCATCAGGATCCCTCAAAATTGAACAATACTGAAACTTGTTTCCCTGTCCATAATGACTCAGACCAGCTGACTCATTATGTCTGACTCCCTAGAAAGGAGGTGATCCAGCCGCACCTTCCGATACGGCTACCTTGTTACGACTTCACCCCAATCACCAGTTTTACCTTCGGCGGCGTCCTCCTTGCGGTTA
>NZ_JACJKP010000633.1 GCF_016901605.1 Gemmiger formicilis
GCGGCCACATGTGGAACATTGTGCCACTGGATGGCCAGAATTACCTGGTGGACGTGACCAACTGCGACGAGGGTACCGTCGGCAGCCCTGACCAGCTCTTTTTGGCCGGTACTGCCGGCAGTGTGAAGGATGGGTATACCTTCACCCTCAACGGTGGCCGCAGCACCATTACCTATACTTATTACGATGACTGCAAGGACCTTTACGGCGAAGGACCGCTGACCCTGGCGGCAACCGACTACGGTCCCAGCCAGCCCTCCCATGACC
>NZ_JACJKP010000634.1 GCF_016901605.1 Gemmiger formicilis
CTGCTTCCGTATAAAATGATGGACTTCATGCAATCACCTTACCCCTTATTACGAGAACAATCGTCCTGTTTTAAAAGTGCGAACAAGAACCGGCCGCAAGACAGAGAGGATAGAATCATAAACAGATCGGCAATCGGAACAAACAGGAAGGATGGAAGCAGCACACGGGTGTAGCGGCTCTTTACGGTTTTGCACTTGCAAACGGCCGCAGACAACCGGGCCAGGCAAAACAATACGCCAAAATTGAAAAACAGCCAGCTTCCCGCC
>NZ_JACJKP010000635.1 GCF_016901605.1 Gemmiger formicilis
CAGCACTGCGCACTGTGCGTGCGGGGAGAATCCCTGCTGGTACAGACCCTGAACCCGGAGGCCCCGGTGTTTGTGAACGGGGAACGGATTGACGGGGAACACCGGCTGCAAAACAACGATACCTTGCGGTTGGGCCGCACGACGATCCGGCTGGTGCTGTGAGAAAGAGGAACAACGATGAAACTGACCAAGTGTGAACAGGGACATTTTTACGATTCGGACAAATACCCTGCCTGCCCGTACTGCAATGCGGACTTGCAGAGCGAA
>NZ_JACJKP010000636.1 GCF_016901605.1 Gemmiger formicilis
TACCAACGTATGCCCTTCCATCCATGTGTTCAACTCGGCAACCTTGATGCTGGCGTACTATCGCTGCAGCTGCTTTGACGCCCCGCGCCGCCGCTGGATGCGTCCGGCCGCTGCGGTACTGTGCCTGGCCATCACCGCTTCCACTATGCTGCTGAAACAGCACAGCGTGATCGACGTGGTGTTCGGCATCCTGTTGGCTCTGGCGTTGGATTACGCCGCCACCGTGTTCCAGCACGAGGCTTCGCCCCTGGGCCGCCAGCAGCGGC
>NZ_JACJKP010000637.1 GCF_016901605.1 Gemmiger formicilis
GAGTGCTCTAACCAGCTGAGCTATCAGCCCAAATGGTGGAGATAAAGGGATTCGAACCCTTGACCCCCTGCTTGCAAAGCAGGTGCTCTCCCAACTGAGCTATACCCCCGCGCCATACAGCGTTTCGGGTTTCGCTGTCCCTTATGCTTTTTTGAGGTTTCCACCGCAGAACCCACTCCCATCATGCCACCTGTTCGGTGGCCGATCTGTAGGTTCGGCTCCGCTTGCGCTTCGCCGCCTGCTGCATCGCGCCTTGCGCGATTCC
>NZ_JACJKP010000638.1 GCF_016901605.1 Gemmiger formicilis
GGCGACGGCGTGGCCGCCCGTCCAGAATATCCACGACGCGGCGGCAGACGTCACATACATCGACGCTGCGCTCCCGGATGTATTCGTCGTCCACATTGTTCAGGCGGCCGGCAAAAATCTGTTCGGCGCGTTCTACGGCGGCGGCGCCGCCGGCACCGGCAGCTATGTAATCACCAATTTCATTGGTGAAGGACTCGTCTTCCAACAGTGCAATCTGGAACAGCAGAATGTCGGCATCGGGGCCTTTGGCGCGCTGGCTTAAACG
>NZ_JACJKP010000065.1 GCF_016901605.1 Gemmiger formicilis
GGGGCGTTACCCTTGATTTCCTCCAATTCAAAAATTCTCGCTTGTCAAGGTCTGGCGAAGCCAGTTCATTTTAACCTTGACGGGCGGGAATTTTTGAATATCCTTCGCAAGGGGAAACGCCCGACCTATTTTCTCTGTTCCTCCAATGCCTTTGTCAAAACCTCTCGAAGTCTTTGGCTGACCGGGGAATCCGGGTTAAAACACATATCTACAAATTCCCGCAATTCCTTGTTTTCCTGTGTGACGGCTTCTAAAACTTTCGGTTTGTGTTCGTATAGCTTTCCCTCTGGCCGATCTGTCCGGGCAAAAATGTAGTCCATAGATACATCGAAGAAGTCAGCATACCACTGTAAAATCTTTAGCGGCGGGGAAGATTGCCCATTCTCGTATCGGTTCACGCTGGCTTGTGTTGCCCCCATCAATGCGGCCAATTTAGCCTGAGATAGGTTGATACTTTCCCGCAGATCTTTTAATCTTTGCGCTATTTCTTGCATGTCAACACGCCTCCTCATATCCGAATAATACGATATACGAGTTACTTTGTCAACTCAAAAAATGAAACGGACGGCCAAGGTCGTTGCCTTTGCCGTCCGTTCTGTAGTTATCTTACATACCTGCCCCTGGGACTTGTTCACCACTTTCAATAGCTGGTGAGCCAATTTCTGTTCCCGGCTGGAGGGGAGGAAGCTGAGCGTTCCATTCCTCCGCGCTCATTTCACCATCGTTAGTACTGGGAGAATTCGGCACTGTAGAAGTGTTGCCCTGTCCAATCTGATTTCCATCATAATAAGTGTTGCCGCTTCCAATGATAACATCATCGGGTAAGCCATCACTTCCGGTGCCAGCATTTGCACCTACTCCGGGCTGTTGTTCATCTGTGGTGGCTTTCGGTTCCTCGGTTGCGGCTGGTGGTTGGGTGGCTTCCGTAGTCTGCTGCTGTTCTTCTGCTTCTTGCTCTGCGGCTTTCTTTGCTTCTTCAAGTCGCTCGGCCTCGGCTTTTTCTGCGGCTTCTTTTTCTGCGGCAATCCGTTCCGCTTCGGCTTTTTCTGCCGCCTCCTGCTCCTGTTGCTGTATCAGCGCGGCCTCTTTTGCGTTTTCATTCTGAATATACAAATAGCCTCCACCACCAACAAGCGCCACTATCATTACACCAGCAATTATCAAAGAAACTTTCTTTTTCACGCTTAACACACCCTTTCAAGCGGTTTTTTCAACTTCATTCTACCATCTGACAACGATAAGCGCAAGCATTTTTTGTGAGGCAATGCCTAACATACATTTTGCCCCTACTTGGGTACACTTTTGTTAGGTGGTGGCTCATATTATGGCAACAAAAGAAATGCCCGTATTTGATACGGATATTTACAATACGATACGGCGAAACATCAAAAAATATCGAAAAGAAAAAGGTTTGACCGCTGCGGAATTGGCCGAAATGGTAGGCCGATCTCACGACTTTATTCGCCAGATTGAAAGCGAAAAAGTAGGATATAACTTCTCCGTCGAAACCTTTTATAAAATCTCAGTTGCGCTTGGCGTTAGTTTGGATAAACTAATAGAGCATTAAAAAACAGATAAGCCCCTCGGCCCATGCTAAGACATAGGCTGAGGGGCTTTTGAGTTATTCGACTATTTCGGGTCCACTGATGCAGTCAAGAGCCTCTTGCAAGTTCTGCAAATATGGAACAGGTATTTCCTCTTCGCTACGGCCAAACAGCCAGTCAAGACTTATTTTGTATTCGTCCGCAATTTTTAGGGCCACTTCTGATGACAAACTCATTTCTTTTCGTTCGATACGGCTAATTGTATTTGTTGCCACGCCTATACTTTCGGCAAATTCTTCTTGCGTCAGATGGCGCTCTGTCCGCAGTTCCTTAACTCTGCCGGCGATAATAGGAGCTTTTCTTTCGCGGCTCATCAGCTTACACCCTTCACAATAGTTTTTAGCTGGTTTCATTATACTATACGACTTTGTATAGTGTCAATAGCGGAGAGTTGTTATTCCAGCCCAACACACTGGGGCGGGATTTTTGAAGATACACCTGCTACAATGAAAGCAAGACATGGCCGTGTTGAAAGATTAAAAGCCCATCCTTATTAGGATGGAGCCTATGAAAGAAGGTTTCATGTTATGCCCTATAAACTTGAAGTGGATTTGCCCGCTGTGAATGGTGGGCTTGATTATGCGCTGCTGGTCGGCAAAACGGATGTCTTTCCGTACGAAAACGGAAAAAGGCTGTCCGATGTGAGAACGGGGGTCAAGCTAACATTGGCTCTCCAAGGTGCTGGACTTTCCACTTTGGCGGTCAAGTTTGACCATGACCCGTTGCCCAGAATCGCTAATGAGCAAATTGAAGCTGCCTGTGCTGAATGCAAATTCCTTTTAGTACAGATTCCCGATTGTATCGTTAATTTGTATAGCAGTAGCGGGGGCGGCATTGGGATGACTGCAACAGCGCAGACTGCACAGATCGTGACGCTCAACGGCAGCAAGTAAAACCGGACAGGGGACGGCGTATCGTACGACGTCCCCCACATGAAAGGGAAATAAATATGAAGTTTTTCACCTCACCAGAATTTGTCCGCATCATGGTAGCCTTTGCCCTGATTCTGACTGGCCTTGTTTGCCTTGTGCAGCTGATCCGTACACCATTTTTTCTAAAGTGGCGATTTGATCGGGCGGTGCGCCAATGTGGTTTGCGGAATGCCAGGGAGGAATATCCTGTTTTAGTTCGTGCAAAGCGTGACCGGGAGCGAAAACACGGTATTATTTTAAAGGTCAAAAATGTCGGGGTTTCTATCCCGGACACGGACAAAAGGATAGACCGCCTGCAAGCCTCTCTCAATGGGATAGTGTACCGAATGGAGTATGGGAGAAAAACAAGCTATACTTTGATGTTCTTTCTTCCGCAAAAATATGTGCGCCCCACTCTGCTTTTTCCCTCGGATGAAGCAGTTGGAAGTATCAGTATCAAGCAGCTTATCAATATGCTGGTGATTGGTGCGACGGGAACGGGTAAGACTGTCGCCATCAAAATTCTGATGGCAAAAATCGCAAAGTTCCAGCCAAATGCAAAAATCTGGCTTTTGGACTTTAAACGGTTTGACTTCCGGGGATTTTCGTCTTTTCCCGGTTACTATGGCTATACCGACTGCATCCAAGGTCTGAATGATTTTTACGATGCATTCAAACGACAGCAAGAGGCTGGAGTGGAGGGAGAGCCGAACTATTTGATTATTGATGAATGGGGCAGCTTTATCATGTCTTTAGACAAGAAAGAGGCTGAACTACTCAAAGCAAAATTAGCGGAGCTGCTTATGCTGGGACGAGCATACAGGTTCTTTCCCATTGTGGGGATTCAAAGGCCCGATTCTTCCTACTTTTCTGCGGCGCGGGATAATTTCCAATGCTGCCTTGCACTGGGTAATCTGAGCCCGGAGGGGCGAAGGATGGTGTTCCCTGATAGTGTGGCAGGACGTCTGGTAGAGTGCCGAACCCGTGAGGGGCATTTGTATATTGACGGAAAGGGATTAGAGAAAATGCGAGTTGCTGATGTTCCAGATATGGAGGCGCTGGATTCTTCCATTCGGAAAGCAATGAGCCGTTGATAACCGGGCGGGGCGGGCGGCAAAGCGGAGCGAGAGCCGCCAGAGCACGCCCGCCGCCGCAAGGCGGATTTAACTTGATATTTTATGAACATTGACAGAATTCCGGATGTTCGGCCCAATACGCCAGAGGCGCAAGTAACGGTAAAGCTGTGCGGGAATATCATTGAAATCCGCTATATGCGCTCTATTCCCACGGCTGTCATTAAAAAGATAAACGCCGATTTTTATGTCGACAAGCGCACGGATGAAGTCAAAGAGTTTCGCCACGCAGTGAATCGATCCGACAACAAAAACAGTGTATCTCAATCCCTGCGCAAACTGCGCGATCTAATTAATACCAATCTAACAGAACCAGATAAAGTATTATGGGTGACGCTTACATATCGAGAAAACATGCAGGACACAAAACGCTTGTATGAAGATTTTCGCCGTTTTTGGACGCGCTTTCGCTACTATTTGGTCAAGTACGGGCACCCGACCGCCGAATACATCACTGCTGCCGAACCGCAAGCGCGTGGTGCGTGGCATTTGCACTGCTTATTCCTTTTTCCAGAAAAAGCCCCATTTATACCTAATGCAGATGTGGCACATATCTGGAGACACGGCTTCACAAAGACAAAAAGCCTGCAAGGGATTGACAATCCCGGCTTGTACCTGACCGCATATTTAGGAGATATGGAGTTATCCGAAGCTCTCCGCACTGGCAACACAAGAGGCCAAATAACCGAAATAAGTGCAACTGACGAGCAAGGCAAAAGACAAAAGAAAGCCATAGTCAAGGGGGCACGGCTACGCCTATATCCGCCTGGTTTTAACCTGTATAGGTCGAGCAGAGGGGTGAAAAGGCCAATGATATGGCAGACAACTGAAGCCGAAGCGCAAGAGATTGTAAACAGTGCACCGCTCACCTATGAAAGGACGATTGCTGTTACCAACGAGGTTGGAGAAGTAAAAAACATTATCAATTACCGGCAATACAATAGCGCCTCAAAGGAGGGAGGCCGACTTGACGCACCCTCAAAAACAATATCACCCGAAGATACCTGATTACGAATTAGAAGCCCTTGCCCGTTGTCTACTACCTGATATACAAACCTATTTCGAGAGTGACGAAGGTAAGAGAGAGTTTGCTGAATGGCAAAAAAGGCAGCAGAATAGTAACAAGGGACAAAACAGAACAAAACCCAAATAGCAAACGGCGGCAGTATGTACCACACATACCGCCGCCGTTTTGCTTATGCAATTTCGTCCATATAAATGATAAATCCGAACCCGTTCCCTATAGGGAAAAGGTTCGGATTATCTTGGTTTGGTGGAGATGAGGGGGATCGAACCCCTTACCTCCTGCATGCCATGCAGGCGCTCTCCCAGGTGAGCTACACCCCCATATGTTTTGCCGCACTCGACTTATCTCGGCGACGCTTTATATTATAGCGAAATAACTTTGGAATGTCAACACATTTTTTCAAAAAAGTCGAATTTCAGTGCAAAATCCTTTAATGTCCGGCAAACAGTAGTGCATGCAAAGAACCGTAGATACTCTTCTCAACATAATATGGCAGAGATGTCCTGAGAGGAGGGATGGTTATGCGGTGTATTAAGCCATACATCAAAAGGCGATGGCCAGTAAAACTTTGGCTCAAACTGTCAGTGTGTTTTTTTGTTGTCGCAATCTTGGGTTTTAATGCTTACATCAACTGCAAAATCAAGCCTACGCTTATGCAGCTGGCTGAATATACCGCCCGTACGGTTACCACGCAGGTTATTCATGAGGCGGTTGGTAACCAACAACAAGCCGATGCTGCGCGCTATTCTACACTTTACACGGTTACCGATACCGGAATGAAGATTGACACTTCATCGGCTAATTGCATCCGAAATAACCTCATTCAGGCTGTACAGAAACGAATGGAATCGCTTCCTGATCAAGTGCAGTATATCCCTTTTGGAAGCTTGACTGGTAACTCCTTACTTAGCGGCTATGGGCCCTGTTGGAAAATGGAACTGCAGCCTCAGGGCTATGTAGAAGCCGAGTGGGCAGAATCCTGTGAATCCTTATCCATTAACACTACCCGCTATACCGCCCAGCTGGAAATCCGGGTCACTGTCAATATGATCCTGGACGGAAGAACAGAAACCCTTACTGTAGTAGACACCATCCCCATGATAAGTGTTTTACTGGCGGGTGAAACGCCACAAATTTATGCCGCTGCATTGGATTGATGAAAAAGGGCTGGTTGTGTTATAATATCCCCAGATAAAAAATGGGGTGAAGGAAACTATGGAACTGGATCAGGCACGTAAACGCGCAGAAGAATTGCGTGCAGTGATTGATAAAAACAATCGGCTGTACTATGATCAGGATGCGCCCGAACTGGAAGATTTTGAATATGACGCATTAACTCGAGAGTTAAAGGAAATTGAAAAGAATTTCCCCGAACTGATTACGCCGGAGTCACCCACGCAGCATGTGGGCGGTATCGCCAGCAGCAAATTCAGTAAGGTGACCCATCGCGTCAAAATGGAAAGTCTCCAGGACGCATTTTCCTTTGATGAATTGAGAGATTTCGACACTCGCGTCCGAGAAGCCGGTATCGAACCGGAATATGTGGTAGAGGCCAAAATCGATGGCCTTTCTGTAAGTCTTGAATATCGAAACGGTCGTTTTGTCCGTGGGTCCACACGTGGTGACGGTGTCGTGGGGGAGGATGTGACCGAAAACCTCGCGACTATCGCGGATATTCCTACCGAACTGAAGGATGCGCCGGAATATCTGGAAGTTCGCGGAGAAGTATACATGCCGCACAGTGCCTTTTTTAAGTTAAAAGAACAACAGGAACTGGAAGACAAAACACCGTTTAAAAATCCGCGGAACGCAGCTGCCGGGTCTTTACGGCAAAAGAATTCTAAAATCACGGCCGAAAGAGGCCTGTCGATTTTTGTGTTCAACTTGCAGCAGTGTGAGGGAAAAACTTTTACTACTCATCACGAAACGCTGGATTATATCAAAGCATTGGGATTCCCTGTATCACCACGTTACAGTGTATTTGCTTCCATCGAAGAGGCGATTCGGGAAATTCAAACCATCGGTGAGCTGCGTGGCACACTGGAATACGACATTGACGGCGCCGTAATCAAAGTGAACGATCTCTCGGCGCGTAACGCACTCGGCAGCACCAATAAATTTCCTCGCTGGGCCATCGCCTTCAAATATCCTCCGGAAGTCAAAGAAAGTGTTGTACGGGATATTGAGGTAACCGTGGGCCGGACCGGGGTTTTAACGCCCACTGCTATTTTTGATCCCATCTTTTTGGCGGGAACAAGCGTTTCCCGTGCCAGCCTGCACAACGGCGATATCATCGACAGTTTGGGGGTTGGCATTGGCGATACGATCCAGGTTCGGAAAGCAGGCGATATTATCCCTGAAGTAATCGCGGTTTCAGCACACGGCCCGCAAAGTCAGCCTTTCCGGATGCCCACCGTCTGCCCCAGCTGCGGTGCACCTGTAGTCCACCTGGAAGACGAAACTGCTTTGCGCTGCGTGAACCCGGAATGTCCGGCCCAAAGCCTGCGCAACCTGATTCATTTTGCTTCCCGGGATGCTATGGCAATCGATGGCCTGGGAGAAGCGGTGGCCATTCAGCTGACAGATAAAGGGCTTGTGCATACAGTGGCGGATCTGTATACCTTAACGGAAGAACAGTTGCTGACGCTGGATAAATTCAAAAAGAAGAGCGCTCAAAATCTGCTGACTTCCATTGAAAACTCCAAAAACAACAATCTCGACAAATTACTGTTTGGACTTGGTATCCGAAATATAGGCGACAAAGCAGCGGCTTTGTTGGCGGAGCATTTCGGCAGTATGGGAGCGTTGCAGGCGGCAACCGCAGAACAAATGTGTGAAATTGATGGTTTTGGTGCGGTCATGGCGCAAAGCGTTCTGGAATTTTTTGCAAAAGACGGAACGACAGACTTGCTGCAGCGCTTGAAAGAAGCCGGTGTCAATATGCAGTGGACGGGCACCAAAAAGGGCACTGCGCTGGCAGGCAAGACCCTGGTGGTAACAGGAACTTTGCCGACTTTGTCCCGGCAGGAAGCCGAAGCCCTGATTGTACAAAACGGCGGTAAGGCAGCAGGTTCCGTATCCAAAAAGACCAGTTATGTGGTGGCGGGAACTGCCGCCGGCTCCAAACTGACCAAAGCGCAAACGCTGGGAATTCCGGTGATCGATGAAGCCGGGTTGTATGAACTGATCGAATCCGGACAATCCTGAATACGCACCCAAAACCCGTAAAGGCACCCTCTTGGAGGGTGCCTTTTTCAGTTCTAAAATCCTGTACCCTTTCATACAGTGGCAATGTGAGGTGACGAAAATCATGGACGAGTACTACAGACTGATACAAGCATTGCCACCTGCCCTTGCAGAAGCGCTCAACGGTTTGCCATCTTGCCATGCTTCCCGTGTACAGGAAATCCGACTCCGTGCAGAACAGCCGGCACAGTTCACGATGAACGGAAAACTTGTGCCTTGCCAAAAATATTTGCCCCGGAACAGTCTCTTGTCCCATATAAGGACAAGCTTATTGCAGGATTGTTTTCTGCAATTATGCCGGCGTTCCGTCTACGCATACGAATCGGAACTACGGCAAGGATTTTTCACGGTCGCAGGCGGTAATCGAATTGGTGTGGCAGGAAGCTGGAACGGGAACGGTTTTTCTGCCATTACATCTCTCAATCTTCGTGTGGCACGATGGGTGACCTGCCAGTTGCCACAACCGGTAATAACCTATTTATCAGAGAATGCCTGCGGTGGTTTACTGATCGCCGGCCCTCCAGGCAGCGGTAAAACTACCTTTTTGCGCACCTTGGTACAGTACCTGGGGCAGACCGATGCTGTTGTCTGTGTAGTGGACGAGCGCGGCGAACTTATGGCAGGGGAAGCCGATTCGTTGCCTCAGGCAAGGCAAATTGCTTGCGATGTATACACACGATGCCCCAAGGCAGAAGGAATTTGCATGGCACTGCGATGTATGAATCCGGCTTTTATCGTTTGCGATGAGTTAGGTACTGAAGAAGACATTGTTGCCGTAGAGAGGGGGATTGCTTCCGGCGTACGCTTTCTGGCTTCCGTTCACTGTGATCATCCCGAAAATTTACGTCAAAAAATACGATTCAGCCGGCTTTGGACGTCGGGCGCCTTCCCCCGGGCGGCCTTTCTGTCCGGGAGGGAAAAGCCGGGAACCATCGAGCAATGGGTGGATTTGCTATGAAAGAGGTTTTGCGATTTGTGGGAGCGCTTTTGCTGATCCTGGCGGGAGCAGGCAGCGGCATGGCGGTATATAGTCACAAATACAGCTGTTGGCGTCAGCTGTATACCTTTTCCAGATTTCTGCGGTACTTAGAAGAAACCCTGACGTATCAGGCGATGACGGGCACACAGCTGCTGCGCAGAGCAGAACGTTACCCGGAATTTGCACAGATTGGCCTGGCCCGGTGCAGGGAATTGACCGATGTGCCCCTGCCTGCGTCAATGCCTGAGCCGCTGCGGCAGGAAGTTCGAAGCAACCTGGAACAGCTGGCCTTTGAATCACGCACGTCTGCTTGTTCAACTTTGCAGCGAATGGCGCGTCTTTGTGAAGACGCGGCAGCTGAAAAGCAATCCGAAGCGAGTGCAGCACGAAAACTTTGGCCGCGTCTGGGCGCCTGTTTGGGCGTTTTTGCCGCAATTTTGCTTTGGTGAGGATACAGCACCATGAATATTGATTTGGTTTTCAAAATAGCAGCAACCGGTATTATTGTGGCTGTGCTGAACCAGCTGCTCATACGCTCCGGCCGTGAGGATCAGGCTATGATGACAACTCTTGCGGGCTTGATCGTTGTATTAAGCATGCTCGTTCGGCAAATCAGTGACTTATTTGTGCTGATAAAAGCACTGTTTGAACTGTGATGGAGAACTATGCTGGTATTCAAATTGGCTGTTTTAGCTTTCGTTGCAGCCGTATTAAGCCTGGCACTGAAAAAAGATCAGCCGGCTTACGCTTTTTTGGTTTCGGTGTGTGCGGTGGGCGGCGTCCTGGTGATTGTCATTCAGCAGATTCGCCCGGTAATGGAATGGCTGCAGGCTCTTGCCGGCGCTTTTTCCGGCAAAGAGATTTCCTGCCTGCTGCGGGTTCTGGGCATTGCAATTGTTGCGCAGCTGACGTCGGATATCTGCAAAGAAGCCGGTATGTCTGCCGCCGCAACCGCTACCGAACTTTGCGGACGAATATGTGCACTTTTTCAGGCACTGCCGCTTTTGCAGGACTTGCTCGACTCCTATGCGGGTTATTTGCAGTGATCGTTTTGTGCCTTTTGGCTGCACCGCATATGGCTGCGGAAGAACCGCCCGATTCTGTACAAACACTCTTACAGGACGAGTCCGGCAATCTACAGGACGCTGCACAATGGCAGCTGCAAGATGTTCTTGATTGGTTGGGAACAACGGTGGGGCAGAACTTGCAAGCACCCTTTCGTTTTGGTCTTCAAGCTGCCGGTTATCTGCTCTTGGCGGGAGCCCTTGGAATCCTTGCCGGAAACTCTTCCTGGAAAGCCTGTATAGATTCGGTCGCAGTGCTTGGCTTTGGAACATTGAGTCTTGCCGCCATGATGTCACTGACCGATACAGTGGGAACCGCTGCGCAGGACTGCCAGAATTATCTGATTTCTTTTGTTCCCGTGTTCAGCGGGGTGGCGGCAATGGGCGGACAAACGGCCGGTTCCCTGGTATACAGCGGGATGTTTTTTACCATGTCCAATTTTTTGGCCGCCGCAATCCAAAAGATATTGCTCCCAGTTATGCAAATTTACTTCTGCTTTGCCGCATGTGCCTGTATCTGGGGCAACCCGGGTGTTGAAGAAGCTGCCTCACTCTTTGCAAAATGTCTGCGGGGGCTTTTGAAAGGATGCGCGCTTCTTTTCAGTGTGGTGCTGGGTCTGCAGAACATACTGGCAGGCACGGTGGATACCGCAGCACTGAAGACTGGAAAAAGCGTCTTGCAGGGAACGATTCCTGTGGTGGGGGATGCGGCGGCGGCAGCGCTTTCCGGTGCGGCCGCTGCGGTCCAGCTGCTAAAAGGCTCTTTGGCATTGGCTGCATTGTTGGCATTGGCAGCGGCGTTTCTTCCGGTTTTTGTACACTGCTTTTTGTACGGCCTTGCCTTTGCAGGTGCCGGCATTTTGGCTTCGGCAGAAGGGCAAAAGCAATGTGGAAGGCTTTGCCGGCTTTATTATGAGGGGGCGGGGCTTTGTACCTCTGTTCTGATTCTGTATTTTTTTATGGTCTTTTTATCAACCGCCTTACTTTTGATTTCCGGAAGCGGAGGATCATAACGATGGACGCAATTCGCCATGTGGCACTGGGATTTTGTGTGATTTCTACCATTGCCGGTGTAATCCGGATTTTTTGGCCGGAAAACAGTTTCACCTCCGTCATAAATACCATTTTGGTGCTGTATATTATAACGGCAGGTCTGCAGTTGCTGCGTGGGACAGATTGGCAAATGTTGACCGCACAGCTGTATGATCTTACGGCAACAACAGAAGAAAACACCCTTGATTATTCGGCTTACGGCAGACAGCTTGGACTTGCCGCCTCCGCCGATGCAGTACGTGAAGTGCTGGAAAATGCAGACGTGGAAGCCGTTGTTACACTGGGTAACAACACCTGTTGCGTCACCCTTGTTCATGCAGATGATTACGAGCGGGCAGAAAGTCTGTTGGCATCAAGCTGTGGAACATTACCGTATGAACTTACCGTTGGGGGTGATGCACCGTGAAAAATGCGAAGATTTTGTGGGTTCAATGGATGCAGCGGTGCAAAGAAGTGCTGTTAGATGAAAAAAAGCGGATCAATGTTTTGGTTGTAGCCGGTTTGACCGGGCTGATTCTTCTGGCGTTTTCCGAATGGATACCGCAAGAAGATTCAAAACGACCGGAAGCAGTCCAACCATCTGAGCAATCAAGCTATCAGGATTATGCCGCAGAGCTTGAAACGGAACTTCAGCAGCTGATCGGGAAGGTGGACGGCGTGGGGGCTGTGCAGGTCATGGTGACCCTGGAAAGCGGCGAACAAAACGCTTACGCAACGGACTCCCAATCTGACGCGGAAGGGGAGTATACTCGAAATTACGTCCTGGTTGGCAACAGTGGTCTATTGGAAACAGTTTATACGCCAAAAATCCTGGGAGTGGCTGTGGTTTGTGAGGGAGGAGAAAAGCCTTCTGTACAGAATCAGGTCAGTGCGCTGGTTGCCGCCCTGACCGGTGTGGGAAGCAACCATATCACGGTAGCCAAAATGGCAGCATCGAATTGAGGGAGGTTTCCTATGAAGCAGAATGCATCGAACGGTAAGCAGAAGAAAAACCGCAATGCAACAGCTGCGGTGATGGTTCTGGCCTTGGGCGCAGCGGTCTATTTGAACTGGTCTTTCGCCAAAGAAGCCCCCCAGGACTTGACCGTTACAGCCGATACACCGTCGGCTGCGGTGGAAACCGCGGCCTCGGCCGAAACGACCGCCGTGTTGGACCCGCTGGAAGAAACCGTTGACGCGGCTGCCCCTGCCGCCGAGGAGGAACAGGTCAACAAAAATTACGGCGAAGCCCAGATGGTCAGTGTGCTGCAGGATTCAGGCACGGAATTTTTTGAAGAAGCACGTCTGGCGCGCAGCAAAGCCCGGGACGAAGCGTTGGAAGCGCTGAATGATGCATTGAAAGATACAACCGTCAGCGACGCAGAAAAAAAGGAGCTGACCGACAAACTCAGCACACAGGTCAATAATATAACGTTGGAAACAAAGCTGGAAACGTTGATCAAATCCAAGGGCTTTGCGGACTGTGTGGTTAATCTGGAAGGCGAGAAAGCCAACGTTACCGTTATGACGGAAAACGACACCCTGACAGCGGACGAAGTGGCGAAGATCCGGGACGCACTTATGGGCCAGTGTACCGGCCTGGATGCCCAGGACATCACCATTGTGGAGGTAAAATAACCCGATCAATTGGTTGCAAACGGTATGGTTTTGTGGTAAACTAAACTATACTATAAGAAATAGTGGCTTCCGAAAAAGCCACATGCAACGGGAGGGTACACAACATGGATGTGCAGAATACCATCGGGGGCAGCTTACAGATCTCGACCGATGTTCTGGCCAAAATTGCTCGGCTGGCCGCATTGGAAGTAGGCGGTGTCGCGGAAGTGACAACGGGAAACAGCCAGAATGTACGCAGTCTGTTGGGCCGTACGGGTTTGCGCAAGCCTGTTGGCGTTGTACTGGAAGATGGCGTTGCGACCGTAACGGTACAATTGACGGCAGACTACGGGCAAAAAATTATGCCGTTGTGTGAAAAAGTGCAGGAAAATGTAAAGCAGACCATTCAGAACATGACCGGAATTACGGTTTCGCGCGTAGATGTTCTGGTGGTAG
This sequence comes from Gemmiger formicilis, assembly GCF_016901605.1. Taxonomy (GTDB): domain Bacteria; phylum Bacillota; class Clostridia; order Oscillospirales; family Ruminococcaceae; genus Gemmiger; species Gemmiger formicilis_B. Next base: position 13,070 of record NZ_JACJKP010000065.1, read on the forward strand.
GTCTGGCGCAGCCCGAAGCACAGAACTGAAAAAGAGAGGGACTGGAAACCAAATATGGAGAAAAAGCTGACCCGCCGCGAAGCTCGCGAGGCGGCCTTTTTGACGGCTTTTGCCGCGACGTTTGAACCGGAGACACCGAGCTTGCCGTCCGATAGCGAACAGGCAGAAAAAGATGTGTTTGCACGCCGATTGCTGGCGGCAATGAATGACCATGCCGAAGAGCTGGATTCGATCATTGAAGACCATCTGAAGGGATGGACTCTCAACCGTGTGCCGCGGGTAAGTCTGGTGGCATTACGGCTCGCCTTGGCAGAAATGCTATATGGCGAGGAACAAAAGCCCGGTGTTGCAATCAACGAAGCGGTAGAATTGGTCAAAAAATACGGTGCTGATAATGATTACCAGTTTGTAAATGGTTTGCTTGGCACTGTGGCCCGTGAGCGGGAAGAAAGTGCTGAGCCGCAATGCTGACGCTGGGAATCGATACCAGCAATTATGCAACCTCTCTGGCTGTGTTTGACACAAACGCCGGAGAGGTTGTTTGTGATTGCAAAAAGTTTTTGGCTGTAAAACCGGGACAGCTGGGATTGCGCCAAAGCGATGCACTGTTCCAGCACACCGTGGCGCTGCCGCAGATGATAGAAGAACTTTCCCAAAAAGTAGACCTTACGTCCGTGGGTGCAATTGGTGTTTCTGCAAAGCCGCGCCCTGTGGAAGGGTCTTATATGCCGTGCTTTCTGGCCGGGATCTCTGCGGCCACTTCGTTCTCTGTAGCCAAGGGGGTCCCGCTTGTAAAAACAACCCATCAGCAGGGGCATATAGCGGCCGCCCTGTATGCAACAGGCGACCGCTGCCTGTTTGATACGGAATCTCTTGTGTTCCATGTATCTGGCGGAACAACCG
>NZ_JACJKP010000639.1 GCF_016901605.1 Gemmiger formicilis
AAAGCAAATTCTTCCGATCCCTTGTTTTGTCAATAAAGATTTCTCAGCATGCACCGAGCAAAACGTACCGTTTTGTTCCGATGCAGGACTTTTCCAAACCTTGGACAGATACCGAGTTGTATGAGAAGTATGCCCTGACGAAAGAAGAAATTGCTTTCATCGAGTCTATGATTAAGCCGATGGAATGATTGTTGAGGATGTTTATGAAAAGAAAGAAAATGGAATATCAACTTATAGAGCCTATGATAGAGCATTTAACCGGCG
>NZ_JACJKP010000640.1 GCF_016901605.1 Gemmiger formicilis
TGGCCGGGGGCGTCCCATACCAGCAGATTGTATTTCCCTTCGAAACAGGCAATCTGTTTGTCAAACAGCCGATGGTCAGCGGTCAGCCCTGGCAGAAAAACCAGGGTGATGGCTGCGGGGCCGCAGTCACGATTCACCCAGTAATGAATCTTGCCGCAGGGAGTTGCGTAGAGCTTTTCCTGCATGGCTGTCACCTCCTGCGATTTCTACTTTCATTATACAGCAGACCCGGGGAAAGCACAGCCCCTTGGAGCAGCATGGAC
>NZ_JACJKP010000641.1 GCF_016901605.1 Gemmiger formicilis
CGGCAATGGCGGCGTTCATTTTCTCCTCATTCTCCGGGTCCAAAAAAGCGGTGGCCTCATCCAGTACCACGATAGGAGCGTCCTTCAAGATCGCCCGGGCCAGTGCGATCCGCTGTCGCTCCCCGCCGGAAAGCCCTTTGCCGCCATCGCCGGCCATGGTATAGATTCCTTTTTCCAGCCGTTTCAGAAATTCTCCGCATTGAGCCCGTTCCGCCGCCGCCAGCACCTCCTCGTCGGTGGCACCGGGTCTTCCCAGCCGGAT
>NZ_JACJKP010000642.1 GCF_016901605.1 Gemmiger formicilis
CTGCCCCAGGCTGAACATACCGGTCAGACCGGTGAGAACGTAAACGCCGGCCACCGCAATCAGTGTAATGCAGACCTGGGTGAGGACGTTGGTGACAAGTGCAGACATAGAAACTGGACCCTCCTTATGCCTTTTCCTGGACGTTGCTGCCGGCGATGCCCTGCGGACGGATCAGCAGGAAGACCAGCATGATGGCAAAGACTGCGATGGTGGAATATCCGGAACCCAGCACGGCCAGCAGCAGGGTCTCCATAATGCCCA
>NZ_JACJKP010000643.1 GCF_016901605.1 Gemmiger formicilis
AGTCTACGGCGAGGATATCCCCGTGGAATATCTGGCGGATGCCTTCTATCACACTTACCGGCTGCGCAGTCTGTTCCCCAGCCGCTATGGCGTGCGCCGGGCGGTGTTTGGCCTGGCGGAACATTTCTTTGGCGGCAAAGGTTTTATTACGGGGCATGTTTCACCCCGCAAATTGTCCGAAAAACTGCCCGATAGCTGGACCAATCCCTTCAACGGGCAAATCCAGGAGGGCGGACTGTTCGGACTTTTGCCCAAGGCCAA
>NZ_JACJKP010000644.1 GCF_016901605.1 Gemmiger formicilis
GTCGGCCAGTACCATATCTGCCACATTTTTGGTCACATCGGTGCCGGTAATGCCCATACCGATACCGATATCCGCCATTTTGATGGACGGCGCATCGTTGACGCCGTCACCGGTCATGGCCGTCACTGCCCCCTGCCTGCGCCACGCCGAAACAATGCGAGATTTATGCTCCGGCTGCACCCGGGCATATACACTGTAATTCCGGACGGCCCGTGTCAGTTCCTCATCGGAAATCTCGTCCAGTTCCGCACCGGTGACGGC
>NZ_JACJKP010000645.1 GCF_016901605.1 Gemmiger formicilis
ATGGTTCGAGTCCATTTCAGCCCACCACTGGTTATCCAGTGCGCTGGGTAACCCAAAACCTTATGCAAGACCCTCGAGGGTATACGAGCGGCGCGCAAGCGACGCGAGTATAACATTCCCGATGGTCGAGTCCCGGAAACGGGTCGATGTCCTTGGTTCACCGCAAGGTGAAGCAAGACAGATGACGCCGAAGGCGTCAGATGTACCTTGAAAACTGAATATAGAACTGCGAAATGAGATTTTAAGCTAAGTAAAATT
>NZ_JACJKP010000646.1 GCF_016901605.1 Gemmiger formicilis
TGGGCCTGGGTCAGATCATTGTGGTGTACTTCGTGTACCATTGTGCATTACTCCTTTTCGTTGCGCTTGCGGGCGGCCAGGTATTCCACGGCAGAAAGCGCCGCCACGTTGCCTTCGCCCGCGGCTTTCACATACTGGTAAGGCAGGCCCACGGCATCGCCGCAGGCAAAACAGCCGGGCAGATTGGTCTGCATTTTAGCGTTTACCGCCACATGGCCGCCGGCCCCTTCCAGGCCCGGCACCAGCTGGGTGGGGGC
>NZ_JACJKP010000647.1 GCF_016901605.1 Gemmiger formicilis
GATGCTCCGATGCCTGCGACACCAGGGGCTTTACTTCTGCCCTCCAGCGGGTAATGGTAGCTTTGCGACAGGCATCGGACATGTACAAAAAGCGGCTGAGTCTGCCGTTCAGCTTGTTGCCGATCTTGGTGTAGAGCGCCACCGCGGGGTCCACCGTGCGGCTTTTTGCCACTTCCTCGGCGGCCACTTCCTTGCAGGTGCGCTGCCCGCCATTGGGAGATTTGCGGTCACAATACTTTGCAGCTGAGCTGAACGG
>NZ_JACJKP010000066.1 GCF_016901605.1 Gemmiger formicilis
GCCTCGGCATCGACATTGATTTTTAAGCGGCCCCCCGCAGAGAGAGGTACATTATGCCGAATACGATTTTTTCCTCCGAAGGCGCGCTCCTGTTCATCATGTTCGCCACAGTCGCCCTGGGGTTCTGGCTGCAGCGGTTCAAGGCGTTCAAAACACTGGGCCCGGCCCTGACGGTTATCGTCATGGGCATCGTGATGTCCAACCTGCGGATCGTGCCCACCTCCAGCGCAACCTATGATGCCATCAGCAGCTACTGCGTGCCGTTGTCCGTTTCCATCTGCCTGCTGAGCCTGGACCTGAAACAGATGCGCAAGCTGTCCAAAGAGCCGGTCATTGCGCTGGTGTCGGCTATATGCAGCGTCTGTGTGGCGGCCCTGGTGTTCGGCGTACTGTTCGCAGGCAAGATCGACGAAGGCTGGAAGGTGGCCGGCATGTTCGTGGGCACCTACACCGGCGGCAGCTCCAACCTGACCGCCATCGCCGTAGGCCTGGAGGCCAGCAAGACCACCATCGCCTCGGCCAACGCCGCCGACTATGTGGTGGGCATTCCCACACTGATCTTGATGTTCGCCGCCCCCGCCCTGTACAAGAATTCCAAACGTCTGAAAAAACTGTGGCCCTATGAGATGAGCGAGGCGGAACTGCTGGGTGACGGCGACCACGAGGAACTGATGGCCTCCAAGGAATGGTCCATCCGGGAGATCGCCTGGTTGCTGGCCATCGGTTTCGGCACTGTGTGGGTGTCCACCACCATTGCCAATGCGGTGTTCGGCGAAGGATTCCGCAGCGCGGGGCGCATCCTGCTCATCACCACCTTCTCCATCATCCTGGCACAGGTGCCGGCCATCCGCAAGCTGCGCGGCAACTTTGACCTGGGCCTTTTCGTAGCGTTGCTGTTCCTGGTGACCATCGGCTTTGCGGTAGACCTGCAGCAGTTCTTCGGCTCCACCTTCTACATCACCCTGTTCTGCTTCTGCGTCATCGCTTGTTCCATCCTGCTGCACCTGCTCATCACCCGGCTTCTCAAAGTCAAGTTTGAGTATGTGCTGCTGTCCATCGTGGGCTGCATCTCGGACGGCCCCACTGCCGCCCTCATCGCCTCCAGCGCTCAGTGGAAGACCCTCATCAACATCGGTCTGCTCATGGGCGTACTGGCCGGTGCCCTGGGCAACTATGTAGGCATCGGTGTAGCCTACGCCATCCGCGCCCTCATCGGCGCCTGAGCAGAAAACGGGAGAAACGGAAATGCGCAATTTTGACTTATATGTTTCAGGCATCCTGTACGGCAGGCTGCGCCTGGGCGACGGCACACCCCAGATCCAGAAACTGGACGTGCACACCGGCGCGCTGCTGGACTGGCAGGAGCTGACCGACCAGGACCGGGATTTTTACCGTTCCTTTGTAAAAATGGACTTTGCCGCCCTGGGGCAGAACCTGTCCCACTACGAGGCGGGCCTGCAGGGCACCGGGGAAGTTTCGCTGTGCGGCGAGCGCTACACCAGCGAGGACGGTTGCAGCTATCTGCAGCGGGATGTAAAATTCCCCAACAACAAACAGATGAAAGAGGGGCGGCTGATCGCCGTCACCTGCCCTGCCCGGGAGATGGTCACGGTTCTGGTGGAACCCGGCGCCGAGGAGGAGACCATCCTGCGCCTGTGGTGCTCGACCTGGCCGGAGGAGCAGCTGTTCCCGGTAGAGCACGCGGGAACCTTCCCGGTGCCCATGAGGGACGGAGTGAATCTTTCCACCGACGTATATCTGCCCAAAGGCTGCGGCTCCCCAGTACCTGCGGTGCTGGTGCGTACCCCCTACGGCAAGGAGGACGGCTGTGAAGTCTACTACCGCTACGTTCAGCGCGGCTATGCGGTAGTGGTACAGGATGTGCGCGGCCGCAACGCCAGCGAAGGTGAATGGCTGCCCAACTACCACGAGGTGGAGGACGGCGACGATACCCTGAACTGGATCGCCGCCCAGCCCTGGTGCAGCGGACGCATCGGCATGGTGGGCGGTTCCTACCTGGGCTATGTACAGTGGGCGGCCGCCGCCAGCGGCAACCCCCACCTGAAAGCCCTGATCAGCGTGGTCTGCGCGGGCAGCTCCTTTGTGGATCTGCCCCGCCGGGGCGGGTCCTTCACCTCGGGTATGCTGGCCTGGGCCTTTGCGGTGTCTCAGAAAAACTTCCGCCCCGAGCTGATGGAGCGGGATGACTGGGAGGAAGTGCTAAACATCCGCCCCCTGACCGACCTGCCCAAAAAAGCCCTGGGATACGATGTGCCTTTCATCACCCGGTGGCTGGAACCCAGCGATTACAATGATTTCTGGCGTCAGTCCAACTGGCAGGAGCGTTCCGCTGGGGCGCAGATTCCGGCACTTATCCAGTCCGGTTGGTTTGACGACAACGGCATGGGCACCACCGAAGCCCTGGAACTGGTTCACGACTTCCCCCGGGGTATGCGCAAGGTCATTCTGGGGCCCTGGCAGCACAGCGGCAACAGCAAATACGACATGCACGGGGTATCCTTCGGCAGCCAGGCGCTGCGCTTTGATCTGGACTGGCTGTATTTCCGCTGGTTCGAGCATCACCTCAAGGAGGTGGATAACGGCATCGACCAGACCGCCCCGGTGGAATACTACACCCTGGGCCAGGAGGTATGGAAGACCGCTGAAAACTGGCCGGTGCCCGAGACCCGGGTCACCCACCTGTACCTGGACAGCAACGGCCACGCCAACACCTCCGCCGGGGACGGGCGGCTGACCTTTGCCAAGCCGGAACAGGAGAACAGCGACGGCTACGCCTATGACCCCGAGCATCCTTCCCTGCACATCATCGATATGTCGGAGAACGAGATCGAGGTGCCGGAGGACTACACCCAGGAGGAACTGCGCCAGGATCTGCTGTGCTACACCTCCCCCGTGCTGGAGGAGGACCTGGTCCTGACCGGCGATATGACGGCGGAGCTGTACATTTCTTCCGACGCGCCGGACACCGACTTTGTGGTGCGTGTTACCGATGTGGACGAGAACGGCCGGTCCATCAAGCTGGCGGACGGCCTGCTCAGCGCCCGCTACCGCAACGGCTTTGCCCGGTCGGAATTTTTGCGGGAGGGAGAGATCGTCTGCCTGAAGATCCGCACCACCAAGCTGTCCAACTGCTTCCGGAAAGGTCACCGCATCCGGGTGACCGTCACCTCCAGCGCCAAGAATTTCATCTTCCCCAACAGCAACACCCGGGAAGGCTATGCCTCCGCCCGGACCGTGGTGGCCCACAACCGGGTACACCACGGCGGACTGCACGCCTCCCGCCTGACGGTGCGGGTGGAGCCCTGAGTCATTGATGGTTCTCCCGGTCGGCAGAAGCGAAATATCCCTCAAGCGGCCTGTTCCGGGGGCGCTACATAAAATCCTGAATCCGTATCCATCCAGACCGAGCCTTGGGTGTTGTTCCTGATGCAATTTTGATACCACGCCGCCGCCCTCCCGGCAGGGACCGGGCGCGGCGGTTTTGTATAACGAAAACCACTCGCTGGGCGAGTGGTTCCAAAGAAGACTATAATCGGTACTGCAGAAAGAAAAACTCCCTCTGCCCGAATAAAAGTACGGTCTGTCAACTGCACAAGCTACCCCCTCGCACACAGGGGTATGGTATACGAGTACATCAAAAATACCTTAGCCGGACGGTTTGGAAACGGGCTTTACATAAGCGTCAAGCCAATACAGAAGCCAATGCTTCATCGCTGCTTTTTGAATATTTTGCTTGAAAAGAAGACTGCTTTTGCAACCAAAAAACAACCAACTTTGCCGAGAGTGCGGATGCCTCTTTCGGCGTTTTTGTCAAATCACACTCTCGCAGTTCTTCATTTTTGGCCAGTAGTTTTTGCACACCTTCCAATAGAATCTTATATAATTACCTTAAATTGAGGTACATAGAATATAAAAGTTTTCGCGAGCATATAGAGAAAATAAAATACGATTTATCGAAATAAAAAAGAAGAAGCCTTGCCTCCAAGCTCATTGCCCGGGGAATGTCAGTCTTGCAAAGTGTCGCAGTATTCTTCCTCTGCCGGTGCCAGCAGAGAATCAAACAACCCGGCAGCCTCCTCTTTGCAGATATCCTGCGGGTGGCAGTAGGTTCGTTCCAGGAAGGCGGTATCTGCGTGACCCAGCAGGTCGGCTGCCACCTGTTTGCTGGTGCCGTGTTCCAGCAGATAGGTGGCGAAGAAATGCCGCATGGTGTGCAGGTGGTATTCCTCGGGAAATCCGTTTTTATCGTACAGCCGCCGCAGATGGTGGCTGAAAGTGTTGGGATGTACCGGCTTGCCTTTTCGCTGGAAAATCAACCCGTTCCAGTCGGCCCCGTTGTTTTCCAGGGCCTGCTCAGTGAACAGTTCTCCCAGCTCGTCGAAGACGATCTGCGGCATGACCACGATGCGGGTGCGGTGGTTCTTGGTGTCGCTTTCCAGCACGCCCTGCCCTACCACAGTGCTGCGGGAATGTTGGATCTTCACCTGATTGCCGCCGTGCAGGTCACTCCACCGAAGGGCGCACAGCTCACCGCGGCGCAGGCCAGTGGAGAGGGCCATCAGGTAGTACACCCTATAAAGCAGCGGCTCCTGCAAAATGCACTGCAGGAGCTTTTGCATCTCCCATTGTTGGGGAATACGCTGCTGTACCTTTTCCACCCGGACTTTTTCAACCCGGTGGGCAGGATTATAGAGCAGGATGTCATTTTTCGCGGCGTCCTGCAAGACGGCGGAAACGGCATCCAGATATTTATGTACGGTGTTTTCGCTCAGAGGCTTGCCGCCCCGCCCGGGCCGCTTGCGCAGTTCTTCTGCAAGTTCCTCCAGGACCATCGGCCGCATCTTGCAGAGCGGCAAACCTCCAATATACGGGTACGCCACCTCCAACATTTTTCGGTAGCCGGCCAGTGTGCTGGCTTTGTATCGCTTGGCCATCCGTTCCAGCCAATGCTCTGCGTAGGTCTCGAACCTGGTATTTTCACTTTCGTCGATGCCGGTGCGGAATCGTTTTTCCAATCGCTCCGCTTCGGCGTACACATATTGCTGGATGCTCCGCTTGGGGATGTCTTTGGGCACGTCGATGGTGCGCGCCTGCATCCGCTTTTTGCCTGCCGCGGTGTATCCATTACAAACTGTAATTTTATATTTTCTTTCTCCGCGTTGTTGAATATAAGCCATGTGCGTTCCTCCCCGATCAAGATGCCTGTGACGGCAGTGACGGTGATGACGGTTGTGACGGTATATCCTGTGCCTGGCCCCCACTGTCACAAGCGTCATTGCCGTCACCCGTGTCACTTTCCGCCAGGCAAAGCGACAGAAACCGTTTGTGGTTGCTGCGTTTCGTGTCCAGCAAAATTCCCTGCGCCGCCAGGACATCCTTGTGGCTTTGCAGGTAGCGTGACAGTTGCGCCGGTCCCCACAATTCGCCCTGTTGCCCCAGCTTTTCCACCAACTCTGTGGCGGACCCGAGAAATTCCCCGGTGGCAAGTAACTGTCGGATGGATGGCAAAAGGTACATCAGCTGCAACTCATCCGGCGAGCAGCTGCGGCTCCAGCAGCAGTCGGAGAATTCCAGCGTCAGTTCCACATCTTCGATATCCCGCCCGGTGGCCGTCAGCAGGGCCGTTCCCTCCTGGCGCTTCTGGCGGATGAGAATAATGGTGCCGTCGGCGGCTCCGGTCAGACCGTTGGTGCCGGACAGCCGATTGAAAGGGTCCTCGTCGGGCATTTTGCGCAGGTGGTGAATGACCAGCAGACAGACATTGCAGCGGTCGGCCAGTTCTTTCAGTGCGGCGGCATCCTGATAATCGTTGCCGTAAGACGTGTTGGCACCGGCCACCGCCCGGACTTTTTGCAGCGTGTCAATGATGACCAGCCGGATGCCCGGGTGCTCGACCAGCATCCGATCCAGCTGCTGCTCCAGCCCCTGCCCGATCAGGAGCGCGTGGCCGCAAAGGTGCAACCCGGCGGGCGCTTCCTCGGTCAGGCGTAAAGCGCGGGCGTGCAGCCGCCGCGGCCCGTCCTCCAATGCCAGATAGAGTACCTCACTTTTCCGGGTACGGAACCCGAGAAAGGGTTCTCCCCGGCAGACCGCCAGGCAGAGCTGCAGCGCCAGCCAACTTTTGCCCACTTTGGGCGAGCCGCCCAGAAAGTACAACCCGGGTGCCAGCAGTCCTTCCACCAGCCAGCAGATGGGCTCAATGGGGTGGGCATAGAGTTCCTGAAGGGTATAGGTTTTGAGTTCGTTTGACATAGACATTTCCTTTCTTGAAAAACAAAAAAGCACCCGGTGCCCTCGACATTTCTGTCAAAGGCACCGGGTGCTTTGTATGTAATGATGGGATACAAAAGGGTACACTTTCCCCGTATATCTTTTCAAAAATCAAAAAATGCACGCCAATATGCGCTTTTATAAAAATCACTTGCACAGGCAAGTTCTATATTAAAAGAAAAGTATCAGTCCTGTTTGCCGCTCGCCCCCGGACTGGAGGAACACGACCGGCAGGGCGCCACCGCCCGTTCACCTGCATTCGTTGGAGGTCTAAAGATTGCAACCTGAAACGTGCAGCCCCATCTGACGTGTGGGGAAACCTGCGTATCATTGTCACCACTCGAAAGGTCCTGGCGGAGAAATCCCGGTGGCTTATGGGATTTCCCTTGGATCGTTGTGGAATCGCTCCGGCCATAGCGGCCATCCTGGCGCCAACAATCTCTCGCTCTCTTTCCGTGGAACGTACCGATCGTGCTGAATATTCAATTTTCAAGGTCCAGAAAGTACTTTTTACTATACACGCCAAATATGAAATTTTCTGCGTTGGCTTTACGCAAAATTTTGGCTTTTTCTATGAATCAACGACTCTGCTCCCGAAGACGTTCCCGTTTGCGAAGTTTTTGGAGAGAAAAATCCAGGATTCTTTCTTTTCTCGCACGGAGCATGGTTCTGTAGAAATTCCTTTGCAGCGTCGATAGGAACGGGGTTGTTTCGATCAGACCATAAATCTGGTTCATATTGATTCTGGGAACGATTCGCTTCAGGGCTTTGTTGCAGTCCGGATTTTTCAGGGAGGAAATGAACTTGAAATATTGGATTTTCTGGCCGTTTTCTTTGATACCCGAAAGAGGTCTTTCAAAGATACGCAATTCCAACTCCGCAGGATCTTCCAATGTTCTTTCCATGATCTCTTCGTCTGCTTGTGGAAACAGACAGCTTCCGCAGTCGTAAACCGGAGCAAGCGATATTTCGTCGGTTCTGCTGTCGTACAGAAATCCCCAGTTGCCATTGTGCCTGTCCCAGTTGCCAATGAGAGCATCGACAATAAACATATCCCAGAACCGGTCCTTGAGTTGTTGGGGGTCCATAGCGTGCTGTTCTTCTAAGGTCTTGATAATATCGCTGAGTTCTGTGCCGTAGCCGTTGTGGACAGAATCGATAATCGTATTTTTCAGGGAGGCAAAATCCTGCAATACAAGACCGCCCGAGGTGAAGTCCTTACAGGCAACGACAATTTTTTCTTTTCCGTTTTTGGTATACGTTCCCAACAGAGTTTCCTGTACGGGAATGCCGACGATTGCAAAAATGTGGGAACCGAGGTATTCCGAGATGCACCCATTGGCATAGCTCAGGTTTTTATTGATGGAAGGTGCAGCAGGAAACTTTAACATATACAGTTCGTTGTTGTATAACACGGAAATCTTGCTGCCATTTGCACCTGCATAGGTCTTGTTCCGTACAGGAAGGTTTGTAAAATCAATCACAGGTCAATCACCTCGTTTCATCCTTAAATATTTCTCCCGCAGGTACCAAGCCTGTTCAGGGGAAATCTCTTGTTCCACCTCTGCCGAATTGATATCCGCATTCAGTTCGCTCCAATTCAGATCCCAATGGTAATCTTTCTTTCCATTATCCACAAGTTTCCAGGAAGTAATCATATTTTCCAAGGAAGATTGAAGATAGGCGGGCAAACCGCGTTCCAGGTAGTTCTTTTGTTTTGGCAGGCCGCTTTCTCTGTCGTAGCTTTGCGCCGCATCCAAAGTCAGGATGAATTCCATAGTACACCCCAACGCCTTTGCAAGCTGCTGCACGGTCCGGGCAGAACATTTTTGCAGGGAACTTTTCCCGGAGCAAATATCTATAATGGTTGTTTTGGGAACACCGCTGATTTTTGACAAGCGATATTTGGTAATATTTTTGCTATCCAGATAGCCTTGCAGATCCATACAGTTCCCCTCCTTCCACTATCCAGTATATCGGTATACCGACCGTCAGTCAACGGTTTTACGGAAATAAGGGCTTATAAAGTTGATTTTGCGGTTGCGGTCAGAATTAACAATCCGGCCGGGGAGGGTTGTAAGGCGCGATTGTTGCGGCGACGTATTTGGAAACAAAAGGCAGGGGTTTGGGTTCTCCCAAGGAAAAAGGCGTTTGGATATCCAAACGCTATGCTAGCAAAACCGTCTGCCAGCAGGTTGGGGGCCTTTGGGCCCCTTTTCATTCCCAGTCGGTGGGAAAAAGCCGGTGAGAAAGTGAATCATGCTATGATTCACTTTCCTGGGCTTTCCCTCGTCATGTGAAAAAAGTGAATCATGCTATGATTCACTTTTTCTGAAAAGCAGCTGTCCTTGTGAATCTTATTAAGATTCACACCTGCCTGGTTCAATCAGACAGTGAATCTTAATAAGATTCACTGCCCCCTTGTTTATCAGCTTAATGCGCAAATAGGAAATAAACCTTACGATTTAAACAAGGATTCATAAAGAATTTACAGATGGCATGACAAACACTCTGTTTTGCAGCCACCCATAATCAGCCTATCAGCTAAATATGCCATATCCTGGCATATTTAAAAAATGTTCTCAGAAAATTCATAATAGAAAAGCTGCTTTGCTGGGAGCATAACAGAAAAACCTAACAACTTTTGTTACATTAAAAAAGTTTTTTTGCATTATCTCCTTTTGCGCTGCCATCATAGCAGGCAAACCTCGCAACTTTTGCGATATTTATCTCATTTTTTTGAAAAAAGGAGGAAAAGAAAGATAAAACTGCTACAATACAAACAAAAAGCCGCCGATCAACGGCGGCATAGACTTGCGATACCCATTATAGGACTGGCGTTGTGCTACAATGTATGTATAGAAAAGCAGATGGTCAGGAGGATGGCTGCCATGAAAGACTGGGATTTCGGCTATTTTGGCAAGGGAATTGATGGGTATGTACATTTATACACAGACATTCAATCGCAATTTTCCGAAAAGTTCCAAGCATTCCGAAGCAAAACGGGTGGAGCAAAAGCCGCACAATGTGCCTCCCAAGGAAGAGGAAAGCTTGCTGCAGAGCCTGGCCGAACTGGGAGGGCTGTTCATGATCATTGTGATCCTTCTTGGTGTTTTGTCGCTCTTGCAATAACGGAACAGAAAGGAAATCAGGATGCCAACGATTTTGATTGACGCAGACGGCTGCCCGGTGGTGGACCTGACGGTGCGAATTGGCCGGTTCCATGGTGTGCCGGTGAAAATCCTCTGTGATATGGCCCATCACATCGAGCGGGAGGGTGCTGAGACGCTGGTCTTTGACAAGGGAGCTGACAGCGTGGACTTTGCCCTGGTCAACCGGGTGCAGCCGGGGGATATTGTCATCACCCAGGACTATGGGCTTGCCAGTATGTGCCTGGCTCGGCGGGCCAGAGTGCTCAACCAAAACGGGCTGGAGTACACGGCCCGGAACATTGACGGTCTGCTGGCCCGTCGGCATGAAAACAAAAAACTCCTCCGTGCCGGCAAGCACCCGAAAGGGCCAGCCAAACGCACGCGGGAGCAGGATGAGGCCTTCGTGAGAGCGCTGGAGAAACCGCTGAAAGAGTAAAGACGAAAGGAATAAAAAAACAGCCCCTCGCAGCAGCCGCTGCGGGGGGCTTGGTATTATTCTGGAATCGGACGAACAGCATAGCCTACTTCATCCAACCGCATGGAAAAGGTTGGAATACCGGCACGGCTGCAAAGTTCTTGCAATTCCTTTTTGGCAACCTGTCCTTTGCAAGAGTCATCTATGGAAGCACCAAAGTATACAGCGGAGATGGGCGGCATCTCAAATTCATAATAGAGGGAGGGTGCTAGATAACATTCGGGAATAGAGTACGGAAGCCCACATCTAGAACTGCAAGACTGTTTTGTGTACGATGCACAGGTATGAACGCCCTTGACAATTCGCCATTCTGATTCGTATTGCCAAACGGAATCTTTCGTAAAGAGTGTACTTGTCAGGAAGCGAAAATCTTGCCGGTCAAGCTGATCTGTGGCAACATCGTTCAAAAGCTTTTCCGGAACCTGCGGACGGTTTGGTGAATAGATTACAGGAGCAAAAGTGACTCTGGCAGTAAAAGGATCAAAGGCAGAAAAATCATATTCAATACACAGCCCTCGGTGATTGTCAGCATAATGTGACCACATCAGTCGGTTACAGGGACTTTCTGTCAGGCATCCCACGCGCCAGATGGTATTCACGATGTCTCGGGAACGCGTAGCAAGGTCCTGCCTGGAAGTGCCGGGAAATGCCATGTGGCAATCGAATGGATCGTTGAATGTACTTGGACTGGAAAGGCTCATCTCATGATTTTGCAGGTGCCTTTTCAAGCGCAGATAGTCTTCGCCTTTGGCCTTGCAATCTGGGATTCCCTGATATTTGTATAATTTGTAATGCAGCTTTCCCAGATAGGCATGGGCGGCTTTATCGAATGCCTGGTCGGAAGCGGCATCTTCCTTTAAGAGCCACTGTGCGGTTTTTCGTTCCAATTGTTTACGTGCTTTACGAATTCTGGCGGATTCTTGATCTCTTATGCACAAGGCAAAAATCACTCCTCTCCATCCACAAAGTGCCGGCGAGCTCCGGAACTATACCGTTCCCGGGACAGCTCCACACCCGCTGGCAGTCACATCGGCAAACTCGGCCAGAATGGCATCTTCTGCTTCGGAGTTCTGATAATCCGGATTGCTCAGAATCGTGTTCTGTAAGGAGGCCTTCAGCTTATCACAGCAGGGCTTGAAAGACAGATAGGTGATTCCGCCGCCCAGCACACCGCCGACCACTGGAATCGCCTTTTTAAAGAACCCGGCGAAGATCTGTTTGGTCATCCGCACGCCAAACCACTTGGACACATTTCTTACAATGGGGAAGATGGTGCCTTTGGTCAAGGCCCGGCGAAGCAGTTGCTTTTCCACGCCGTTTCCCAGCGCCTTGGCCACCGCCTTCAGAGCGTTGTTTGCCCCAACGACGCCGTACATGACACCCATGCAGAGAATCAGAAGATTCATCGTTTCAGAATCAAAAACCTGGCCGTTTTCCTCCACATCAATTTGGGGGAAGCCATAGAGATACATCAGTTTCTGGGTGGCACGGAGCATATACCCGTAGTACTGGGCAATGTCGGCGGGAATCGTGGCCGCCATGGCAACACCGCCCGGCATACCCAGAGCGGCAGAGATGCCGGACACGCAAACGCGCTCATACTGAATGACTTCATCGGCAATGCGGTTGATCAGTTCCTGCGGAATCCCGGCGCGAAGCGGTGTGGAGGATACCGCGTTTTCGATCACTTCGGGCGTGCATTTGCTTTGCAGCTCCTTGCGAAGGAACTGCTCCCGGTTGACCCGAATCCCCGGCACCCGGAGCCCCATCAAAATGACATCCTCGATGTTGACTTCACCGTCGCCGTTCTGGTCCAGAGCTCCATAGACGGCCGCCTGAGATTTGGAAGCCAGTTCTTTGGTTTTGCCGGCAACAGATACCGCAGCCTTTCCCACATTGTCAGCAGCGGCCGAAGCTGCTTCACCAAGGGAATGCGCAAGCTGTTTGCCATCGATTTTCTGATGTGCTTTTCCGTTAGAAGCACTGTTCTTCAAAATGAATTCATCCTTTCTTTTTATATGATCAAAAAAGAAACTGCGTTTTTCGCGTGAAGATAAAATCGAATATATTATACCGCTTTTTCCCACTCTGCTACAATACGAGCGAACAGGAGCTATTGCCAAGAAAGGAAATCTTTTGTACACTGATACTAATTGATACTACTTTCTATCACAACAGAAAGGACTCCCATGGACTCTTCCGTATTCGCCAAGATGCTCTCGGACCCCGGACAGCTGGACCTGAAAAAGATGGGGTATAAATACGGCCAGGAAAATCTGCAGGGATTTCTCACACTGCACAAGCAGTATTTCTATCAGGAACTGCCGCTGCATGACTTTGACGGGAATTCCATGGTATGCTTGGACAAGGCGGTACCAATTCCGCTGTCGGCGGCGCGTGTTTTGCTGACGCTGCAGCAGAGTTCCCGTCTGTATGGAACCAAGGCGATGGAAGACGAAATCCTGTCTACATTCCGAATCGAACAGATTGACACCAGCCGGGAAAGCGTGCGTCGGATTTTGTCCGGCCGGGCACCCGAGAATGAAGAGGAACATCGCATCTATGGCATGAAACAGGGTCTGGAATTTATCGCGGACAGGTCCCATACCATCACGGAGGAAAATCTCTTTCGGCTGTATCAGATGACCATTGGCGACTTCCTGCCGGAGGAAGATCGCCTGCTCCCTGGCCATTGGTATCGCCATGACGGTGTGACGGTTATTGACGGCAAAACGGAACATACCGGATTGCCCTGGCAGAAACTGCCGGCCTACATGAAAGAACTGATGGCATTTGCTGCCGAAAAAGCAGCACAGAATGACCTGATCAAAGCAGCCATTTTGCATTTTGGGCTTGCCTATCTGCACCCCTACTTTGACGGAAATGGCCGGATGGCGCGTCTGCTCCATTTGTGGTATCTGGTGCAGCAGGGATATTCGTCGGCATTGTTCGTGCCGATGTCCCGCTTTGTGGAGGAAAGCTGCGCCCGGTATTATAAGGCGTACACCCGGGTGGAACAGAATCAGCTGTTCAGCGGCGTGTTGGATGTGACGCCGTTCCTGGTCTATTTTGCGGAATCGGTGTATTACCGGCTGGAAGAAGCTCTGCTGCAGCTCCGGACGCTGCAGGCTTTCGAGGAGGCGCTGCGGCAAGGGAAGGTTACCGAGAAGGAACGGGCGCTCTGGCAGTTTGTCCTCACGGCTTATGGCAGCGAAGAGTTTTCCACCAAGCGGTTGGAAAAAGACTTCGGCGATGCGGCTTATGCCACAATCCGGAGCTTCGTTCTCAAATTCGAGCGCCTCGGTCTGCTGACTTCAGTCCATTACGGCAACCGGGTTAAATACCGGATTCAGGACGGAAAGTAAAGAAAGAATCGCAGCAACATAAGTGGTAATGCAGCAATAAGTGAAGAAACATAACAAAAACTTAAGTTGTTAAGTTCACTTGTTGCGTTTTCTCTTACCTTATGGACGATTCTCCTTTTCTTCCCCAGCGGGTCAAAATGCCCTGGCCATCGCCCGGGGCGTTTTGTGTTATACTGTTCTTACCAGAGACAGAAAGGGGGACGGCAGGATGGCAGTGGAAAACGGGGAGTGGATCATGCGGGGTCCGGCCTGGGAGGACCCGACCTGTATCCACAGCTGGCAGGAACTGGTGGACTGGATTGACAAGGTGGGATTCCTGCCCCTGTTCCGCAACGGTATCGACGGCTTTTCGGCGGAGGAGCGCACCTGTCCCACCGACTGGTGGAGCGGCGACGCCGCCCGTGCCCCCTGGGAGTGGCGGCAGATGATTGCCCGCAGTGGCCGGGTGGCCTACGGCAAGTTTTTTGGCAAGAAGGCGGGTTTTATCTCCAAAGCCTGGTTCCCGGATTTTGCCAACTGGCGGCGGGACGGCTACGACTTTGACAGCCGGTGGGACGATGGTCTCGCCACCGTCCGCCAGAAGAAGATCATGGACCAGTTCACCGAAGCGGACGCCCTGCTCTCCTATGAA
>NZ_JACJKP010000648.1 GCF_016901605.1 Gemmiger formicilis
CGTCCCCAGGGGTGGGAGGACCTGACCGACGAGGAACTGGTGACCTTCTGCCGCGGCCGGTATGAGGAATGTTCCGCCCCGGCGGGCCTCTATTGCATCGAGGGGGACGGTGCCTCCCGGCAGGATATTCAGACGTCCCAGGACCTGCGCAACGTGATGGTGGGCTGGTGCGACGGAGCGGCCCTGTACGGCTATTGTATCCCGGACCCTGCGGTGGGCAATTCCACCGGGTATCGGATTTCCCTGGCGGATGGCA
>NZ_JACJKP010000649.1 GCF_016901605.1 Gemmiger formicilis
GCGTGGGCCCGGCTGGAAGCGGGGTTCTTTGACCAGTCCCGGCGGCTTTTCCGCCAGGCCTCTCAGGTCGCCCTGGCGGCAGTCTGCCATTCCCCCGGTCAGCGGGGATTGATCCGCTTTACCCACCTGGTCAACCAGGTGCTGTTCTTCGGCTGCCTGGCTGCCGGTTTGTCCATGGTAGGCCAGGGCATCCGGCCTGCTTTGTGGATGTGTGCACTGCCCTATATCACTTTTTTTCTGGCGCTGATCAATCCCC
>NZ_JACJKP010000650.1 GCF_016901605.1 Gemmiger formicilis
CAGCCAGCCAACAGGCCAACACACATCACACCAGCCAGCAGGAGAGAAAATGCTTTTTTCATTCTGTGATCCTCCTTGTTGTTTCTGTAAACGTTTCTGGGGTTACTATTAAATTTATCTGTTATAGAGGGAATGCCCTCTGATAACCGCTTCAGTAAGTTAGGCCGTGTCTCCAATCTTCAGGTGAGTAGGCACCGTGACGGTCACCGCCTGGGAACGACGCTGGCTGATCCGGCCAAAAAGCAGTTCCAGAGCA
>NZ_JACJKP010000651.1 GCF_016901605.1 Gemmiger formicilis
GTTCCGTGGCTGATCTTCCCAGAGAAAACTATTGCGAGGCGGAACAGCGGATTGTGGAGGAACTGGACGCGATCGGCAAACCCTATATTATTTTACTCAACTGTGCTGAACCGGAGTCGGACGCTGCCCAGCAGTTAGCTGCGCAAATGGCCGATCGTTATAATCACGCAGTGTTCCCGATCAATTGCGTTGCCATGACCGCAGAAACATTGGATCGACTGTTGCAAAACCTGTTGTACGAATTCCCGGTTCAG
>NZ_JACJKP010000652.1 GCF_016901605.1 Gemmiger formicilis
GCTTATGCCCTCTACAGCGACATCAAACCCAACCCCACCATCCAGAATGTGCAGGACGGCGTAGCCGCTTTCAAGGCCGCCGAAGCGGACTGCATCGTGACCATCGGCGGCGGTTCCTCCATGGACACTGCCAAAGCCATCGGCATCATCATCAATAACCCTGAATTTGCCGATGTGCGCAGCCTGGAAGGCGTGGCGCCCACCAAGAAGCATGCAGTGTTCACCATCGCAGTGCCCACCACTGCCGGTACCGC
>NZ_JACJKP010000653.1 GCF_016901605.1 Gemmiger formicilis
CTTTCTTCGGTGGAAAACAAGTCATCGTATGGAGCAAGCTCTACTTTTTTCGCGCTGCTTTTCAAGTTTCATCACCTCCTGGGTCAGATTCTTGTAACCCTCGGCCACTTTGCCCTTGGGGTCATGGGCAAAAATACTCTTGCCCTCGGCACTGATTTTCTTTGCCCGGACGGAATGGGGAATCTCAGTTCCGAACACTTTGATTTTGCTGCCGTAGGTTTCTCGCAGCAGAGCCGCAATCTCCTTGGCAAAGT